>JBGMRN010000473.1:0-1500 GCA_048061535.1 Thermoanaerobaculales bacterium | reverse complement strand
CCTGCCCGGCGCAGGCGGCCAGCACTACAAACACGACCACGGCGCCACTAAGGGTGCACCACAAGTTAATACGCGCGGTGTAGTGTTTGGGGTGTGGAGATCACTTCGGAGGCGTTGAGCGAGTTCTTCGGCCAGGTGCTGCCCCATTTAGGTGAGCGGCAGCGGCGGGTAGTGGCGGGGGCGGCGGCTCAGATGTTGGGCCGTGGCGGCAAGACCCGGGTGGCTGAAGCGTCGGGGATGTCGCGCAACACGGTGATCAGGGGAGTCGGCGAGATGGAGGCGGGGGTGGAGCCTTCGGATCGGCAGCGGGCACCTGGTGGAGGCGACCGCCCGGCGATCGTGAAACAGCCCGGGTTGTCCGAGGCGCTCGACGAGCTGGTGGACCCCGAGACGCGGGGAACGCCGATGTCGTCGTTGCGGTGGACATCGAAATCGACCTATCAGCTGGCCAGGGAACTGACGTCGCAGGGTTATCAGGTCTCCGCGGAGCTGGTGCGACGTCTGTTGCATCAGATGGGTTACAGCCTCCAGGCGCCGTCCAAACAGAAAGAAGGCACCACCCATCCCGACCGGGACGCCCAGTTCTGCTATCTCAACAGCCGAGTCACCGATCATCTCAGGGCAGGTGAACCGGTCATCTCAGTCGACACCAAGAAAAAGGAGCTGATCGGCGATTTTCACAACGGCGGGCGGGAATACCAGCCCAAAGGCGAACCGGAACAGGTGCGGGTCCACGACTTTATCGACCCTGGCTTGGGTAAAGCCATCCCCTATGGGATCTACGACATCTCAAACAACGAAGGCTGGGTGTCTGTAGGTGACACCGCCGACACTGCCGAGTTCGCCGTCAACTCGATCCGCCGCTGGTGGAACCAGATGGGCAAAGATCGGTTCGGTGACGCCACCCGACTTTTGATAACCGCCGACGCCGGCGGTTCCAACGGCTACCGGATCCGAGCCTGGAAACATCACCTCGCCGTCCTGGCTACCGAAACCGGTCTGGAGATCACCGTATGTCACTATCCGCCCGGCACGTCGAAATGGAACAAGATCGAACACCGCATGTTCGCCTTCATCACCATGAACTGGCGAGGCCGGCCCCTCACCTCGATACGGACCATCATCGAACTCATTTCCGCCACCACCACCAAAACAGGTCTCACCATCAGAGCCGACCACGACCCAGCCGAATACCACAAAGGCGTCAAGATCAGCGACGCCGAACTTGACGCCATCCCCCTCACCCGACACGACTGGCACGGAGACTGGAACTACACCATCCACCCGACATGAACGCTCAAACAAAATCGCGGCGGGCCCTAAGGTCTTCTGCATTGTGTTGCGAATGCTCGGGTCGACTTCGACGGGGTTTCGGTGTGAGACGGATCTCCGATTAGTTCATGGGTCACGTCGATTGGCCAACTTCTCTCCTGAGAGATCACTGGCGAAAATCGCGATTCGGTATGCCGATATCCAGCTCGGGCGCGACAGGAGAGGTCC
>JBGMRN010000472.1:0-1502 GCA_048061535.1 Thermoanaerobaculales bacterium | reverse complement strand
CCCCCGCCTAGGAGCTGACACGGTAACAAGCGCGTTAGCGCTTGTCGGCGCTCGTCACGCGACCCACTGTACTTCTTCAACAGCCTTCTAGTACTACTGTGTCATAAAAGTATTGACGCGAGGATGGTGGGGATGACATGATGGTGCATGGCACGCCGCAGCGTAGACCGCAGGAGGTTCGACCGTTACGTCGAGGGACTGGCGGAGGTGGTCGGCCACGCCGATCGGCGATGGCCGCTGGAGGCGTATCTGACGGGGCTGCTGCTGTCGGGGAAGCGGAAGAGCGTGGAGCCGATGGCCGCACAGATCGATCCGCGGCACGTGAGTCGGGCGCATCAGTCGATGCACCACTTTGTGGCGAACGCACCGTGGCAGGATCGGGCGGTGCTGGCCGTGGCGAGGGACTACGCCCTCACGCAGTTGGAGCGTCACGCACCGGTGGGGGCGTGGGTGGTGGACGACACGGCGATCCCGAAGAAGGGGAAGCATTCGGTGGGTGTCGCCCGGCAGTACTGCGGCGTGTTGGGCAAGCAGGACAACTGCCAGGTGGCGCTGTCGGTGTCGCTGGTGAACCGGACGATGAGTGTACCGGCTGCTTGGCGTCTCTACCTGCCCCAGAAGTGGGTGAAGGATCCGGAGCGTCGTGCGGCAGGAGGCATCCCCGACGATGTGGTCTTCCTGGAGAAGTGGCGGATCGCGCTCGAGGAGATCGACGCGCTGTTGGCGGAAGATCTGCCGCCCGCCCCGATCGTGTCGGACGCCGGCTACGGCGACGCCACGGACTTCCGCGACGGACTTACCGAGCGCGGCTTCTCGTACGCGCTCGGGATCAAGGGAGCCACGACCGTGTGGCCACCGGGACGGCAGCCGCTGGCGCCCAAGCGCCGCTCCGGGCGTGGGCGGCCACCCACGCTCCTGCGCCGCGATGCGCGACACAAGCCCGTCTCCGTTCGCGAGCTCGCCGAGCAGCTCCCGCGGAAGGAGTGGAAGACGGTGCGCTGGCGCGAGGGCACGAAGGGCACCATGCATTCGCGCTTCGCGGCACTACGTGTGCGGCCCGCCCACAGGGACGGACTGCGCACCCAGGCGCGAGGGGTCGAATGGCTCCTCATCGAGTGGCCGGCGGGCTCCGGCGAGCCCACCAAGTACTGGCTCTCGACCGTACCGGACGATGTCGAGCTCACCGAACTCGTCGCGCTCGCGAAGCTCCGCTGGCGCATCGAGCGCGACTACCAGGAACTCAAGGATGAACTGGGACTCGATCACTACGAAGGGCGCGGATGGAGGGGGTTCCACCACCACGGCACCTTGTGCATGGCCGCCTACTGCTTTCTGGCGGCCGAGCGTGGCCGCCTTTCCCCCCCTCAGCCTGTTGCCTTCCTCAAGCCCGCTCCGCTACCCCGAGGTTTCGTCCCGCGGGGCTCTCCCCGCCAGACCCGAAAGGCATAACCCGACCTCCATCGCCACGCAGCGCATCGTCCACGCCCGCACGCTCGTGGCGC
>JBGMRN010000471.1:0-1505 GCA_048061535.1 Thermoanaerobaculales bacterium | reverse complement strand
CTGAAGCCGGTTCTGCTGGTCGGCGCCGGGCAAGCCGGGGTGCTGGCGGCGCGGGAGATCACGAATCGGGGCGACATGGGCCTCGACATCCGCGGCTTCGTCGATGACGACCCGGAGAAGCAGGGGTCGGTCATCCAGGGGGTGAAGGTCATCGGCGTTACCCGGGATCTGCCGCGGCTGGTGCCGGAGCTCGGCATCGACCACGTGGTCATCACCATCGCGCGGGCCTCGCGGACCGACATCCGCCGAATCGTCGAGATCTGCGAGAGCGTGCCGGTCAAGGCGCAGATCATCCCCGGGCTGTATGAGATCCTCGGCGGGACGGTGGAGATCACCCGCATCCGCGATGTGGAGATCGAGGATCTGCTGGGGCGGGATCCGGTGACCCTCGACGAGGTGGGCCTGCAGCGTTTTCTCGCCGGCAAGACGGTGATGGTGACCGGCGCCGGGGGTTCGATCGGGGCCGAGCTGGCGCGGCAGGTGGCGCGGTTCAAGGTTGGCACCTTGCTGCTGGTGGAGCGGGCGGAGTTTGCGCTCTTCGACATGGATCGGGAGCTGCGCGCGACGTTTCCGGAGCTGGCGATCGTACCGCTGGTGGCCGACGTCTGCGATCGCGGCCTGATGGCGGCCCTGATGGAGCGCTTCAAACCCTCGGTGGTGGTGCACGCAGCGGCTCACAAGCACGTGCCGATGATGGAGTCGAACCCCACCGAGGCGGTGAAGAACAACATTCTCGCGACCAGGAGTTTGGGAGAGGTGGCGGGCGAGGCCGGGGTGGAGGCTTTCATCCAGATCTCGACCGACAAGGCGGTGCGGCCGACCTCGGTGATGGGGGCGTCAAAGAGGGTGGCGGAGCTGGTGGTGCAGGATCTGAACCCGCGTTACTCGACGCGCTTCGTGTCGGTGCGCTTCGGCAACGTGCTGGGGTCGGCGGGTTCGGTGATTCCGATTTTCCGTGAGCAGATCCTCCAGGGCGGGCCGGTGACGGTGACCCATCCCGACATGGTGCGTTTTTTCATGACCATCCCGGAGGCGGCGCAGCTCGTGCTCGAGGCCGGCGCGATGGGGGAGGGGGGCGAGATCTTCGTCCTCGACATGGGCCAGCCGGTGCGCATCTTCGACATGGCCAAAGACATGATTTCGCTCTTCGGGCTGAAGCCGTTTGACGACATCGACATCGTGTTCACCGGGATGCGGCCGGGCGAGAAGCTCTTCGAGGAGCTCAACACCGAGGGCGAGAACATCGCCAAGACCAGGCACCCGAAGATTTTCATCGGCACCATCAACACCTATGACGACCGGATGGTAGTGGCGGCGCTGAAGCGCTTCGAGGAGTACTCGCAGTTGGGCAAGGAGAGGGAGCTGAGGTTGTTTTTTAACCGGTTCTTGCCGGAGGCGAGGGTGACTGAGGGGAATTAGGAATCCTGCCCCCTGTAGGGGCGGCATATATGCCGCCCCCCACCAACGCTGAATGATGTTCCGTTGGGGCGGCATATATGCCGCCC
>JBGMRN010000470.1:0-1508 GCA_048061535.1 Thermoanaerobaculales bacterium | reverse complement strand
CTCACCAGATTTCGTCGCGAGGAGTGCAAGGCGCGGTGCGTGTCTGCGCTCTCGCAAGATTTGGGAGCGAAGTCGTACTTGCGGTACGTCGAGCGAGCAAATCGAGAAGGCGCTGACGCGCGCGGTGCATTGTGCCCCGCAGTAGAAAGATGGTGAGAAGTGCGGGCTAGGGCTCGATTGTCCAGGGCTCTTCCCACCACTCCAACTGGCGGTGCCGTTTCAGAAGGGGGTAGTCCTGCCGTTGCAGCTCGAGCAGGATCCGGACCTTCTCTCTGAGCGGAGCACGAGCCTGCCGGCGGTGCCAATCGGCCTTCGCGCGAAAAACCGCTGCGATCCGGTCCTCAGTCGGCCTCACCCGATCACTCATCACCGCTCCAGGGCGCCTGAATTCCGAATCGCCTCAGAAGGTCGTCGAGGATGTCACGATCGATGTCCGCCGTTTCGAGGAGCTGGAAGGCACGCTCCCGTCTCTTCCCGCCACCGGTCTGAAACGCGATCGCGATCAGGTGCTCGGGTGGTGTCACCCGCACCGCAACGTCGTCGTAGTCGAGTACGCGAGCCCTGGTGACCGCCGCTTCTACGAGGTCGTTGTACGCCGGTATGAGCTGCACCGGGACGCCGTGGATGATGACGTGCTCAGCTCTGGGTTCGAATCCGCGCGCCTGAAGCCAGGCGTAGACGGGCGTCAGCATGACGATCGTTTGATCGGATTGCGGTAGAAGCACGAACACGTCGAGATCGTAGGTTCGTGTCGGTTCCGCATAGAACAGGACGGCCATCGCCCCACCGACGGCATAATCCTCGATGATACCGTCCGACTTCATGTCGTTGAGGACCCGAAACACGTCGGGTAGCGATGCCACGTTGCCTGCCTTTCTTCGGCCGGTTCTTCCGTTCACGGGAGCCGGCGACGGCGCGGCACCATTCTATCTGACAACCGGCACACTTCCGAAGGTCGGTTGATTCACACGGGTGGTCCGCAGCAACCCAGGAACTGTCGCTTTTTGCCGGACGGATCACCACATCGGCACCGTCTCCCAGCCCGGAAACGGCCCCGCCGTGAGCTTCCAGCCGGAGGGGGAGTCCGCCTAACGGACGACGCGGAGGTTGGTGAGGGTCTTGAGCTTGGCGATGAGCTCTGAGCGCGGCAGGGTGTGGAGCGGGGGCCTGGAGAGGTCCGGCATGGGCCAGAGGCGAATCGAATTGCCTTCGCCGCCTGAAGCGACCCGTTGACCGTCCGGGGATACGGCAATCTTCCCTCCCCCGGAGCCCGCCGCCACCAAGCGTGACTGGGGCCCAATTGCGATCGGACGAATGCCGTCGGTGAAGCCGCTCAGGTCGCAGATCGACCCACCATCGAGGGGGAGGTCCTTGACCTGACCATAACTGTTGCCGGCGACGACAAACGAGGCGTCCGGCGCCATCGCCAACCGCCAGGCAAGGGCGAAGGTCCCCTCGGCCTGATCAAGAACCCAGGATCGCTCACCGGAGGTGCCGGCGAGGGGCCA
>JBGMRN010000469.1:0-1521 GCA_048061535.1 Thermoanaerobaculales bacterium | reverse complement strand
CTTCCTGACGGAGAAATGAGCTTCGCCGGCGTGGACGCGGATCCAACTTGAAGTTAGGAATTCGGAACTCGGAATTCGGAATTACCGGCGCGCGAGGCAATCCAGATCATTAACGCGAATTGCCCGCGCTTGGGCGCTTTGGTTCGGAGGTGCCTGGCATCCCGATGTAACGAGGTCCTCGTCGTCACATCGGCGTGCCATCCTCTCGGGAAGCGCGTCGACAGAATGCCCGCACCGAAATCGGAAGCGCCCTACTCGAAATCCGGCTCGGGCACGGACTCGGGCACAGGCACGGGTTTGAGGAGTACAATCCGCCTCGTCGGAGGTCACGGTGAACTCTCTCTTTCATTTTTCCACGCTTGCCGAGAAGATGCAGCCCTCGCCCATTCGCGAGCTTTTCGCGGTCACCCAACAGCCGGGCATGATCTCGTTCGCCGGCGGCCTTCCCGACCCCGACACCTTCCCCGTGGAGGGCTTCGCCTCCTGCGCCGACATCCTCGCTCGCGACGGCCGCACGGTGCTGCAGTACGGCGCTTCCGAAGGCTATTCTCGATTGCGGGAAGCGCTTCTCGAAATGATGGCCGAACGCCTTGGCTACCGGCCTCAGCCCGAGGAGCTCCTCATCACCTCCGGCTCGCAGCAAGCGGTCAACCTCGTCGCCCGCGCTCTCCTCGACCCCGGCGACGTGGTGGTGGTGGAGGCGCCCACCTACCCCGGGACCCTCCACTGTCTGCGCAACGTCGGCGCCCGTTTCGCGACCATCTCCACCGACAACAACGGGATGCAGGTCGAGGCGCTGAGCGCCGTGGTCGAACGCGCCGAACGGGAGACCGGCCGGCGCCCGAAGCTGATCTACACCGTGCCCGATTTCTCCAACCCCTCCGGCGCCTGCATGAGCCTCGAGCGCAGGCTCCGCCTGGTCGAGCTCGCCGCCGAGCTCGAGATCCCCGTCTTCGAGGACGATCCCTACGGCCGGCTGCGGTTCTCGGGAGAGCCGCTGCCCAACCTCAAACGACTCGCCGGTGATGCCCCGCAGGTCGTCTATGCCTCGTCCTTTTCCAAGGTGTTGGCGCCGGGTGTGCGGGTGGCCTGGACCGTCGCCTCGCCGGTGCTGGTGCGAGCAATGGTCCTGATGCGCCAGGGAGAGGATCTCTGCACCTCGACCGTTACCCAGGCGCTGGTCGCCGAGTACTGCGAACGCGGCCTGCTCGAGGATCACCTCCAGCATATCGTCGCCACCTACGCCGGCAAGAGCCGCGCGATGCAGCAAGCCCTGGCCGCCCACCTGCCCGCTGGTTCCGCCTCGTGGCAGGAGCCCCAGGGGGGATTCTTCTTCTGGCTTCGCCTCGCTCACAACGATAGCGACGAGGTGTTCCGGCGGGCGATCGACGCCAAGGTCGCCTTCGTCCCCGGCAGCGCCTTTTATCCCGGCCCCGACGAGCAGGTCGGCGATGTGCTCACCGGAGGGGCGTGCGCCCGCCTCTGCTTCACCTTCGCCGACGAGGCCGCCATCGACGAGGG
>JBGMRN010000468.1:0-1524 GCA_048061535.1 Thermoanaerobaculales bacterium | reverse complement strand
ATAAAACACCATGGTGTTTATAATATTTGCTGGTATAAATACCATCGTGTTTTATTGATCCAGAGCAACGAACCGGGAGTCCGATGACCTACCTACCACGAGATATCGACCTCGTACTCAAGCGGTGGAGCGAAACGGACGACCGCAAGCCCCTGGTGTTGCGCGGCGCCCGCCAGACCGGGAAGTCGGCCTCGGTGCGTCACTTCGGCAAATCCTTCGATCTGTTTCTCGAGGTCAACCTCGAGCGATTCGAGGACCTGTCGATGGTGCGCTCTTGCCGCTCTCACGAGGACCTCCTGAGTGCATTGCGGACCCGCCACAACATCGTCGAGTGGCCCCGCCGAACCCTGCTCTTCCTCGACGAGATCCAGGAGAGCCCGGAGGCCATCCAGTGGCTCCGGTTCTTCCGCGAGGACCGTCCGGATCTCTTCGTCGTTGCCGCAGGCTCGCTGATGGAGGTTCGGCTGGCCGACAAGGGTTTCTCCTTCCCGGTCGGACGCGTGACCTTCCGAGTCCAGCGGCCGTTCAGTTTCTTCGAGTTCCTGCGCGCCATCGGTCACGAGGTGCTCCTCGACGTGATCGTTGACGGTGCGCTCGCGGGATCCGGCCCGCCGCCGCCGGTTCACCGACAGGCCCTCGAGCTGCTTCGAGACTACCTGCTCGTCGGCGGCATGCCCGAGGCGGTCGTCCACTGGAGGTCGGAGCAGAGCCACGACGCGGTCCGCCGGGTTCACTCCGACCTCGTCACAGCGCTCGCCGAGGACATCCAGAAGTACGGACGAGGGCGGGAAACGTCCTATCTCGAGGCGGCCTTCGAGAACCTCCCGCACCACTACGGCACGAGGTTCCGATACGAGAGCTTCGCCCCCGGATTCAGGTCGCAGCTCATGAAAACCGCCGTCTCCAAGCTGGAGGGCGCCCTCGTGGTTTCCAGGGTGTGGCCCACAAGCTCACTCGATCTTCCCCTCCGACGGAGACCAAAGTCGGCGCCGAAGCTGCTGCCCCTGGACGTCGGCATCGCCACCCACACCTCGGCGGTGAGCAGCAATCAGCTGAGACGCCTCCCCCTCGAACGCCTGCTCGACGGCCGCCTGGCCGAGGTTTTCGTCGGCCAGGAGCTCCTGGCGTCCAGAACAGACGCCGACAGCCTCTTCTTCTGGGTCCGCGAATCCTCGAAGGGCGCCGCGGAGGTGGATTACCTCCTCGAGGCCGGAGACGTTGCACTGCCGCTCGAGGTCAAGGCCGGCGCCTCGGGCTCGCTGAAGTCCCTCCACCAGTTCCTGTGGCGATCCGGCGGGATGGTCGGGCTGCGCCTTTACACCGGCGCCTATGCCGACGAGCGCCACACCGTCCGCATGCCCGGCGGCGAGCTCGACTACCGGCTGCTGTCCCTGCCCCTCTACCTCGCCGGCCTCGTCGGCCACGACCCGACCACGTTCTCGGAAGGGGGCGCGTCACCGTGACCACTCCGCCTACCCGCCACCGCAAACCTCCCGGCACGCCGGCATTTGTAAGGGGGCAAGG
>JBGMRN010000467.1:0-1537 GCA_048061535.1 Thermoanaerobaculales bacterium | reverse complement strand
TCGCTCGAGGGCCTTCGCCTCGGCCTGATCACCAACCACACCGGTCGCGGCCGTGAGGGGACGACCACGATCGATCTTCTCCACCGTGCGTCCGGTCTCGACCTCGTGGCCCTCTTCAGTCCCGAGCACGGCATTCGCGGCGAGGCCGATGCCAGTGTCGAGGACGGCACCGACTCGGAAACAGGGCTTCCGGTGCGTTCCCTCTATAAAAACGAGACCCGCAAACCCTCGCTCGAACAACTCGCGGGTCTCGATGCCCTGGTCTTCGATATCCAGGATATCGGTTGCCGTTTTTACACTTACATCTCCACCATGGGCGGTGCCATGGAGGCCGCCGCGGAGGCCGGTATTCGTTTCATTGTTCTCGACCGCGTCAACCCCATTGGCGGGGCGGTCGTCGCCGGTCCCGTTCTGGCCGGTGAACGCAGTTTTGTCGGCTTTCACGAGATCCCCGTCCGTCACGGCATGACCGTCGGCGAACTCGCTCGCATGTTCCGCGCCGAACGCGAAGAACTTGAGGGCCTTGAACTGAGTGTTGTTCCGATTGAGGGTTGGCGGCGCGACCGGCTCTTCGACGAAACTGGGTTGCCCTGGGTTGATCCCTCACCTAACATGCGCAGTCTGACCGAGGCGCTGCTCTACCCGGGTATCGGATTGCTCGAATTCATGAAACTCTCCGTCGGCCGTGGCACCGACACTCCCTTCGAGATCGTGGGCGCTCCCTACCTCGATGGTGAAGACCTGGCGCGGGAACTGGAGGCGCTGCGCCTCCCCGGACTTCGTTTCAATCCGGTCATGTTTACCCCCGAAGCCAGCGTCTTCGAGAACGAGGAATGTCACGGTGTCGCGATCGCGCTCACAAGCCGCCAGCCCGCGAGCATTCGTGCCGGCATCGCCATCGCATCGATCCTGCACCGCCTCCATGGCGCGGAGATCGATTACCAGCGCTTTCGCAAACTTCTCGTCCACCAGCCTACCTTCGAGGCGGTTGCCAGTGGCAAATCCCTCGACGAGATCGAGGCCCTCTGGCAGCCCGCCCTCGACGAGTTCAAAGCGCGCCGCGCCGATTATCTTCTCTACCGCTAGTGGCCGGGTGGGGTGTGTGAGGCTGAAATGGGGGATTTTTTCTGCAAAACGGCTTGCAGAAGGGGAGAAAGCGGTGCATTTGACTGCGCGTTGAACCAATCAATGACCAGAACCGGAGATTTAATTTATGCCCAAAAAAGCAAAAACTACCACTGCTAAATTCACCAAAACTCAGATTCTCGACTCCATCGCCGAGAGCACTGAGCTTTCACGCAAGCAAGTCGGCGCCGTGCTCGAAGAGCTCGGCAACGTCATTAAGGTCCACATCAACAAGAAGTCTGTTGGTGAGTTTGTCCTCCCGGGTCTGCTCAAGATCGTCACGGTCAAAAAGCCGGCCACCAAGGCCCGCAGGGGAATTAACCCGTTCACCAAGGAAGAGATGATGTTCAAGGCCAAGCCCGCTTCTACGGTGGTGAAAGTTCGCCCTCTCAAGAAGCTCAAAGAGATGGTC
>JBGMRN010000466.1:0-1541 GCA_048061535.1 Thermoanaerobaculales bacterium | reverse complement strand
TGAATCCGACCAGCCCCTGACAATCTCGGAACCGCTCCACCCCGCGTTCCGGGCGCACAGCCCGGCCGCAATTCGCCCGGCGAATTGCTTTGGTGCCGGAGGCGGGATTCGAACCCGCACACCCTTGCGGGCGGAGGATTTTGAGTCCTCTGCGTCTGCCATTCCGCCACTCCGGCGCGGGGGTATTCTGGCGCGATCGGTTCGGCCGGTCAAGCCTTGAGCTTGGCCGCGGTCTCTTCGATCCGCGCCAGGGCTGCCTGATCCACCGGTGGAAAAGGAAATTCCTCGAGGGTGTTGGTCGGCATCAGGTGGATGTGAACGTGGGGCACTTCGTATCCGAGGACGACGCTCACGACCCGCTCACAACCGGTTCGTTCCTTGAGATGCATGGCAACGGTACGGGCCGCCGACCACAGGGCGATGTACGGCGCCTCGTCCATCGAGAAGACCTCGAACCAGGGTTGTTTGGGGATCACGAGGGTGTGGCCCTCGACCCGTGGATTGATGTCGAGGAACGCCAGATGACGCTCGTCCTCCCAGATTTTATGGCACGGAATCTCGCCAGCGACGATGCGTTCGAAAAGGGTCGGCATTTTCACCTCCATACTGCCGGAACGGACATTCTAGCGTATCACCGAGACCAACCCAGCCGTCGAATTCTTCTCAAGAAGGCCGATGCCTGTATTTTTGTTGACGTTCATATGAGAAAGTACTATATTACTAATCAGTGATAAAAGTTTCAAGGAGGGCATGTGATCGCATCAGACGAGCTGCTGAGTCGTATCGCCGAGGTTCTCAAAGCGATGGCCGACCCAACCCGCCTGAAAATCTTGCACAGCATCCACACCGATGAGCGATGCGTGTCCGACATTCTCGGCGACGTGGGTGGGAGCCAGGCGAATGTCTCCAAGCACCTTTCGGTGCTCAAGAGGGCGGGCCTGGTGGACTGTCGCCGCAGCGGCCTCAACGTCTATTACAGGATCATCGACGACGGCGTCTTCACGATCTGCCGCAACGTCTGCGACTCCCTGGAGCTGCGCGTCGACCGGGAGCACAAGGCGATCGTCAAGGGGCGACGGCAGATGAAAGAGGCCGAGTCCGGGCGGGGTTGAGGCGCCGACGCCGCAACCAGCACACCCGAAAATCCGAGCGGCGATCCGCCGAAGTTTGGAGCGTGTGATGCCGATTTACGAATACCGATGCAAGAGCTGCGAAGCGCGCTTCTCGCGCCTGCAGCGGGTCGGCGCCGGCGCCGATGGGTTGCGTTGTCCCGAGTGCGAGAGCGAAAAGGTGGATCGCCTGCTATCAACCTTCGCCAGCGCCTCTTCCAGCGAGACGGTCGGCTGCCCGGCGGCGTCAAGTTGCTCGAGCGGGTTCACCTGAGGCGTCTGAACCGCGAGCCCGTCGGGCCGCAACGGAGGTTAGGAGGTTAGGTCAAGTTATTAGTTTTGAGTTTTGAGTTACTCTCCGCTTCGGTTCCTCACTTCTTAACTCCCTCACTTCGTTGTGGGTTAGGAGGTTATGGGGTAACTTCTCAATAA
>JBGMRN010000465.1:0-1550 GCA_048061535.1 Thermoanaerobaculales bacterium | reverse complement strand
TCGTGTCGACCCGTTCGATCAAAGCCGGGCCCTCGATGACGTTACCCGGCTGGAGCCGGTGCCCGTCGTAGACGCCGATGTCGGCGAAGATGTCGGTCTCGGGGATGTACGCGGCTCGGAGGCCTTTCCGGGCTCGGCTCGGATCCGTGCTCCCAGGCGGTAGGGTCGGGAGCTCGGGCTTGTCGGTCCGGCCGATCGCCCGTACCCGAACGTTGATGAGCTCGAGCTCGGTGCCGCTTTCGGCAAGGTTGTAGCCGTAGAGGCGGTCATGCTCACCGTGGAAAGCGGCGGCGATCACGGCTAGGTCGCCGTCGGCGACGGCTGCGGTGGCGACGGGCACCGTTACCTCGTGGTACTGCTTGACGTAGCGTAGATCGAGATCGATCCGATGCTCGACTCTCCCGGGATCGATCCCTTCCATCCGAAGCTGAGCGTCTCCCTCCTCCTCCATCGCGGCTACCAGTTCCCGCAGACGGTCCACGTCTAGCTCACCGAATCGGCACACATAGGAGCGCACGAAGTCGTGTTGGAGGTCGCTCAGCAACATGCCGACTGCGCACAGGACCGAAGCCGTCGCGGGCACCACCAGACTCGGGATCTCGAGTTCGCGAGCGATCATGCAGGCATGAAGTGATCCCGCTCCCCCCGCGACCACGAGGGGGAAGTCGCGGGGGTCCAGGCCGCGTTCGACCGTGATCTCGCGGACCCCGTGGGCCATGTTGGTGTTGATGACGCGATACATCCCGGCCGCTGCCTCCTCCACACTGAGGCCGAAGGGCTCGGCAACATGGCGCAATATTGCCTTCCTGGCCTCTTCTTCGCGCAGCGGCATCGTGCCTCCGGCGAAGAAGCCGGGGTCGAGATAGCCGAGGACCACGTTGGCGTCTGTGCAGGTCGGTTGCTCACCTCCCTGTCCGTAGCAAGCCGGACCGGGATCAGCGCCCGCGGACTGGGGACCCATTCGCAACAGGCCGCCCTCGTCGATCCAGCCAATGCTGCCGCCACCGGCGCCGATGGTCGTGATGGCGAGCATCGGCAGCGCAATTCGCAGGCGGTCGATCTCGCTCTCCTGGTACATCGCCGCTTCGCCGTTGCGAACCAGGGAGGCATCGAAGCTGGTACCGCCCATGTCCACGACGATGCAGTCGTCGTCGCCGTGGGCCCTGGTGTGGGCTACGGCAGCTTCCGGTCCACCGGCGGGGCCGGAGAGCAACGTTGCCGCCGGACGCCGTGCTGCGACTTCGGGTAGGGCGACACCCCCGTTGGATTGCATGACCAGCAACACACCAGCGAAGCCCACATCGGATAGCTTGTGGGTCAGACTCTCGAGATAGTCGCGCAGGATCGGGCCGATGTAGGAGTTGAGCACGGTCGTTGAGACCCGGTTGTAGAAACGGATGGTCGGCAACACCTCGGAGGACACGCTGAGGAACACGCCGGGTAGCTCGGCCTGGACGATGTCTGCAGCGGCCTGTTCGTGGGCGTGGTTGGCGAACGAGTTCATGAAGCAGATGGCGACTGCCTCGACATCCTCGGCAGCGAACCGCCGC
>JBGMRN010000464.1:0-1553 GCA_048061535.1 Thermoanaerobaculales bacterium | reverse complement strand
CCTCGGCCATCCTCTCGCCGGGGTCGGCGGCGCTACCAACGCCATGACCATCACCACCGACACGCTGGGCGACGTCACCGTCGTCGGGCCCGGGGCGGGACGCCGGGAGACCGGTTTCGCCCTCCTCATCGACCTGATCAAGATCGCCGGCGGGAGTCCATCATGAAAATGCTCATCGGCCGCGAGTGGGTGGACCGCGCCGAAACCATCGACGTGCGCGATCCCTTCGACAACTCCCTCATCGACACTGTTCCCTCGGCAACGCACGAGGACGTCCAAATCGCGCTGGCCGCCGCCCACGCCGCGCGCGAGACCGCGCGCACAATGACCACCTATGAGCGCAGCCAGGTCCTGCTCAAGACCGCTGCAATCGTCGCCGACAACCTCGAGGATTTTGCCCGCACCATCGCCCGCGAAGGCTCCAAGACCATCAACGAGGCCCGTGGCGAGGCGCGGCGCACGGTCAACACCCTGACCATCTCGGGCGAGGAGGCCAAGCGTCTTCTCGGCGAGACCATCCCCTTCGACTCCTTCCCGGGCGGCGAGGCACGCCGCGGCTACTTCGAGCGGGTGCCCATCGGCGTGGTCCTTGCCATCACCCCCTTCAACGACCCCCTCAACCTGGTCGCCCACAAGCTCGGACCGGCCATCGCCGGCGGCAACTCGGTCATCCTCAAGCCGGCGACCGTAACGCCACTGTCCGGCCTCAAGCTCACCGAGGCCTTCATCGAGGCCGGACTGCCTCCGGGCGTGCTCCAGTGCCTCACCGGGCACGGCGCCGTCCTCGGCGACGCCCTGGTCTCGGACAAGCGGGTGCGGATGGTCTCGTTCACCGGTGGGCTCGCGGCCGGCGAGCACATCTCCAACCGCGCAGGCCTCAAGAAGATCGGCATGGAGCTCGGCTCCAACTCCCCGGTCATCGTGTGGAAAGACGCCGATCTCGAGTGGGCGGCCGAGACCTGCGTCTCCGGCGCCTTCTGGGCCGCCGGCCAGAACTGCATCGGCGTCCAGCGCATCTACATCCACCGCGATGTCTACGAGACGTTCCGGGACGACTTCGTCGCCCGCACCAATGCCTACACGATCGGCGACAAGCTGGACGAGGCCACCGACATGGGCCCGATGATTACCGAGGCCGAGGCCGAGAGGGTCGAGCGCTGGGTGGCCGAAGCGGCGGAGCTCGGCGCCACCGTGCTCGCCGGCGGCAACCGCGAAGGCGCCCTGATGGCGCCTACGGTCCTCGAAAACGTCCCCGAGAATGCCACCATCCACCACGACGAGGTCTTCGGACCCACCGTCAACCTCTACCCCGTCGACACCCTCGACGAGGCCATCGCCAAGGCCAACAGCATCGACTTCGGCCTCCACTCCGCCGGCTTCTCCAACGACGTCACCATCTGCCACCGGATGGCCGCCGGCCTCGACTCGGGCTCGGTTATCATCAACGACTCCACCGACTACCGCCTCGACTCCATGCCCTTCGGCGGCGTCAAGAGCTCCGGCCTCGGCAAGGAGGGCATCCGCTTCTCACTCCAGGAGATGACCGAGCCCAA
>JBGMRN010000463.1:0-1554 GCA_048061535.1 Thermoanaerobaculales bacterium | reverse complement strand
GGATGCGGCCGCCTTCGTCGAGCGCCTGCGCGAGGTTGTGGAGCGCGATGGTCTGACGGTTTTCGCGTGGTGCCTGCTTTCGAACCAATACCACCTGGCGGTCCGGACCGGCGTCGTGTCTCTTTCTCGTTCGATGCGAAGCCTTCAGCAACGGGTGACCCAGGGCGTCAACCTGCGGCGCCGGGTATACGGGCCGCTTTGGCAGGGGAGGTACAAGGCGAAGCTGGTCAAAGATCAACGCTATCTCGATCAGCTGCTGATCTACATTCATCTCAACCCGGTCATGGCGGGGATCGTCAGTGACCCGGCAGAGTACGGCTTAAGCGGTCATCTCGAGCTTCTTGGGAAGGTGAAGGAGCCGATCGTCGACGTCGACGAGGTGCTGAGAGTGTTCGGAAGGACCCGACGGTCGGCGCGGGCGGCCTACGTGCGGCGGCTGAAAGGGGCGATCGAGGATGAGTGGATCGGCGAGGAACCGGGAAGGCTCCCGTGGTGGCGGCTCGGCCGGGCCCCCGAAGGAGAGGACGAGGATCCGGAAACGACCATTCGAGAACGGCGAGACCGCGAGGAGATGGGGCGCGAGTGGAGACCCTTTATCGAAGCGGAGGACTTCATCGCTCGCGGCGCCGAGCTTCTCGGTGTGGAGATCGACGACCTGCAATCCCGGCGGCGTTCCGAGGAGCTGGTTCGGGCGCGGGAGCTGCTGATGATTCTGGGAGTCGAACGTTATGGCCTCAAGGTGAAGGACCTTGCGAGTCAGATGTGCAAGTCCCCCGATGGGATGTCGCATACGGTCGCTCGGGCGGCACGCAAGAGAACATCGGACAATGCATTCCGAAGAGACCTCAACAGGTTGGATCGCGCGCTGTCTGGGACCGAGAAATGAAAATGGCGCCGAATAGCGGAATAGCGTGTCTAGCACCGTTTGATGCACAGTTTGGGCGAGTTCCGTCACTTCGAGCGGTACGCGTGGCTCCGGTGTGCAACCCGAACCACGAGCACGAGGAGCTGATCGTCGATCACTTCGTAGATGATTCGGAAGCTCCCAACCCTCAGCCGTCGGAGGCCGGCAAATTCGCCTTTCAGGACGCCACCGGCGTTGGGCTCCGCTCGAAGGCGGTCGATAGCCTCGATGAGTCGGAAGCGGTCGTTTTTGGAGATCCTCGCAAGGGCCTTCGCTGCACTCCTCTTAATCTGCAGCGAGTAGATCATGTTTCACCTCGTCCCAATCGAGCACGGGGTCGGCCGGATCCTTCAACCTTTCCAGGGCCAGGCGGAGGTCATCGACATCAGAGAGGTAATACTCGATCGCCTGCCGAATGATCTCGGCCCTGCTGCGATTGAGGGAACGAGCGACCTCGTCGATGCTCTTGACGAGATCGTCCGGAAGTCTCGCTGTGACCTGACTCATGTGACACCTCCATGATGTCAGACAATACCATTGACTTCGATCGACATTAAGTCAACCGAGATCTCATCGGTGTCAGGAGAATCGAAGTTAACGAAGTGCCAGGCTAGGAGCGTGTAGGGAATTGAATCAGCGGTGCCTTTCGG
>JBGMRN010000462.1:0-1557 GCA_048061535.1 Thermoanaerobaculales bacterium | reverse complement strand
TTTTTCGGCTCTCCTGCAGTTCCTGTGGGTGACCTGGAGAGCGGATTCCTTCCTCCCCGCCCCCTGAAGCGGGTGCGGGGCGGGAAGGAAGGAATCAGGGTATTGGGGTTTGGTCGACCGCATGGGATCACCCCTCGGCGGAGGGGGGCAAGCGCACGGGGTTCGTGCTTTCCTGGGGGTTGGACCCCAACCCAGGGAGGCAGAGAAACCCCGTGCGCGCCACCACGCTACTGCGCCGACTCGTCGGCGTCACCGACCTGTTCGTGTGCTCCGTCCGTTTGGAGGGGGAGGCCCTCCTGGTCGAGGTCCGGCCCCGCCACCGCAAGCCCCGCTGCGGCCGCTGTGGCCGGCGAGCCCCGGGCTACGACCGGGCTCCCGAGCGCCGGTGGCGCCACCTCGGCCTGGGGTCGATCCGGCTCTACCTCTGCTACGCCCCGCGGCGGGTCGAGTGCGCGGCCTGTGGGGTCCGGACCGAGCAGGTCTCCTGGGCAGAGGCCGCAAGCCGGTTCACGAAGGACTTCGAGGAGATGGTGGCCTACCTGACCCGGGCGACCGACAAGACGCAGGTCAGCCGCCTGATGGCCGTCTCCTGGCGGACGGTGGGCGAGGTCGTCGAGCGGGTCGTGGGGCGCAAGCAGGATCCGGGCAGGCTCTCGAACCTGCGTTGGATCGGCATCGACGAGTTCAGCCATCGCAAGGGGCAGCGCTACATCACGCTGGTGGTGGACCACGAGAAACGGCGCGTGGTCTGGGCCGCGGAAGGCAAGGATTCGGCCACGCTGCGCAAGTTCTTCGAGGAACTCGGCCCCGAGGCGGGGGCGGGAATCGAGGGGGTCACGACCGATCTCGCCGGCTGGAACCTGAAGGCGATCGAGGAGCACATCCCCCAAGCCGAGGTGGTGTTCGATCGATTCCACGTCCAGAAGCTGGCGAGCGACGCCCTGGAGAAGGTCCGGCGCGAGCAACTACGCGGCGCACGCGGAACACCCCAGGGGAAGTTCATCTTCCGATCGCGCTACGCGTTGTTGAAGAACTACGGGGACCTGAGCAAGTCCCAGAAGCAGAAACTGAGCGAGATCGAGAGAGCGAACAAACCGCTCTTCCGCGCCTACATGCTCAAGGAGACGCTGGCCGCCGCCCTCGACTACCGGCAGCCCAAGCGTGCCGAGGCCGCCCTGCGAGAGTGGCTGGCGTGGGCGTCGCGCTCACGGCTCCCGCACTTCGTAAAGGTGGGCCGGACGATCCGCAAGCACTTCGACGGCATCCTGGCCTACATCAAGGGGCGGATGAGCAACGGCCTCGTGGAGGGGATCAACAACCGGATGCGGATGGTGGCGCGACGGGCCTTCGGCTTCCACGGCGCCGACGCGCTGATCGCACTCCTCTTCCTGTGCTGCGGCGGGATTCAGCTTGCCCCGAGGCTCCCCTGACCCACGGAAACTGCAGGAGACTCGAAAATGGCGTCTGTATCCCAGGCGATTCAGACCCACCAGCCACGGCCCCTACTTCACGCGCTTGATGATGTGGAAGCCGAAGGGGGAGGTCTTCGGGTCGTAG
>JBGMRN010000461.1:0-1560 GCA_048061535.1 Thermoanaerobaculales bacterium | reverse complement strand
GCACGAAGCAGTACGAGAGCCTGGGCATGAGCCAGGACGTGGCGCGCCGCACGGCCAAGGCGACGAACGAGGACATGGCCCGCTGCATCCTGGCGCTCTATCGCTCCGCCGCGCAGCCGGCGATGAGCCACTGGGGAAGACACGCGCCGCAGGCGGCCGCCCGCCGCGGCTTGGTGATCATCCCGACCGAGGACCACTACACCGGCGGGGAGGCTCTGGCGCGTCGCACAGCCGAACGCGCTCAGGCGCACGTCACGGTGTTGGATTGGGCCACTGGTGGATGTGCGAGGACCCCAGCCGCGGGGCGGAGGCGCTGCGCGAGTTCTTCGACTCGCTCGGCTAGGCCCCGCCAAGGGGCCTAGCTGTACTGACCAGGGAGGTTGGTGACACGGCTGACCGGAGGCAGACCGCCGAGGGCAGTGTGGCGTCGGTGGTGATTGTACTGGTGGAGCCAGCGTGCGAGGGCGGCTGTGCGTGCCTTTTCTGAGCGGTAGACGCGCACGTAGGCCCATTCCTCGAGCAGCGTGCGGTTGAAGCGCTCGACCTTCCCGTTGGTCTGGGGCCGGTACGGACGCGTGCGGCGGTGGCGGACCCCAGCCGCCAGGCAGGCGCGCGCGAAGTCCGCGCTGCGGTAAGCAGAGCCGTTGTCCGTGAGCACTGCGGTCACCGCGATGCCCCGTTCGGCGAACCACGCCAGGGCGCGCCGCCAGAACGCGACCACGGTGACCGCCCGCTCATCAGTCAGTGCCTCGCTGTAGGCGAGGCGGGAGTGGTCGTCGACGGCAGAGTGGATGTAGGCGTACCCGACCCGCTGACGCACCCCGGCTCGACCGCGGCCGTGCACACGCCAGCCGCCGCCGGCCGGAATCCGCCCCAGCTTCTTGATGTCCATGTGGACGAGGTCTCCTGGGTGGGGGTGCTCGTAGCGACGGATCACCCGGCCGGTGGGCCGGTCGAGCCAGGCGAGGCGGTTGAGGCCGAGCCGGCAGAGCACGCGGTAAACCGTGGAGGAAGCGAGCCCCAGCCGGTAGCCGATGCGGGCCGGGCCGAGCTTCAGGCGCCGGCGGAGCCGCTCGATGCGGCGCTCCACCGAGCGCGGTGTCTGACGCGGGCTGCGTCGTGGACGGCAGGAACGGTCCTGCAGCCCGGCCTCGCCCTCGGCTACGAACCGGCGCCACCAACGGTGAGCGGTCTGACGGGCGACCCCCATCTCGGCGGCGACGTGAGCGACCGGCCGGCCTGCGGCGATGCGTTCGACGAGCAGGCGGCGTCCCTCCGGCGTGAGCTTCGCGTTAGGGTGCAACATGGACCTCCTGGAGCTGCGGTGACTGTGGTAGCCACACCTTCTCCGGGAGGTCCCCTTCGATCACCCGCCCCTGTCACCAACCTCTGTGCTCAGTACAGCTAGGATGCTTCGGTCGAGCAGGTCGGGGCGCTGGGCTGCGACGTTGATGCCGTTGATCAGGATCACGCGGCTGTAGGCGTATATGAAATCATCGTCGTCGGAGTACAACTCGCGCTTCGCGAACCCCTCGCCCGTGACCGCGCGTCAGAGCAGGT
>JBGMRN010000460.1:0-1580 GCA_048061535.1 Thermoanaerobaculales bacterium | reverse complement strand
GGCGAGCCCACCCGGTCGGGCCCGAGGCGGGCAGCGAGTTGAGCGAGGGTGCCGGCGAGCTTGTCGGGGGAGATGTCGGGAGCTCCGAAGAGGGTGAGCTGGCTGCGGCGCGGCCTGTCGGGATGGGTCACACAGGCGAAGGAGACCACCGGCGCCCGCGGCGGGTTCGACTCGAGCTCGAGGCGGATCAGCGCCAGCAGGGCGTCGATGTCGCGGGTCGGCGCCGGCAGTCGGATGGTCCGGTGCTCGGCGCCCTCCGGCTCCAGCCCCAACTCCAGCTCGAGCAGGGCGCATGCCAAGTCCTCGCGTTCGAGCCGTCGCCGCGTTCTGCCGAGGGACTGACGGAGGGCATAAAGCAGGGGATCCACGGTGACCACGGGCCACTCCAGTTCCATTCCCTCGTGGAGGGTCGGCGGTGGATGGTAGGGCGCCAGGGGACTGTCGTCGATGCCCCGAGCCGCCCGGTGGGCGCTGGCGCCCACCGGGCCGAGGCGACTGACGGTCCGGTCCGCCGGCAGGCGTGCAAAATCGCCGAGGGTGTTTACACCCCAACGTTCGAGGGTGGCGTTGAGGCGATTCTCGAGGTTCAGGTGGGAGAGGGGTAGGGGGGCGAGGAAATCCGCCTCTTCCCCGGCCGGTACGACCGTCGGGGTGGTGGGCATGCGGGCTGCGATCCGTGCGGCGAGCTTGTTGGCGGCGATGCCCACTCGTGCCGGCAGGTCGAGGGCTTCGGCGGCGACGACGGCGGCCCGCCCCATCTCCTCCTCGCCCGATGCGCTGTCGTAGAGGAGCTGCATGTCACTGACATCGGCAAAGACGAGGTCCGGGCCGGCGTCCTCTACCCGGGGAGAAAGACACGTTCCGGTCTCGACGAGAGCCTCGTGGGCCGATCCCTCGCAAGCGGGGTCACGGCCGCGTGCGATGAGGGAGGGGAGGATGCCGCGCGCCTGGGCGAGGCTCATTTCCGAGCGCACGCCGGCCTTGCGGGCCGGACGGGAGGCGGCCAGCACCCGGGCCGCCGAGCCGTTGCCCTCGCACACCGCCACCGCCTCGCCCATGAGCTCGGGCTCCGCGCGCAAACGCGCCGCGAGCGGGAAGAGGGGGATGAACAAACAAGCGATTCGCGTCATGCCAAGGCCGAGAAAGTTTTTGAACCCGCCGCCGGCAGCGTAGTAAGCTCAGGCCTCATCCGAAGGAGGAGGCCATGAGCCACGCGTTGGCGGGGGCGCGTCACCGCGGCCGCAGGCCGCGAGCAACCACCAAGCCACCAAGACGCCAAGGGGGAACACCAAGAAAAACACAGAGGCGTAGAGCCGCGGAGGCGCAGGGCCCCCCAACCGCCCGAATTTGCCCACAGATCACGCAGATGGAGTCTCGGAAGAATCTCAGGAAATTTGCCCGCCCGCCCATAACGCAAAGACGCAAAGGCGCAAAGACACAAAGAGATTGTTGCTGATGTAATGCGGCAGTGCCGAAGATTGACGGCGGAACAGTCGGCGACCACCCGATCCCCCCCCACCGGTAGAAAGCCCGTTGACCCCGGACGCGAGCGCCCGTCGCCGTCGCGCTTCCCACCGGCC
>JBGMRN010000459.1:0-1589 GCA_048061535.1 Thermoanaerobaculales bacterium | reverse complement strand
GATCCCTTTCCGGGCGAATTTATGTCCTGCGTGAATCAGCACTTAGAGCGATCTCGGCCCTCATGGCGCGGATGCTTTCGCGTTCCCATCGGCGCAGAAGCCGCTTGATGCGACGATAGTGCTGCATGGCTTCGCGGAGTTGGGCGGCCTCCGCCTCCGACACGTAGGTGCTGACCTGGCGCCCTCCCTCCATGCGCCCCCACTCGAAGTAGGGGCCGTGGCGCCACTTGGCGTCGCGTGCGCATCGGCAGCCAGCCTTTCCACATCGCGTCATGCGACGCGTGAGCGAACCCGAACTGACGAAGTCGCACGCCGTGATCTCGGCCCGGATGGCCGCGATGCGCTCTCGCGCTCGGGCGGCGGTGGTGACGGCGCGACTCTTCGACACGAAGCTTGGTCCTTGGAGGTCTGCCGGTAGTATTAGCGGCAGAATGGTCCGGCGTCAAGAAGTCCCCATCGCCTCGCTCGGCCTGAAGGGCCGTCGCCTCGGTCCTCTCCCCCTCGTCAACCACTTCCTCGAACGCCTCGGTCTCGAAGACCTCCTCGAACGCTTCGTGCCCACACCCGATCCCCGCACCCGCATGCGGCATGCCCTGGGGCTGGGGGTCCTGCTTCGCTCCTTCCTCGTCGAGCGCCAGCCCCTCTACCGACAGCAGGCGATGGCGCTCGCCTACCGGGCCGGGGACCTTGGTCTGTCGGAGGAAGAACTGGGGTTTCTCGGAGACGATCGACTGGGCCGGGCCCTGGATCGCCTCTTCGATGCCGATCGCAGCGCCCTGTTCACCCAGGTGGCGCTGGCCTGTCACGAACGCTTTGGCGTGACCTTCGAGCGCTTCCACAACGACTCCACCACCGTGAGCTTCTGCGGCCAGTACAAGGCGGCCCGGGGCCGAGGGATCCGGGGCAAGCGGGCCCCCTTCATCACCTTCGGCCACTCGAAGGCCCGTCGGCCCGACTTGAAGCAGCTCCTCTACGTGCTCACCTGCAGCGGGGACGGGTACGTCCCCGTGGGCTTTCGGTGCGAGGCGGGGAGCACGAACGACAGCCCCACGCACATCGAGACATGGGACGCACTCGTGGAGCTCACGGGCGGTCCGGACTTTCTCTACGTCGCCGACTCCAAGCTCTGTTCCTACGACCCCATGGAGCACATCTCCCGTCACGGCGGGCGCTTCCTCACCGTGATGCCGCGCTCCCGCAAGGAGGATTCCACCTTTCGGCGCTGGATCCAGACCCACACCCCGGCCTGGGAGAAGGTCCGGGATCGTCCGAATCCGCGGGGGAAGAACAAGCCGAGGGACGTGTGGCGGGTTTGGCGGGGCAAGGTCCCCTCCCGGGAGGGGTGGCCGGTGACCTGGGTCTGGAGCACCCTCTTGGCGCGCCACCAGGCCCATGGAAGGCAGGACCGGATCGATCGCGCCTGTGAGGCCCTCGAGGAGTTACGACGCTCGCTCGCGAACCCGCACTCGAGAACCCGCAAACGAACGCAGGTCCACGAGCGACTCAAGGCCATCCTCACCCGGCTGGACGTGACGCGTTATCTCCGGGTGCAGGTCGATGTCGAGGAGACCCACACGTTCAAGCAGCTC
>JBGMRN010000458.1:0-1593 GCA_048061535.1 Thermoanaerobaculales bacterium | reverse complement strand
GCGAAGCAGGCGGACTCCAGTACACCTCTCAGCAACTCGGATCTGCGATGGGGACGGCCCTCATCGGCGCGATAGTGATCAGCGCTCTGGCTGCGGTATTTGTCAACCAGGTATCCAATGATCCAAGGATCTCCGACGAAGTGAGCACCGAGATCAGTATCGCCTTGCAGGGCTCCATCCAATTCGTCAGCAGCGACGCTCTGTCGGCTGCCCTGGCCGAGACCTCGCTGGAACCCGCCGAGGCCGACGCAATCGTTGATGCCTACCGGGAGGGTCAGCTGACCGCCCTGCGTATGGGCCTGTTGATTGTCGTCGCCATTGTGGTTGGGGCGCTGTTCCTTGCACGAAAGATCCCGGACATGTCATTTGATGAGATGTCAGCGGCCCAACAGGACGACGAGCAGACGTCTGTCTAGGTACGTTGGCGAGCCGACCAACAGGGGTACACTCCGCACAAGGGGTTGATCCAGAGGTCGCGAATATCCATTGTCGCTGAGAGGAAGGTTTTTTGCTTCCGCGTCTTCGTGGGGCCCGGGTTCGGTTCCTCTCCCCTCCCCCACCCACCGGCCCGGGTCCCGCGACCTTTTTCGGAAAAACCCGCAGCAACTCTGCGGGTTTTCTCGTGCCCGGGGTGGGTTTCGAACCCACACGAGCCGTGTTCGGCTCAAGGGGGTTTAAGCCCCTCGCGTCTACCGTTCCGCCACCCGGGCGATGTCTGGCAGGTTTGTATCAGGGTAAAGCCAGCAGATGTGCCGCCGCTCCGTCGAGTGTGTCACGCTCCGAGACCCGGATCTCTGTGACATCCAACACATCCATGACGCCGCACGCCAGCACCCCGCCGGCCAGGATCACCGGTGCTCGCTTCGGATCGAGACTGGGTATGGCGGCTGTCTCGGCCGCGGACATCGGAGAGAGCATCGAAGTCACCTCGCTCAGTCGGAAGCGGCTGAGGCGATAGCCGTGAACCCGCTCCCTGTCGTAGGAAACTAGCTCCTGGGCGATCGCCCCGAGACTCGTCCACGTGCCGGCTACGCCGACGAGTGTGCCGATATCTCCCACGACCACCGAACTGAAGATATCTTCGACGAGACTCCTGGCACTCTCCAACTCATCGGGCGACGCCGGTCGTCCGGGCAGAGCCCTTTCCGTGAGCCGAACGGATCCGATGTCAAATGAGACTTCGTCGGTGGCCGATACGAACTCAGAGCTCCCGCCGCCAATATCGGAAACAACCACCGGTTGTCTCAGGCCCTGATTCACCGTCGCACCCCGATAGGCGAGCCTTGCCTCTTCGTGGCCACTGATCAGCGTGGGCCTTATGCCAAGGGCCTCCTCGGCCCGATCGAAGAACTCCTCCCTGTTGCTCGCATCGCGGGATGCCGATGTGGCGATCGCCATTCGTCTCTCGACTTCCATCTCCGCCATCTGGTCGCCGAAGCGACGAAACACCGTCAGCGTCCGTTCGATGGCCTCTTCGGACAGGCTGCCTGACGCATCAACGCCTTGTCCAAGCCCGGTCACCCGCACCCACTTCCCGAACTCGGTGATCCCGTCGGTGATGAGAAGTCGCATCGAGTTGGTGCCGATGTCGAC
>JBGMRN010000457.1:0-1604 GCA_048061535.1 Thermoanaerobaculales bacterium | reverse complement strand
TCGGTGAGGGCGGCGCCGCTGAGGCCGCCCTCCTCCGCCGCCAGCGGATGATCGAGCCCCTCGCGGCTGATGGTCGTGTTGGTGGCGATGATGCCGTCGAGCCCGGCCTCGAGGATCACGTCGACCGCGGTCACGAGCTGGTCATCCGTGAGGTCCGGGGCCAATTTGACCAGCACCGGCACCGCTCTGCCGAGACTTCCGGCCACCTCCGAGCGGCGGGCCGCGACCCGACCCAGCAACGCGCCCAGGAACCCGCGTTCCTGCAGCCGTCGCAGGCCCGGGGTGTTGGGCGATGAGATGTTGATCGCGAGGTAGTCCGCCAGGGGGCCGAAGACGTCGACGAGCTCCTCGTAGTCGCCCGCCGCATCCTCCAGGGGCGTGGTCTTCTGCTTGCCGATGTTGACGCCGAGCACGAGCCCGCCGGGACGGCGTTCCGCCAGCCGGGAGGCGACGTAGGCGGCGCCGCGGCCGGGAAAGCCCATGCGGTTGATGACCGACCGCTGCTCCACCAGCCGGAAGACGCGGGGCTTCGGGTTGCCGGGCTGAGGTCCGGGGGTGACCGTCCCCACCTCGATGTGGCCGAAGCCCAGAGCGGCCAGCCCGCGCCATCCCTCTCCGTCCTTGTCGTAACCCGCAGCGAGACCGACCCGGTTGGCAAAACGCAGGCCGAAGGCCTCGACCGGTTCGGCGCCGGCGACGGCGAAGCTCGAAGCCACCGCGGCCCGGAGGGGAGGCACCCTGCCCACGCCGGCGATGGCGCGCAGTGCAAGAGCGTGGGCCTTCTCCGGATCGAGCCGGAAGAACAGGGCGCGGGAGGCCGGGTAGATCATCGCCCGCCGACCCTTCGCCCGGGACGCGGCTCGGGGGCCGGGCGCTGGGGTGCGATGCGCGTGACCATGGCCGCAGCCTCAGATTTCCAGCCGCTTCACGAACGGTTCATAGGTCATGAAATCGGCGTGGTGGACGATCCAAGCCTCGGTGCTGCGGGCCACCATGTCGCCCTCTCCGGCATGGGTGGAGATGATGTGGCTCACCGCATCCGGCAGGCCGCACTCCATGGCCAGGGCGACCCCGGTGAAGGGATGGCGGAGGTACTTCCCGCGGGCGCTCTGCCGGCTGCCGCCGGCCCCGTCGCCCTCGTACTCGAGCAGCTTCCCGACATCGGCGAGGATGGCGCCCGCAATCACCACGTCCAGGTCCAACGGCAGCGCATCGCCGAAGAACTCCCGCATCTTGCGCGCCGAGTCCCGGGACACGTGCACCACCAGGCGTTTGTGGTCCATGAAGCTCACCGGGCAGTCGGGCACATTGAGGGTGAAGGGAATCCGCTCGAGGTCCTCCGGCGACAGGGACGACAGCTCGAAGGCCCGCACCCAGCAGTCGGTGGTCCGTTGGCAGAGCTCCGCGTCTTCCAGCCAGTCGAGCTCGGGCCAGATCCGTTGTACCTCTTCACGCAGCATGGCAGCCTCCGCCGAAAGCATAGCGCGGACGAGAGAATTAGGAATTAGGAATTGTCGGCGCGGAGAAACGATCAGGTAGCTGCATGCGCTCTGCCCTCATCCGGTCGCCGCGACCGGCCGCAATTCGCCCTGCGAATTGCTAAT
>JBGMRN010000456.1:0-1604 GCA_048061535.1 Thermoanaerobaculales bacterium | reverse complement strand
CGCCTGGACCTGTCAACGAATCAATGACTCAGGACACTAGCAGGGTGCTGAAAAAGTCGCCGCCGGGGGATCGCGGAGGAGAGGCGGGCCTCGTACGATAGGGCTGGCGGCGGGTGTCGGAGGTGCGCAATGCGCGGCGACGCCACTCAGCAAGCGGTCATGCTCTCGGCCGTGACCCCGGACCAGCTGGTTCCGCCGGACCACCCGATTCGCCGCATCAAGCCGATCGTCGAGCGGGCGCTGCGAGAGCTTTCGCCCGTCTTCCGGGAGATGTACGAGCGCAACGGGCGGCCCTCGATCCCGCCGGAGCATCTGCTCAAGGGCAGCCTGTTGATCGCGCTGTACTCCATGCGCAGCGAGCGGCAGTTCTGCGAGCGGCTGCAGTACGACCTGCTGTTCAAGTGGTTCCTGGACCTCAACATCACCGACCGTGCCTTCGACCCCTCGACGTTCTCGAAGAACCGCATGCGACTGCTCAAGCACGACGTGGCCAGGCGCTTCTTCGCGGCGGTGGTGGCGGAGGCGAAGCGCCGCCGGCTGCTCTCGGCCGACCACTTCAGCGTGGACGGGACGTTGCTGGAGGCGTGGGCGTCGCAGAAGAGCTACCGGCCGCGGGACGAGGATGACCCGCCGGCCGCCGGAGCTGGGCGCAACCCCGAGGTGGACTTCCATGGGGAGCGGCGGCGGCGCGAGACGCATCGCTCCAGCACCGACCCGGAGGCGTTGCTGTACCGCAAGGGGCGCGGGCAGGCGGCGAAGCTCTGCTTTGCCGGGCACGTGCTGATCGAGAACCGAAACGGCCTGGTGGTGGACGTGGAGCTCACCCAGGCCACGGGGACGGCCGAGCGGGAGGCGGCGCTGGCGATGCTTCGCCGCCGTGCGGCGACGGGCCGGCGAGCGACCGTGGCGGCGGACCGCGGTTACGACACGCGGGACTTCGTGGCCGCCTGCCGCGGGGAGGGGGTGACGCCGCATGTCGCGTGCCACACCGTCAACCGACGCAGCGCCATCGACGGGCGCACCACACGGCACTCTGGCTATGAGCGCAGTCAGCGGCGACGCCGCGTGGTCGAGGAGGTCTTCGGCTGGATGAAGACGGTGGGAGGCGGGCGCAAGCTTCGCTTCATCGGCGTCATGCGCAACCAGCTGTGGGTGCAGTTCATGGCCAGCGCCTACAACCTGGTTCGCATGGCGAAGCTGGAAACCGCTGCTACGTAGGCGGAGTGTGCCCTCGGACGCCCCGGGAGCCACCGCCGGGGCCCGAGGGACCGAGGGGAACACCCCCAGCGAGCCGATGAGGACGCGCGAGCTCCTCATCGCCACGCGGTCGGCCCTTTTTCAGCACCCTGCTAGACCTCGCTGACTCGCGTCCGCGACCCGCTCCCACTGCTGCGGCCTCTTAGCGCAGCCGACCGACGGAGGAGCCGGCCGATGTCCAGACGCTGGGCCCGTGCGACCCGTGTCAGCTATTCGCAGAAAGCCGCACCGCGGGCGCTGCTGTCGGTGCGCCGCGCTAGCGGCCTGCTCGCGACGGGAGTCGTCGCGGTCCTGATCGCATGCTCGTCGGGTGCGACGCCCATCGCAAGCGACTCGAGGGGAGCGCC
>JBGMRN010000455.1:0-1606 GCA_048061535.1 Thermoanaerobaculales bacterium | reverse complement strand
GGCGTGGCTCAACGCGCCGCCCGGAAGCCGCTGCTCGAAGTGGGCCGTTCAGAGGGATTGGTGGCGCATAGGGGATTCGAACCCCTGATCTCCGCCTTGAGAGGGCCGGGACGCCCGTCCCGTCTAGGGCCGCCCCGGCTCAAGGTGGCACGGAGCCTACCCCGCTTTCCCGGACACCTAGTCTGAGGCGACGATGTCGCCCAGGGAGGAGTCCTGGATGCCACGTCCGTACCCCGAGGAGTTCCGCCGACGTGCCGTGGAGCTGGCCCGGCTGCGAGCGAAGCCAATCACGCAGATCGCAGTCGAACTCGGCATCGCGCCATCGGCGCTGCATCGCTGGCTGCGGCAGGCCGACATCGACGAGGGCCAGCGCGAGGGCCTGACGACCGAGGAGCGAGAGGAGCTGGTGCGGCTGCGGCGGGCGAACCGCACCCTGGAGATGGAGAACGAGATTCTCAAGCGCGCCGCCGCCTACTTCGCGCGCGAGAACGTGCTCCCAAAATGAGATTCCGGCTGGTCCGAGAGCTTGCCGCCGACGGGGTCGTCGTGGCGGTGGCCTGCCGGGTGCTCTCGGTCTCGACCTCGGGCTACTACGAGTGGCGCGACCGTGCGCTCTCGGCCCGCGCCACAGCCGACCAGGCGCTGACCGAGCAGATCGTCGAGATCCACGCGATGTCGCGAGGGACGTACGGGTCGCCGCGGGTGCACGCTGAACTGCGGCTGGGGCGCGGCGTCCGCTGCGGTCGCAAGCGGGTGGCCCGGCTGATGCGCAGCGCAGGGCTACATGGAATCTACCGGCGCCGCGGCAAACGTGCTCGCCCGGCGCCTGCCGTGCACGACGACCTGGTGCGCCGCCACTTCCAGGCCGACGCGCCGGACCGGCTGTGGGTCACCGACATCACCGAGCACCCCACGCGCGAGGGCAAGGTCTACTGCGCCGCCGTGCTGGACGTCTACTCCCGGCGCATCGTGGGCTGGTCTATAGCCGACCACCTGCGCACCGAGCTCGTCGTCGACGCCCTGGAGATGGCCCGCTGGCGCCGCCGGCCGCCCCCGGGCCAGACCGTGGTGCATTCGGATCGCGGCTCCCAGTACACCTCGTGGGCCTTCGGCCATCGCCTGCGCACCGCGGGGCTGCTCGGCTCGATGGGCCGCGTCGGCTCGGCCGCGGACAACGCGCTGATGGAGTCGTTCTTCGGGACGCTGCAGCGCGAGCTGCTCGACCGCCGCAGCTGGACGACCCGCGCCGAGCTCGCCTCCGCGATCTTCGAGTGGGTCGAGGGCTGGTATAACCCGCGCCGCCGTCATACCTCGATCAGCCATCTCAGCCCCGTCGACTACGAACGGAGACTCACCACCACCGCCGCCGAAGAAGCGGCATGATGTCTACACGTGAACTGTCCGGGAAACCGGGTCAGGCTCCCGGCCCGCTCAGGGCCTGTCGGATCCCCCGACCACGTTGCCCTCCTTGTCATAGATCTTGATCGTAATCTCTTCCGAGACGGAAATGCTCTCGCTCCCCGGATCGCTGGAGTCTTGCGGTAGCCCGGGAGTCGGGGCGGGAGTGACCGCTACCTCCGGCACAGGTGTGACCGGAGGTGACGTG
>JBGMRN010000454.1:0-1607 GCA_048061535.1 Thermoanaerobaculales bacterium | reverse complement strand
CTCGGCTCCCTTGCGGGTGGAGCCGGCGGCGTGCCAGCGGTGGCGTCCCTTGCCGGTCGCCGGGTCGACACCCTCGTAGATGACGACGTAGTAGCGGTTGCCTTTCTTGGCGATGTGGCCTCTCATCCCGATTCTCCTTATTGCTGGTGCTCTCCTGTTTCGCCTGGTGTCGGCTCTTCCGCATCGGCGGGCGGTGCAACCCCCGTGGTGGGAGCTGTCTCTTTCGGGTAGGTGAAGTCTTCGTCGCCGGTGTGTTCGGCGATGAACCCTCGGATGCCGACCTGGCGGAGATGGTCGACCCAGCGGCCGAGTTCGTCGACGGCGTTGTCGAGCGAGTCGGCGTGTTCGTCGAGGAGCGCAAGGAGCAGCTCCTTGCGGCGTTCCCGGTAGCTCCACTGCTTCGCTGCGGCGGGGACGCCGGTGATCTTCTCCACGGTGGCTTCGGCTGCGGTGGGGTCGGCGATGCCGAGCTGGCGTAGCCGCTCGTAGACCGGTTCGAGCTGATCGGGTCGTCCGAGCAGCCAGGCGTACAGCTCATCGACGGGTCGGGTCGTGGATCGCATGACCCGGTGGTCGCCGGGTGGGGGGAGGAGGAACCAGAGGATGGGGAGGTTGAACACCATCGCGAAGATCAACAACTCGTGGGCGTCGAACTCTCGTCGCCGCTCTCCGTCCCAGGCCCGTTCGATGGAGGAGACGCCGGCTTGGGTGAGTCGCTGACCGAGATACGGCTCGAGCCGTTCGGCGAGCTCTTCCTGGGTCCAGCCACGTAGCAGCCGGGCCTCTCTGATGTTGTAGGCGACGACCTGGTTGAGGTCGACTTCCGGTGACGATGAGTCGGGATGGGGAGACATCACCACATCGTACACAACTTGCTGCTTGTGATGGAAATGCGTCAACACTCTGCTATGATACAAGATACAAGCACTGAAGGCAAAGGTTATAAGCTGTGTTGTGTGAAGGACTTCCGATACTGCTGACCGTGGAGGAGGCGGGTTCGCTCCTGAGGATCGGGCGGACCAAGGCTTACGCCATGGCGAGGGAGTGGCGGGAGACCGATGGACGATCCGGCCTCCCGGTGATCGACCTCGGCCATGTCCTGCGAGTTCCGAGACGAGCGTTGGAAGACCTTCTCGGTGCTGAGCTACCCGACGTTCCCCATCTGGACCCGGCAGAAAAGGCAAGCCAAACCTCGGCGCCGGGCGAATCGCCACGATCCCCGGTGAAGGTGCCCACTGAATCATTACCAGGCAAGCGATCACAAGTCACAGGCCGAAGCCAACGTCGCCGCAAAGCGATGGCGAATCAACTTGACCTCTTCGACGCCGAACCCGCCGCGAGCTGAGGACGGAAACCCGATGAAGAACCAACCCCTAAATCGGCCGACGATCGACAGACGAGTGCACACCTGCGGTGACGAGTGGGGAGGCGCGTCGTGACGGTGCGGGTGACCACGTTGAAAGGCTCGGAGGCGGGCCGTTACTACACCGAGCATCTTCCCTCCTACTACCTCGATGGCGACGAGCCTGCGGGCCGATGGTGGGGTCGCGGCGCCGATCGTCTCGGCCTCAAGGGCGAGATTGTCGACGAGGCGTTCCTGGCGGTGA
>JBGMRN010000453.1:0-1617 GCA_048061535.1 Thermoanaerobaculales bacterium | reverse complement strand
CCGCCGCCTGAGCGCGATGAGGAGTGAGCGCCGAATCGCCCTTAGTCGGTCGCGGCGCCCGCGCCCTTCTCGACCTCCTTCAGCAGACGATCCGTGAGCTTCTGGGCACCACTCTCAGCCTGCTCGCGGGTACGCTCGGCCTCGTCGCGCGCCTGGAAGCACTCATCGGCAATCGACAGCGCCGCAAGAATGGCGGCCTTGTGGCCTTCCAACAGCCCGGCCTGCTTTCGGATCTCGTGGATGCGGTCGTCCACGTAGCGTGCGCACCGTTTCGTGTAGTCCGCATCGGCATTGGACCGAATCGTGTGCTCCTCACCCGCGATTCGCACCGTCACGGAATGCCTCTCTTCCTTGCTCACCGCTGCTCCTCGAGAAAACGGATTCTGGTCAGGAGCCGGTCCACCGACTCTCGCCCCTGGTCCAAGCGGGCACGGAGGTCCTGATTCTCGTTCGCAAGCACCTTTACGTTATGCGCCATCTCGGCCGGGCTCTCGGTTCCCGCGGCGATACCCTTGAGCAACTCCTCGAGCTCGCTGTTCTTGATCTCGACCCGCGATGCCTTTTCCCGTAGCCGCTTGAGCTCCTTCAACGCTTTCGCGACGGCATCGCTCAGATCCCTGAACGCAGCGCCATTCTTCTTAGATTCTTTGCTCAACGCCCAGCTCCTCCCGAAGACGCCGGACGACCCGGTGAACCAGGTCGTCGGCTTCCTCGTCGGTGAGGGTTCGGTCGCCCGCCTGCAGGCGGAGGCGGTAGGCTACCGAGCGGGTCCCATCGGGGATTCCGGCACCACGATATAGATCAAAGATGCGCACGTTGGTCAACAATTCGCCACCCGCACCCTGGATCGTGGACATCGCCACTGCGGCCGACACCGATGCGGGCAATAAAAGAGCGAGATCGCGCTCCACCCCTGGATACTGGTGAATCGGACGATATTCTACCGCCGCTCCCAACTCCGGCTCGAGCGGAAGCGCGAGCTCCGCGCACCACACCGGGCCCGCCCATGCGGGCGCATCGACCAGGCTCTTTCTTACGCGACCGGCCCGCCCAATCGTGTCGCCATCGGTGGATAGGAGCTTGAAGCCAGCATCCTCGGCGATGAACCGATCCGCGCCTTTGAGCGGTGCCATCGTGGCCCCGGCGGCACGGGCCCTCGAGAGTAGGGCGGCCACGATCTCCTTGAGGGACCACACGTCCACCGGCATGTCGTCGTCCTCCCAATGGGGGGGACGGTCCAGCCCGGTCAGCACCAGTGCGAGGCGCGGCTCTTCAAGCGGGGGGTTACCCACGCCCGCCCCCCGGAACACCGTCCCCATCTCGAAGAGGCGTATACTGCGCGCGCCGCGTGCGAAGTTGTATTCCACGTTCCTCAGGAGCCCGGGCAGCAGATCCCAGCGCAGCCAGGCTTCTTCACTCGACACGGGATTTACCAGCTCGACGTCACCCTCACCCTCCCGGGCGAACGCCGGATTCGAGGCCTCCAGCAGTCCCCTGCCTATGAGATCTTCGCGGAGCGCATCTTCGAGCTGGAACAGCGGATGGTCCGGCACCGCGCTCGTCCGCGCGGCGCCCAACTCTTCCGGGAAAGCATCGTACCCATGGGTCCGTGCGATC
>JBGMRN010000452.1:0-1622 GCA_048061535.1 Thermoanaerobaculales bacterium | reverse complement strand
TGGGCCTTCACCTGATCGGTGAGGGAGGGGTTTCTGGCGATCACGGTTTGGATTCTCCCACTCGCCGGTCCGGTCATCATGTTGTATGCTTGTCCTACCAATTGTACCGGACACGCTCTGCACTGTCCAGACACGAGCGGGCGGTGCCAGGAACGGACGCCGCAACAGACGTCCTCGACCAGCGAGGAGAGCACATGCGCAGCTTTGCAGGACGCGACATACTGTCACTCAAGGAATTCGAGCGAAACGAGTTCTTCCACGTTTTCGAGATCGCCGACCGGCTCGAACCGATCGCCAGGGAGCGGCGGAACATCGACCTCCTCGCCCACAAGACGTTGGTGACCGCGTTCTACCAGCCTTCGACGCGCACCCGCCTCGCTCACGAGGCTGCCATGCACCGCCTCGGGGGCCACGTGACCGGCTTCTCGGACGCCAAGATGACACGCGCCGGCGACTTCTACCAGGAGTCGATCAAGGACACGGTCCACATGCTGGAGTACTACGGCGACGTGCTCGTGATGCGCCATTTCGAGCAGGGTGCTCCACATGAGGCGGCCCGTTGGGCGTCGATCCCAGTGATCAACGCGGGCGATGGCTGGGGGGAGCACCCCACCCAGGTGCTGACAGACCTCTACACGGTGTACAAGGAAAAGGGCACCCTCGACGGCCTGTCCTTCGTCTGCATCGGCGACCACCGCATGCGCACGATGCACTCCATCGGCTACGGCCTATCCCAGTTCGATGCCGAGATGATCATTCTCGGTCCGGAGGACATGTCACCGACCGAGGAGTTCCTGGCCGAGCTCGACGCCATGGGTACCAGCCATCGCATCGTCGATCACATCGACGAGGTCATCTCCGAGGCCGACGTCATCTATATGGAGCCGGTGGTCCAGCCCGACTACACGCAGTCCCGCCAGGAGAAGGCGGACTCGTATGGCCTGACCCCGGCCAACTATCAGATCACCAAAGAGGTCATGAGCCGGGCCAAGGGTGACTCCATCGTGTTGCACTCCCTTCCCCGCATGGACGAGCTGCTGCCCGAGGTGGATCAGCTCAAGCACGCCCGGTACTGGCAGGAGGCCTACAACGGCGTCGTGATGCGGATGGCCCTTCTCGCCCTCGTCCTCGGAGCAATGGAGTAGTCATGCCACGTGTCGTCGTAGCGATCGGCGGCAACTCGCTGATCACCGACAAGGACCACCAAACCGTCGAGGACCAGTACGTCGCCGCCGGCGAGACCGACCATCACATCGCCCAGTTGGTCAAGGCGGGATGGAGCGTCGCCATCTCACATGGCAACGGTCCCCAGGTCGGGTTCATCCTGCGGCGCTCGGAACTGTCCCGCCACGAGCTCCACGAGGTGCCGCTCGACGTCTGTGGGGCCGACACTCAGGGCGCCATCGGGTATGCGCTGCAGCAGAACCTGGTCAACGACCTCCGCCGCATGGGCATCGAGAAATCGGTCGCGACCGTGGTGACCCAGGTCGAGGTGAGCGCGGACGATCCGGCCATGGCGAATCCGTCCAAACCGATCGGCACGTTCCTCGACGAGGTCGAGGCCATCCGACGCCGTGACGAGGAGGGCTGGAGCATTCACGAGGACTCCGGTCGCGGCTGGC
>JBGMRN010000451.1:0-1624 GCA_048061535.1 Thermoanaerobaculales bacterium | reverse complement strand
TGAGTCTGTTGACTGCATTCGTCGATTGGATGCGCTTGCGCATCCACCGCAGCGGGCGCCGTATTGGCCCACACCGGAATCTTGAGTCAATTCTGTCGAGCCCCGTGGGCCAAGACGGTGCCCGGTGCTAGGTGAGCTCCGACCGGATCGCGTTCGCGAGCCGATCCGCCAGACCTTCGATTTCGGCCGCATCCTCTCCTTCGACCATCACCCGCGCCAGCGCCTCGGTGCCGGAGTAGCGGAGGAGAACCCGGCCCCGGCCGACGAGGGAGCGTTCGGTATCCGCCAATTCTCGGGAGATCGTCGGCAGCTGGTCGAAGGGTAGCTTGCGCGGCACCGGGATGTTGAGCAGTACCTGTGGCATACGTTCGAGATCCGAAAGCTGGGAGACGGGAATCCGCCGCTCCGCCGCGATGGCAAGCAGATGGGTGCCGGTGAGCAGACCGTCACCGGTGACCGCATGGTGCGAGCAGATCACGTGCCCCGACTGTTCGCCGCCGAGGGCGGCGCCACGTTCGCTCATTGTGAGCCACACCGCGCGGTCACCGACCGGGCAGCGAACCATCTCGATGCCCTCTTCGTTAAGGGCCTTCTCGAGCCCGAAATTGCTCATCACCGTGGCGACGACCCGGTCACCTGGCAGGCGCCCCAGCTTGTGGAGATGGCGCCCCCAACCGAGCAGAATGTCATCGCCGTCCATCACCCGACCCGCCTCGTCGACAAGCAGCGCACGGTCGGCGTCACCGTCGAGGGCGATGCCCCCGTCCGCACCGCTTGCCGCAACCGTCTCGGCGAGACGCTGCGGGGAGGTTGCGCCACAACCGTCGTTGATGTTGTGGCCATCGGGGTCGGATGCGATTGCCGTGACCCGGGCGCCGAGGCGCTCCAAGAGCTGTTGGGCGATCCCCGAGGCCGCACCGTTGGCCGCATCGACCACAATATGCAGCCCGTCGAGTGGGCGCCGGGCTTCGTGGCTGTCAATCAGGATCTGGAGGTAGCGCTCTCCGAGTGAATGATCGATCTCGGGCAAGTCGGGTCCGTGCTCCGGCAGTATCTCGGAGATGCGTGCTTCGAGACGACGTTCCCGGTCGTCGGCGATTTTCTCCCCTCCGGTTCCCAGGATCTTGATGCCGTTGTCGTGGGCGGGGTTGTGGGACGCCGAAATCACGACGCCGGCCACACAGCCGTCGATGCGCAGGAGCTGAGAAACGGCCGGGGTCGGCAGGATGCCGCCCCAGGTGACCTTGCCGCCGTGTACCTGAAAGCTCCCGGCCAACCACCCGGCGAGGGTCTCGGTGGAGGCGCGGGTATCGCCCGCGAGCAGGATCCGCGGTTCGGGGCATTCCTCCGCCAGGACCTCCGCCAAGGCGGCGCCCAGGCGTTGGACGGTGTCCCGGTCGAGTGGCCACTCGAGGGCGCGGCCCCGGATGCCGTCGGTTCCAAAGAGAGAATTCATCGTCATGACGTGGTTCGTGTCGTGGCCGAAATCCCGGATCGCTGTGGGTTGCGGTTCGCCGACAACGGTGGAGGGTCCCACGTTTGGGGCGGGCTCGTCAACCCGCACTCCTCACCAGATTTCGTCGCGAGGGGTACAAGACGCTGTGCGTGTCTGCGCTCTCGCAAG
>JBGMRN010000450.1:0-1642 GCA_048061535.1 Thermoanaerobaculales bacterium | reverse complement strand
GCGATGGTCCGCGGATCGACCGAGGGGTAGAGCCGGTCATCGCGCAGCGATCGGAAGGCATCGTCGGCGCCGGCCGGCTCCGCCCCCCAGACCTCGGCCCCGGGCAGCGTACCGGCTGCTGCAATCGAGGTTCCGGACAGCAGCCCGCCCCCACCGACCGGGGTCAACACCATCTCCAATCCGGGAATGTCGGCGAGCAGCTCGAGGGCCGCGGTGCCCTGGCCGGCGATCACCTTCGGCTCGTCGTAGGGATGGATGAAGGTGGCGCCGGTTCGGGCCACGACCTCGGCGAGGGTGCGCTCCCGCGCCAGAAGAGTCGGTTCGCACTCGGTGATCCGGGCGCCATAGTCCGCGACCGCCGCGCGTTTGACCGGGGGCGCCGACGACGGCATCACGATGTGCGCCGGCACTCCTCGCAGGGCCGCCGCCCGCGCCAGCGCCGCTGCGTGGTTGCCTGATGAGTGCGTGGTAACGCCACGGCCGGCAGCGTCCTCGTCGAGGGAGAGCACCGCGTTGGTCGCCCCACGCGCCTTGAAGGCGCCCACTTTCTGCAGATTCTCGCACTTGAAGAAGATCTCGGCGCCCGTGATGCCGTCGATGCCTGAACAGGTCGCCACCGGCGTACGGTGAACGTGACCGCGGATCCGCTCCGCCGCGGCGAGCACGTCGTCGAAGGTGGGGTCACGGGCGCCGGTACCGGTCATTTCGCCAATCTCCATTTCAAATTTCGGGCCTCGCGTTCTCTACCGTGCACCTTAGATTGTCGGCAACGAAGAACGCGAGACCCGAAAATTGAGCCATCTTCCGTCTCCGTCGGCGGGTTAGTCGCTGTTGTTTCGGTTTCGCTGGGCCAGGGTCTCTCGCAGGAGGTCAAGCACCGCCCGGTCCTTTGGACGATCGGCGGACTCTTTGGTCGCGATCAGAGCTTCGAGGGTGAGGACGACGATCTCCAGACCATGGACTGAATGGGTTCGCGATCGTGGAAAAAGATCCGGAAACGTGAGCTCATCGCCTACCGATCCCATCACGTCGAGACGCCCATGGCGCGTTCTCAGGAGATGATGACCTCCTCCTCGAAGGCGCTCAGCGGACGGGTGAATCGTTCGTCCTCCGGGATCTACGTAGACAGCGTTCAACCCTTCGAGGACGCCTGCCAGACGATCGATGTTCGATTCATCGAGAGAGTAGACGATGTCGAGATCGAAGGTCGAGACGGGCGCCCCCTCGAGCACGGCCGCGACGCCGCCCACTACGATGAAGGCCACGTCTCGCTCGACCAGCGACCGGAGAAGCTCGTGGAAGCGAATCGGCGCCCGATCCTCAACCATGCTGGGGGGTCCAAAATGTGTCAACGAAATCCTGGAGCGCCGCGAGACGCTCCTCGAGGGATAGCGAGAGCGCCCAGCGTATCAATTCAAGGTCGCCGGAAGCGGGTGCTTCCTGCAGCTCTGCCCGGTTGCGGTGCTCGTTGTTCAGGACCACCGCGTCGGTTTTCTGATCAGGGTCACACATGATCGCCAGTGTACCAGCGACCAAGAGTGACTTCCGATTCGCGGAAAGCCCGGACGGGCCAACTGGTATCTTTGTCTAGCCCGCTTTTCTCACCGCCCCCCATTTCAGCGTTTGCGGCAGCCGGTAAAGC
>JBGMRN010000449.1:0-1645 GCA_048061535.1 Thermoanaerobaculales bacterium | reverse complement strand
TCGGCGCCCGGGTCCACCGTCACCAAGCCGAATTCATCGAGGTCGCCCACACGCAGCCTGGCGTTGCCGGTCACCAGCACGGAGTCGAAGCGGTAGACCCCCTGCCAGAGATCACCCTCGGCAACGCTCGCGCCGGCCTCGAGGGTCAGCGTCGTACCGCTGATCGCTTCGATCCGCCAGGTACCCGTCAAGGCGCCGCCGGAGTCACGCACCTCGACCCAGTGACCGACTAAATAGGCTGGGACGGTCTCGGCCAGCCCGGTCTCGAGGGCGACCCCAGTGCTCCCCGCCTGCGCCACCCCGGCCCCCAACGACGGCAGGACCGTCTGGTGATCAGAGCCGAGCCCGCTATTGCCCACCACCAGATCACCAAAGATCGACCCGCCGCTTTGATACAAGTACACCGTTCCCGCAGCACCCCGCCGGAGGTTGTTGCTCACATCGCCCCCGACAGCCCGCAGTCCGGCCTCGATCGCCGCGTCCATCGTCCCGTACTCGATCGCGATCGCGCCTCCTCCACCGCCGCTCTCGTATGACGGCACCGAGCCGCCCGAAGCCTCGATGACCCCAGTGCCCGTTACCGCACCCGCCGTGATCCACACCGATCCGCCGGCGCCACCACGGAAATTGTTGCTGGTCGAGCCCCATCCGTTCGCTCGAATTGCCGCCGTGCCCTGCAGGTCGACCGTCTGCGCCTCGATACGAAGAACACCACCGCCGCGCTTGCCGTAGGTGCTGTACCGTCCACCGGCGCCGTTCTCCTGTGGCCGCGTCACCGAGCCGTAGGTCTCGCCGGATGTCCCAGAAACGGCGCCACCCTCACCCAGGTGGCTGCCGGCCGAACGGCTGTCGCTGCCCACCACCGCTCCCGGGTAGGTCGTGTCAAACGCATACCCACGACCGCTGGCATCAATCGCCCCACCATCTTCAATCACAAGATCCGTCACCACCAGATGCAGGCTCTCGGGAGAAGACACGCTCGCCGTCGACGGATGCGACAGGGTCGCCCCCGAGCGCACTGTGAGCACGGGCGACTCGATCGACCGCGCATGGGATGTTCCGGGTCCGACGACCTCCACCGATCCCGTCGCCGTGATTGGCGACCACATCACCGGCGAGCTCGTGCCGCCGCCCAGGACCAGCGTCGTGACCTCGATCGGCTCTGACACATTGAGACGACCGCCGTCGGTCAGGGTGACGTCGTTCGTGCGGATCGGATCGGTGCTCTGCACCTCTCCGTACCCCGCCACCCGCACCGAGTCGAAGCGGTAGACGCCCTGCCAGGAATCGCTCTCGGCCACGTTCGCGCCGGCATCGAGCGTCAGCATCGTGCCGCTGACGGCCTCGATGCGCCACGTGCCCTTCAGGGTCCCGTCAGGCTGCGACACCTCGACCCAGTGACCGACGAAGTAGTCCGGGACCGTCTCGGTCAGGCCGGTCTCAAGAACGACGCCCGTGCTGCCGGTCTGGGCGATACCGCTGCCCAGCGACGGGAGATCCGTCCAGTGACCCGAGTCGAGGCCCGCGTTGTCGACCACGAGATCGCCGTGGGTCGATCCACCGGTGTCAAAGAGGTACACCGTACCCGCCGCACCCCGCCGGAGGTTGTTGCTCACATCGCCCCCGACAGCCCGCAGTCCGGCCT
>JBGMRN010000448.1:0-1654 GCA_048061535.1 Thermoanaerobaculales bacterium | reverse complement strand
CGGGATCGGCGCCGAAGGCTCGGCGCCAGAGGCCGTCGGAGAGCACCACGACCGCGTCGGCTCCCGGCAGGTCCTCGTCGTCCGTGTAGACGCGCCCCGTCGCGGCCTCGACGCCCAGGGTCCGGAAGAAGGACGCGGAGGCCACCGCGGATGCCACCCGCAGGGGCTGGTCGTTGGACTCGACGCTGGAGGTGCCCGTGCGGTAGCCTCCCAGGTCCGCGAAGGAGCGATTCCACTCTTTCAGCTCGAAGAATTCGGGAGGGGAGATCCAGAACCGATCGAAGCCCAAGCTCGGAAAGGCGCTGGTGATAGTGACGAGTTCGCCGGGATCGTCGTAGGGCAAGGGCTCGAGGAGGACGCCGTTCACCACACTGAACACCGCGCTGTTGGCGCCGATGCCCAGGGCCAGCGTCCCCACCGCGACCGCTGCGAATACCGGAGCACGCATCATCTGGCGCAGCGCGTAGCGTATGTCCCGGAACGACTCTGTCCACCGCTCTTTCATGGCCACCTCCCTGTCCCTTCTTCGTCCCTCGAGTTCGCATTCCCGGCGCAGCCGCTCCTTGTTCCCGAAGATCCTGACCGCCTCGACGCGGGCCTCCTCGGGCTCCATCCCGAATTCGCGAAGCCTTCCCTCCAGCATCTCCAGGTGGAAGTCGAACTCCTCCGCCACCTCGTCTTCCACGCGCGGGCGGAACACCCCACCAGTCACCCGGTGGGTCAGCCGCACCACGAATGGAAGAACCCGACGCGTCATCCGACCCCCGTTCCCTCTACCGTCGACCGTAGTCAGGCCTCGCCCATCAGCACCGTCGACACCGCCTCGGCGAAGCGCGCCCAGTCCTGGACTTCCTTCTCCAGCTTCGCCCGTCCCTTGTCGGTGAGCGTGTAGAACTTGGCGCGCCGGTCCAGCTCGCTACGTCCCCATTCCGCCTGCAGGAGGCCTTTGCGCTCGAGCCGGTACAGCGCCGGATAGAGCGAGCCCTCCTCGACTTGGATGGCGTCGTGCGTCACGTCCCCGAGCCACCGCGCGATGGCGTAGCCGTGCCGCGGCCCCCGGTGCAGCGTCTTGAGGATAAGGGCGTCGAGCGTGCCGTGGAGGAGTTTCGTGCGAGAATGCGCCATCGAGATCGCCAGGGCTCGTGGATGTATACCTAGACGTTCTGGGTACACTCACCCTTAATACCTAGATTGTCAAGGGAACGGACGGAGGACTCGGGGGCACGGGACCGCACGCGTTCCCATCAACCCATTGAACAGACCCATACATGCATGTATACATGTATGTATGGCAACCAAGACCATTTCCGTCGACATCGAGGCCTATGAGAAGCTGCGGCGGGCCCGCCGGGTCCCCACCGAGTCCTTCTCGCAGGTGATCAAGCGCGCTTCGTGGCCGCAGCCTCCGAAAACCGCGAGCGCGATGACCCGGGCCCTGGCGAGCGTGCCCGTGCTGGATGAGGACACCCTCGACCGGCTGGACGAGGCTCAGAACTGCGACCCGCCCCCGGAGGATCCTTGGCGGGCCGAGTAGCGCTCGACACCACGTTTCTGATCGACCTCCAGCGCGAGCGAGCGCGAGGGGACGTCGAGGGCGCCGCACATCGGTTCCTGGCGGCGGACCCGGGGCTCGAGCTTCATCTGTCCACCGTCG
>JBGMRN010000447.1:0-1692 GCA_048061535.1 Thermoanaerobaculales bacterium | reverse complement strand
GCGACAGAATCTCGCTGTTTGGGGTAGGGATCTCGGGGTTCGGAGGGTTCCTCGCACCGGATTCTCCGGGTTTGCTTCGACCGCGTTTGTGGTCGAGGCAGAGGCTGCCCCGCCGGCGGCGAGCCGGGCGTGGGCGGATGCTGGTTGGACCGAGGTTGCTACGCAGCCTTGTGGGTCGGGATCAGGACCGGGAGACGCCGTTCGGGGTCGAGGAACACGACCTCGAACGGGAGCGGCCGGTCCCCGGTCGGCGCCCTCGCATTCTTCCGGGGTGGAGGGACGGCGTTCTGTACGGCCGGCGTCTCGTCGAGGTAGACCTCGGCCGGTGTGGCGCCGCCGCAGGAATGAGTAAGGGACAGTGTTCTTCCCATCCATTCCGGGAGAACCTCTTCCCCGACCGCCGCCTCCGGCGGCCGTCGGGCCCCTGATGCGGGTGCAGCGCCCTCGAGGGCCGGAGGACGGCGCCGCTGCGCCCTACCCACCTCCGGCCGGTCGGGACGTCTTTGACCGTGAACCGCGCCGTCCCGCAGGCGGTCTCGGCGTCGAGGCTGCGGCGTGAACGCCTCCGCGGCTCTCCACCACATCGGTACCAGGGTAGGCTTGTACCGGAACGGGGTGTGAAGGCTTTGCTGAAGTAGCGTCGCGCCAGCCGCAGCCGGCGTTTTGGGAGTAGAAGGTCAGGTAGAGGTGGTTACGTGCGGTGGGGAGGCGTGAGTGAAAGTGCGCACAACTCTGTGGAACATTTACCAGTGCCCACCGCTTGTCGAGTGGGAGGGCGTTGTCAGCGTCGAGGAGTACGTCGCGATGCTTGCTGATCGAGGTGAGTCCGCGGTGACGATCGACTCCTTCGTTCTTCGTTTCGAAGCGGCGATAGAGCTTGTTGCCGACCTCACGTCATGGGATGGTAACGGTACGTGGGTGGTCGCGGCTCTGCCCGACGTCGAGCTCGGTCAGATGATGATGATGTTCGTCGTGCAGCGTCCCGAAGGCGACCGTCCTGCTTTCATCGCCTCGACAACGGAGCTTCCATGGCTCGCCGCCTACGAGCGGCTGCCGGATGACTCTTTCCAGCCGCGGCAGCGGCATGCGATAGCTGCCCCTTACCTCCGCCGAATCCGCGAGGTGAGGCGCAATGCGCTCAAGCGTCGTTCCGCCGTCAACTGAGTAGGTTTCGGGCGGCAATCAGGCCACGTTGTCGCGGTTGATCCACCGCTTCGCCTCGTGCTTGAGCAGCATGCCCTCGATGAAGTATCGGACCAGCTGTTGTTCGTCCTTGTCGAGGCGGGCGACTGCCTCAAACTCCAAACGGAAATCGTCAGTCGGTCCCCGGTCGTACTCGTCGAACAACAACTCATCGGCCCGGACGCTCAGAGCCACTGCGAGCTTTCGAAGGATCTCCAGGCTCGGTTGAGACACGCCAGTCTCATACCTTCGAACCTGGACAACGTGAATCCCAGCAGTGTCGGCAAGGCTCTGCTGCGTGAACCCGCGAGCCTTTCTCATGCCAGTCAGTCGTTTTCCAAACCCCATACCAAGCCATTCTCCTAACGCCTCCACCTTAGACCTCCTTTCAGGCTCTCTTGACGAAACATATCTCGTTAGCTATTGTATCAATGTCCGAAGAGCGTCTTGACAGAGTTTTTGAAAAGGAGGGTCAGATGGCCCGAATACCACAAGACGAGCTCGAGCGAC
>JBGMRN010000446.1:0-1710 GCA_048061535.1 Thermoanaerobaculales bacterium | reverse complement strand
AGGTGCTGGTCCTCGAGCGCCACACCACGGCCGGCGGCTTCACCCACACCTTTAGACAATATGGAACGACCGGCCCTTCGTCGTAAAGTGTAGGGTGGCGAAATGCCTACCGATAACCGCGGGTTGGCACGTGAGTGCCAGAGCCGCATACGACAAGGAGGACCGGTCATGGGGAACGATATCACGTACATTGGCATGGATGTTCACAAGAAGACGATCGTGGTGGCGATGCTTCTACCTGGGAACACAGAGCCGATCGGGTGGCAGGTGAAAAACGAGGCACGATCGGTACGTCGGCTGGCGAAGAAGCTGAAGCGTGAGGCGCCCGGTGAAGTCCGGTGTTGTTACGAGGCCGGGCCTTGTGGGTACGTCCTGCAAAGGCAGCTAAAAAGAGAAGGGGTCGGCTGCATCGTCATTGCGCCGTCGTTGACACCGGTCAAGCCCGGGGAGCGGATCAAGACAGACCGTCGTGACGCCCGCAAGCTGGCAGAGCTCTATCGCGCCGGCATGTTGACCGAGGTACACCCTCCGACATGTGAGGAGGAAGCGGTTCGGGATCTGTGCCGTTGCCGGGAGGATGCGAAGGAGGACCTGCAGCGCTGCCGGCATCGTTTGAGCAAGATGCTCTTGCGGCGTGGGTTGGTGTATCGGGTGGGGAGTGCGTGGACCTTGGGTCACCGCAACTGGCTTCGATCGATCCAGCTCGAGCACGAGGCAGAGCAGGCGGTGTTTGACGACTACCTCCTGGCGGTGGAGCAGCTCGAGGAGAGGGTGAAGGCGTTGGACGTGAAGATCGCGACCGTGGCCGAAGGGGAGACCTACCGGGAGCGGGTGGGCTGGCTGCGGTGTTTCCGTGGGATCGACACGCTGACAGCGATGATGATTCTCGCCGAGCTGCACGACTTCCGGCGGTTTCCGTCGGCGGAAAAGCTGATGTCATACCTCGGCCTGGTGCCGAGCGAGCACTCGAGCGGTGACGCGGAGCGCCGGGGCGCCATCACCAAGGCCGGCAACTCTCACGCGCGTCGAGTCCTGATCGAGGCGGCGTGGCACTACCGTCACAGGCCTGGGGTGAGCCGCGTCCTTCGCAAACGGCGGGAAGGGCAACCGGCGCGGGTGATCGCAATCGCGGACAAGGCGCAAGTCCGGCTTCACCGGCGACACTGGCACCTCGCGATCGCGCGGGGAAAGGTGAAGAACAAGGTCACAGTCGCCATAGCACGTGAGCTGGTTGGTTTCATCTGGGCAGTCCTGTATGTGGGTCCTCAAGAGGCGCAGGGCGAGGCCGCGTGATCGATCTGAGAGGTCAGAGGTGAAGGAACAGAAAATGTTGCGGAGGCTGGAGAGCGGAGAGGACGGATGAGGTCAGGCACGATCAGGAGGATGCGCGAAGCGGCTATGCGACAGGGTACCAACGGTGCCTGGACTCGCGATTTTAGACAGCGATCCCTCCCGGCGAAGAACTGTCATGCGGCACTGCCCTGGGCAACCTCGGTAACCCGCGAATATCAGAGTGACTCGTCGTCGAAGCGCCCTGCCTCGTCCATCCTCTCCGCCCTCCGGCCCGGCCGCCCACCCCCCCCCGCAAGAAATTGGGCATCTTTGTCTCGGGCATATTCGACGGCAAGGGCTATTGACAAGGGTCGTTCCATATCAGCCGCTTCGTCCTCCCCGAGGCGATCGGCCAGCGCCGCGAAGTCGAGATAGTCG
>JBGMRN010000445.1:0-1718 GCA_048061535.1 Thermoanaerobaculales bacterium | reverse complement strand
CACGCTGATGTCCTGTTTGATGGCCACAAAATGAGTGATCTCGCCGTCGTCACCGACCACCGGCGCGATGGTCATTTCTTCGTGATAGTGCGTGCCGTTCTTGCGCCGGTTGACGAAGGTGCCGCTCCAGACGTCGCCCCGCAAGACGGTTTCCCAGAGCTCCTCATAGAGCTCCGGCGGGTGCCTGCCCGACTTCAGGATGCGTGGGTTCTGGCCCACAAGCTCCTCCACCGGGTAGCCGGTCATCCGAGAGGCGGCGGGGTTCGCCCAGGTGATGATCCCCTCCCTCGTAGTGATCACGATTCCATTTGCGGCCGACTCGAGGGCCGTTGACTGGAGCCGCAGGATGTCGCTCCGCCATTCGCGGCCGCGCATGTCACGAATGGCAACGGCGACGAAGCGCTTGCCGCCGTGGTCAAACGGCGACAGCGTGATGTCGACAGGTATCTTCTGGCCATCCGAGCGGACGACATCGAGGTCGAGGCCGGAGTTCATCCCCCGCTCCCCTCCGCCCTCGAGATAGGTCTGGCGCAAACGATCATGACCCGCGATTTCGGCCGGGACGAGCTTTTCCACGAGCTCGCCCACCAGCTCCGCGGGCTCGTACCCGAGAATCTTCGAGCAGGCGGAGTTGGCGAATTGGATCCGCCCATCGGTGTCGATGACCAATACGACGTCAGCCAAGACATCGAAAAGACCATTGGTAATACTGTCTCGATTCACGTTCCTCTGACCCCTAACCCGCCCGTCTCATCCGCCAGAACCGCCCATCTTCAGTGACAATTCCCCAGGATTCTTCAGGTTACCAGATGGGGGCTCATACCGTCCGGCCGCGGATGGTAGCGGTCAACCCGGATTCCGTCGTCCTCTGTCCTCCTGCTGTCGGTGCGAATCTGTATTTCTCACCATTTCTCTTTGCGCCTCTGCGTCTTCGCGCCTTTGCGTTGATTTCCTCCTTATGTTCGCGCGTAAGGGGGATGCCGCACTAACCCTGCCCCACCGCATCACGGAAGATTCCATGTAGAATTGCACAACGCCGGTCTCGCCGCCCTCGCTGCAGAACCCGGTGAAAAGACGAGGGAGTTCCGCTCCAAGGAGGTCTTTCCGCCGATGAGCGCAAACGACGATCCGGTTCTGCGCCCGACCCTCCTCTCCCGTTTCCTCTCGGCGATCGAGCGGATTGGAAACGCCCTCCCCCACCCGGCCACTCTGTTCGCGCTCTTCGCCTTCGGACTCGTCTTGTTGTCCTGGCTGTTTAGCAAGCTCGGGCTTGCGGCGGTCAACCCCCGGGACGGGGTCGTGGTGTTGACGATCAACCTGGTTTCGCGGGACGGACTGCACTGGATCCTGGACAACACGATCGTCAACTTCACCGGCTTCGCACCGTTGGGAACGGTCCTCGTGGCGATGCTCGGCATCGGGGTGGCCGAGAAGAGCGGTCTGATCGGTACCGGCCTCAGGCTGATGGTCCATTCCGCGCCGCGGAGACTCTTGACCTTTGTGGTTGTCTTCGCGGGTGTGATGTCGAACATGGCCAGCGACGTGGGCTATGTGCTGCTGGTGCCGATGGGCGCGATCATTTTCCTGTCGGTGGGACGGCACCCCATCGCCGGGTTGGCGGCTGCGTTCGCCGGCGTTTCCGGTGGCTTCAGCGCCAATCTGCTGCTGGGAACGATCGACCCCCTCCTGGCCGGAATCAGTCAGGAGGCAGCTCGGAT
>JBGMRN010000444.1:0-1733 GCA_048061535.1 Thermoanaerobaculales bacterium | reverse complement strand
GTTGGGGCAGGCTGTCCCTGCAGAGGAGGTGTCCATGACCGGCTCAGCACAGGGAGCAAGCGGGCGAGGAGAGGAGCGCTCCCGCCCAGAGCGGGGTCGATTTTCATCGCGACGCAAGAGCGAGGCGGTGCTCAGGTTGCTGCGCGGCGAGGAACTCGACGCCCTCTCGCGCGAGCTCGGGGTCACCGCGGCGACACTGGCTCAGTGGCGTGAGCGATTCCTCGCCGCTGGCCAGGCCTCGCTGAAGAGCCGGCCGTCCGACGACCGCGACGAGGAGATCCTTCGCCTGCAGGCGAAGGTCGGCGCGACCACTATGGAGAACGAGTTGCTGCTGGAGCGTGCTCGCAGTGCGGAGGCAGGACTCCCTTTGGCACGCCGGAGGTCGAGGTCATGAGTCGGGCCACCTCGCCCTCCACCGGCCGCCGCTACGGCACGGCCCGCATCTGCCGGCTGTGGAACATCTCCCGCTCGACGCTCTACGAACGCCGGGCTCGGGCGCAGCAGCCTCTGCACTCCGTGTCGAGGCGAGGACCGAAGGTGGCGTGGACCGACGTCGCGCTCACCGAGCAGATACGCTCCGTGCTCGCGCGCTCCCCGTTCCTCGGCGAGGGATACCGCAAGGTGTGGGCGCGGCTACGCCTGGGTGGAGTACGCACCTCGAAGGGCCGCGTGCTGCGGCTGATGCGGGAGGCGGGGCTGCTCGCCCCCACGCGCGTCGGACGCCGCCGCGGACCGCGAAACCACGACGGCACGATCACCACCGAGCGCCCAGACGAGATGTGGGGCACCGACGCCACCGCCTGCCTCACCACCCGGGAAGGAAACGCCACGGTCTTCATCGCCGTCGACCACTGCACGCAGGAGTGCGTCGGCATCCACGCGGCGCGCCCGGGCACGCGCTTCGAGGCGCTGGAGCCGCTGCGCCAGGGACTGCGGGAGCACTTCGAAGGCTATCGGGCGGACATCGCCAGCGGTCTTGCCCTGCGCCACGACCACGGGAGCCAGTACCTCAGCGACCACTTTCAGGGCGAGCTCCGCTTCCTGGGCATCAGATCCAGCCCCTCGTTCGTGGCCGCGCCCGAGGGCAACGGCTGCGCGGAGCGCTTCATCCGCACGCTGAAGGAGCAACTGCTGTGGGTGGAGCACTTCGAGACCGTGGAGGAGCTGCGCCTCGCGCTGCTCGCCTTCAAGGAGCGCTACAACCGGCAATGGCTCGTGGAGCGACACGGCCATCGTACCCCGGCGGCCGTGCGCGAGGCGCTCCACCGGACCACCGGGGTGGCCGCGTGATTACCGCCAGTGATGTGTCCAAGAAACCAGGAGCGGTACACCGCCACCCTCGTTCGTGACCCACGCGTTCCAATGAATGTAAACGCCGTTGACGGTCCTGGAGCCAGCGAGCACCGCAGTGGCCAGTGCCAGCGTGAGTGTGAGGGCCGCGGCGAACGCGACGCCCAGCTTGATGCTTTTCGACATCATCCGTCTATCCACCATCGCCTGTCCCGCCGAAGACTGACCGGACAATCGCGTCCCAATCGGCGTCGTTCAGCTTCTCGAAGACCACTAGCGCCCGCGACTCGACGAGCACACGCCGCCCGTCGCCTGCCACGGCCCAGACGTCAGTGCGAACCGGCTCATAGTCGCGCGTGAGAACGTGGTCGGTCTCGATGGTCTTCGCACCCAGGTCGTCCACGTAGGGAAGGCGGTAGCCATCCGTCAGGTCCATACGCGTG
>JBGMRN010000443.1:0-1734 GCA_048061535.1 Thermoanaerobaculales bacterium | reverse complement strand
TCTGCAAGACTGGTTGATTGCCTCAACCGAACCTGACCCAGGTCAAGGACTCAGCCGCGACTGAGGCTCATAATCAGAATCGGAGGACACCATGAGCGAGCTTCTCGACAACAGCCGTCACCGCATCGACACCCTCAAGGGGATCATCAAGCAGCTGCACGAGGGGGCCGACCCCGAGGCCGTCAAGGAAGAGTTCGGCGACCTGCTCGCCGAGGTCGGTGTGACGGAGATCGCGGCCATGGAAAGCTCGCTCATGGCCGAGGGAATGGCGCAGGAGGAGATCCAGCGGATGTGCGACGTCCATGCCGCGGTGCTCGGCGGTGGTGCGTCGTGCGCTCCAGTCGAGGTCCCGGCAGGTCACCCGGTCCACACCTTCCGGCTGGAGAACGAGCGGATCCGCGAGATCGTTTCCCGATACCGGTCAGCTGTGGTGTCCCTCAAGACTGCCGGCGGCGTTTCCGATCGTGTGCTGGGGCCATGGGGAAACGCCCATTCCGAGCTTGCCGGCGTCGAGGTGCACTACCTGCGCAAAGAGTTCCTGGTCTTTCCCTATCTCGAGAAGGCAGGGATCGCCGGCCCGCCCAAGGTCATGTGGGGCGTCCACGACGAGATCCGTGCCAAGATCTCGGCCGCGGCCGACCTTCTGGACAACGCCTCCGAGCTCGACGTCGGCGACCTCGTCATGGCGGCCGAGGTCGTGCTCGAGCCCATGCTCGAGCAGGTCGAGAGCATGACCGGCAAGGAGGACCGCATCCTCTGGCCCATGTGTCTCGAGCATTTCGCCACCCGCGACTGGGAGGCGATACGCAGCCAGTGGGACGAGTTCGGCAAGGGGCTCGTCGAGCCGGCGACCGTCTGGTTGCCGGTCCTGCCGCAGCTGCCCTCCTCGCCGGTCGAGCTGCCGTCGGACGACGCCATCACCCTGCCCTCGGGTCACCTCAGCCTGCGCCAGCTGACGGCGCTCCTCAACACCCTGCCCATGGACATCACTTTTGTCGGCGCCGACGATCGGGTCGGCTACTTCTCGGAAGGGACCGACCGGGTCTTTGCGCGCAACCGCGCCATCGTCGGCCGCAAGGTTGAAGACTGCCACCCGCCCAAGAGCGTCCACATCGTCGAGCAGGTGGTCTCGGATCTCCGGTCGGCGAAGCGGGACGTGGCCGAGTTCTGGATCCAGATGGGCCCGCGTTTCGTCCACATTCGCTACTTCGCCGTGCGCGACGAAGGGGGCGAGTTCCTCGGCACCCTCGAGGTAACGCAGGACATCGCGCCGCTCAGGGGCCTCGAGGGCGAGCGTCGGCTGCTGGCCGAGGTTTCGGCCGAAGGAGCAGGGGCATGAGCGGGTTGATCATCACACCCGAGACCAAGGTCGGCGATCTCCTCGACGGCTATCCCGAAGCCGAGGCGGCCCTGATCGACATCGCGCCGAAGTTCAAGGCCCTCAAGAATCCGGTTCTCCGGCGCACGGTGGCCAAGGTCGCCACCCTCGAGCAGGCTGCCCGGGTGGCCGACATCCCGGTCAACGAGCTGGTGAGATCACTCCGCCAGGTCCTCGGCCAGGAGGTGGGTGAGCTCGGGGCCGACGGTGGACCGCAGCTCGACGGCCTCGATGCCCCGCCCTGGATCGCCGACGGCGCGAAGATCGACTTCGACGCCGACGCCCTGCTGGCTCAGGGCGCGACCCCTGTCGGCAAGGCGTCGGAGGCCCTCGCCGGCATGGACGCCGGCGAGGTA
>JBGMRN010000442.1:0-1736 GCA_048061535.1 Thermoanaerobaculales bacterium | reverse complement strand
TTCAACCGCCGCCGCCACCAACCCGTCGGCAAAGCACTCGGGCTCTTCTTGGCCGAACGTGCAGGCGGCAGGAAACCCGACCACCGCGGCGGTCAACCAGAGCACGGCGCTGATGCAACGAGCTTGCTTCGGGATTCTCGCTTCCGACATGACGCCTCCCAACCAACCGGCTCGACGCTACAGCAGGGCGCTTCAGAATTCAACGCGACCTTCAGCAATTCGCCCGGCGAATTGCGTCCGGTGGTCGCGCCCAAGCGCAAGCATCACGCTCCAATCGACCCGATCGCTCACTCGGGATGACTCCAGGTCAGCCGCCGGGTGAGGAGCATCACCACACCGCACAGGAGGAGCAGCAGCACGGTGCCCATGAGCAGCGCCAACTCCTCGAGCTGGAGCATGACGAAGAGGCACGAATAAACGGTCGCCAGGACACCCGCACAGAGCAGAGTCAACCGGCCGCGCCGGACAATGCCGTGGATGTACGCCGTGATCATCGCCACGATGACGACGCCGGCCAGCAGGTAGGCGAAGTCGAACGCCATCAGCTCCGACAACGAGAGCAGCAGGGTGTAGAACAGGCACAGCGCGAAGCCGATGACGATGTACTGCACCGGGTGGATCGAGGATCTGCCGCCGACCTCCACTGCGAAGAACCCGAGAAAGGTGAGCAGGGAAAAAAGCACCGAGTACTTCACCGAGCGGGTCGTCCGCTGGTAGGCATCCACCGGAAAGAGCAGGCGGACCCCGAACGACGCACGCCTCAGAACGCCGCCGTAGCCGTCGTCGAACTCGGCATGGGACAGCCATGACTGCGGCGCCTCGCGATGCAGGGCCAACACCTTCCACGACGCTGAGAAACCCTCTTCGTCGACCGAGCGCTCCAGGGGCAGGAAAGCGCCCTGGAAGCTGGGGTCTGGCCAAGGTGCGGTCAGCTCGACCACGGTCTCGCGTGCGGTCGGGAGGAAGTGGAGGCTCTCGCTGCCGGCGAGCTCGACTCCGATTTCGAAGAGCAACGGCGACCACCCGGTCGTCCCAGAGACCGGGCTCAGATCGATCGCCGCCCCGAGCCCGTCGCTGAACGGTCCCTGACCGGCGCCGGGTTCGAGCTTCAGATCCTCGCCACCCACCAGGAGCCGCGGCACCGCACGAAGCCCTTTGGGGTCGGACACCCCGAAAGTGAGCACGGCGCGGTCCCAAAGGACGTCCTCGGGATCCACGCCCCACGCCGTCGGATTCGGTGCTGGGAAGGTCCCTTCGAGGTGGATTTCGCCCCGGTAGAGCACCACCTCGTAGATCGAGCGATACCGCACCTCTGGTTCGACGGATCCACGGACCTTCAGGCTGTCCGGCAGTTGGTGGACCCAGGCGATCCGCCGGCGGCGACCACCGTCTTCATCTTCCTCCCAGGTGTTGACCGGGACCGAAAGCACCGGGCCTTCCACGACCTGGGCCCGGCCCCAGGTGGCCGAGACCTCGGCCACAACCTCGTCCCGGCGCTGAGCCCGCTCGTGAACGAGCATGCCGACGATCGAGGTCGGGATCCAGAGGGCGAGACCGAGGACGCCGATGACGACCAGCTTGACGGTGAGCATCGTGGCCTGACTGGCAAAACGCATGATGACCTCCAGGTGTTTGACACCCACCCATGAGAGGCCGCGAATATGGTCTCAAGGGGGCGATACCGGGTCACCTCCGAGGCGAAAAACGGCAGTTCGCGGTGAACCCGCATATCTCAC
>JBGMRN010000441.1:0-1751 GCA_048061535.1 Thermoanaerobaculales bacterium | reverse complement strand
CGTTGACCCCAGAGGTTGTCGGCGACCCAGCCGCCCGGCAGCGCCAGGATGTATACGAGCGCGGTGTACAGCCCGTAAATCGCCGCTGCGGTGGCGACGTCGAGTCCCATACCCGGGTTCTCTCTCAGCACGGTCCCGTCTGGAGACGTGATGACGTTCGTCGTCGCCGCGGTCATGAAGAGGATGAGGAGAGCGCGCATCCCATAGTACGAGAAGCGCTCCCACATCTCCGTGAAGAAAAGAGTGGAAAGCCCCCGCGGGTGTCCGAAGAACTGCTTGTCCGGGCCTCGCGGCGCCGACGGATCGGAAGCGATGGTGCTCATAGGCTCGTGTAATCCTCTGAGTGAATTGGCTTCGTGCCCCCATCAGCGTGGAGGCCTGAATCGGTATGTTCGTAGCATTTCGGAAGCCCGAGGGCGGTTCCCCACTCCCGCGGGCGTGACAAGCTGTGTGCGCGCCGGAAGTCCTGGCAAGCCCCAAGCCTCGAATTCTTCCTTGTGTTACACAGGCTCGGCCCTCACCATGGTGAACGATCGACAACAGGAGCATTGCAGTTTGAACCATGCCCCGCCTCCGCTACCGCTGACCGGACGGGCCGAGCTTCTTTCCTCTCTCGGCACTATTCTGGACGATACCGAGGAGGGCCTCGCTCCGACGGTTCTCCTGGCCGGCCACCAGGGTGTTGGCAAGTCACGCTTGGCTCAGGCCCTCTGCGCGCAAGCCGAGGCGCGAAGCTTTCACCTTGCCCGCGGACACGCCTCTCCCATGGAGGTCAACCTTCCATACGGCCTCTGGACCACCGCCCTCATGCCGCTGGTGAGACCTCTGGACAGCGACGCCCTCGCGACGCTGACGAGGGGGGGAGCCTCCGAGTTGGCCACCATGTTCCCCCACCTGGCGACGAACGGTGACAGGCTATCCGCTGACGTCGGCATGCCGGGCGAGGTGAAGGCCAGGGTCTACTGGCGGTTCGCCGATCTCCTGCGCGGCCTCTCCGCCCAGAAGCCCATGCTCATCGTGCTCGACGACCTGCACTGGGCCGATCCGTCGTCGCTCGACCTGCTCCACTTCGTGACGCGCCATGTGGACGACTGCCCGGTGGGCTTCCTGGGGGTCGTGACGCCCGAGTTGCGAGAGCGAAACCCCGCGTTCGTGAAAGCGGAGCCCGCGCTCCTGGAGAACTCGATAACGCTCACGGTCGAGCCATTGAGCGAAGAGCAGACCGGCCAACTGATCCACGACACCTTCGGCGTTGCGTCCGACATCAGCCGCTCATTCGTGGCCGACCTGTTCGAGCGCACCCGGGGCAACCCCTTCTTCATCGAGGAGGTTCTGAAGGCGCTCGTGTCGGAGGGCAAGCTCTACCAACAAGGTGACACATGGCTCGGTTGGGAATCCAAGGCCACCGACGTGCCGGCCTCCGTGCGCGATGCGCTACAGGCACGTCTGGGCCAACTGTCTGACGACGCCCGAGAGACGATCGGTGTCGCCGCCGCCGCCGGGAGGCGTGCAACGTTCAATCTGCTAGAGCATGTGTTGCCGATCTCGGAAGAGGCTCTGATCCGGGCGCTCGACGAGCTTCGCGCGTTCGGGCTACTCGACGAGGCAACGGACGACGGGGCGGTACGGTACTTCTTTCGCCACCCCCTCATCGAGGACGTGGTGTACTCGGGGCTCGGGCTGGCCCGCTCGGGGATGCTGCACCGCAAGATCGCGACGGCCCTCGAGGACGAGCTCGGCTCGACCGCCAC
>JBGMRN010000440.1:0-1757 GCA_048061535.1 Thermoanaerobaculales bacterium | reverse complement strand
GCCGACGGCTTCGAGAGCGGCAGCACCTCCGCGTGGAACGATACCGTGGGGTGAGACAACGATGTTGACTTGTCTGGTCAATACTCACCCCACCACCCGTACAAGCAACCCCTCCATAACCTCGACGTAGTCGGCCCAGTCGAGGGTCTTGCCGGTGGCGCGGGCGCCGGCGGCCAACTTGTCGAGGAGAGCGCGGTCGAGGCTGGAGAGGGCCTCGGCGAGCTCTTCGGCCGAGCCGGGTTGGACGACGAGGCCGTTCACACCGTGGCGAACCACCTCAGGCACTCCCCCGATCGCGGTACTGAGTACCGGCAGGCCGTAGCCCAGGGCCGTGGCGGCGACCCCCGACTGGGAGCCCGCCCGGAATGGAAGGACCATGATGTCGGCGGCCGCGAGCAGTTGCGGCACCTCCTCCTCGGCGACCCAGTCCAGACGGAGTCGCACCCGCTCCTCGAGGCCCAGTTTGCGCACCTGAGCCTCGAGGAGCGAGCCGAGCGATCCCCACGGCTCGCCGGCGACGACCACGGTCCAGTCGTTGCCGGAGGGCAGGCGTGCAGCGGCATCGACGAGAACATCCACCCCCTTGTAGGGGCGGATGAGACCCATAAAAAGGGCGACGCGACCGTCCCGGGGCAGATCGAGGGCGGCCCGCGCCTCGGCCTTAGGCGGCAGCTCTCCGTAGTCGAAGCGCGGGTGTGGAAAGACCGCGCTCGGCACGCCCGGGTGAACGGAGGCGAGGCTTGAGGACATCGCCTCAGCATGGGTGAAGAACGCCTGGCAGCGGCCGAGCACGATCCTCGCGGCCACCCGCTGCCGGAGGTCAGCATCATGGTCGACCAGATTGTGGACAACGGCGACCGCCGGGGGGCGGCGGCTTCCGCGGAGCAGAAAACGGAGCCAACCCGCCCAGGCCCAGGTCCAGAAGGGAAAGATCCAGGCGTCGGCGCCGAACTCCACCGCCTCCCGCCGACCGGCGGGCCAGGCGAACGGGTTCATCGGGTCGAGGACCGCGCGGGCGCACTCCAGGCGCCGGCTGGAGGTTGGATCCCGGTCGTCACGCCCCGGGTAGAGCCACTCGGGGTACTGGCGCCGCGGGGTCAGAAAGAGCACCTCGTGACCACGCCCCTCGAGGCCGGCGGCCAGCGCGGTGGTGCAGCGGGCGATGCCCCCGCGATACGGGTGCCCCGGTCCGGCAACCAGAAGGCGCATCCGGCGCCTACCTCGTGGGCGGATGGGTCAGCTTGCGGAACCGCTCCTCGAGCCGCAGGCGGACCGGGTCCGGGACCAGCCCGGCGACGTCGCCACCCAACGCGACAACCTCGCGCACCAAGCGAGACGACAGGTAGGTGTACTCCTCCTTCGGGGTCAGGAAGACGGTTTCCACATCGGGGTACAGGCGCCGGTTCATCAGCGCCATCTGAAACTCATACTCGAAATCCGAGACCGCCCGCATGCCGCGGATGATGATGGTCGCATCCAACTCCTGAAGGAACTTGACCAGCAGACCGGAGAACGACCGCACCTCGACGGTCGGGTCGTCGGAGTAAAGCTCGAGAATCATCTCCGCCCTCTCGGTCGGACTGAAGAGAGAGTCCTTGCCCGCGTTTTCGAGAATGCCGATCACCACTTTCGGGAAAATCTGAGTAGCGCGCTCGACAATCGCCACATGCCCGATGTGAAAAGGGTCGAAAGAACCCGGGTAGACAGCGAGGGGTTGGTGCGGTTGAGCCACGCAAGGATTGTAGCAGCAGGCGGGC
>JBGMRN010000439.1:0-1762 GCA_048061535.1 Thermoanaerobaculales bacterium | reverse complement strand
AAATCGCGCGTCGTCTCCTCGGCCTCGGCGAGGAATGAGCGGTCCTTCGTAGCCTCGTGGGAGCCCGCGGCGAGCTGTCTTTCTTCGACCGCATCGGAAACCGGGGCGATGCTGAACCCGGAGGGGTAGCTCGCCCACAGAGCCTTCATCTCTGGTGTCGAATCCAGCGTCCTGCCGAACAGGAGCCAACCCAGAACGGCCGCCACCACCAGGGTCGTCAGCGCGCTTCCCTCGAGGCCGAACCCTCCGCCGGTCAACACTTCGGCGCCGGTCGGATTGATCACGAAGAGCTGGTTCTCGATGGCGATCCCGCTGACGTCGAAGCCCCACAGCCAGCTTTGGGCCAGGTTCCATGACAGATGGAGGCCGATTGGCAACCACAACCTGAGGGTCTTGAAGTAGGTCACAGTGAGAAGGATTCCGAGCAGGAAGATGTTGAGCGCCCCGAAGACCGTCAGGTCGGGATTGGAGTAATGCCCGATCGTAAAGGGCAGGCACAGACCGACGGCGGCGATCCAGCGCCGGCTGCCTTCGGCGAACGCCTGCAGCGGGTAACCGCGGAAGAGGAGCTCCTCCATGGCCGCGGCCAGCGCGAACAGGGCCAGGTACAAGGGCAGAGCCGCCATGCTCGCTCCGAGATCCGGGGAAACCTCCACGGAGATCGACCCGGTGGCGACCAGGATCAGAACCACGCAGCCCGTCATCACGACACCCGCGACCAGGCCGATCGACACCTCGCGCAGCCAGCCGCGCCCGAAGCCGAGGCCCAGGAGGCCCGTCGGTCGCCGGTCGAACCACCTGAGGAGCGCCAGGCCGGCCAGGATCATCGCCACGCCCCCCACGAGGTAGCCGCTGAGGTGGGCCCAGGAACTGAACGGTACGTCATTCGGGTTGGGGAGGAAGAGCTTGAGCGGGGCGGAGATGGCATTGGCGATGACGAAGGCGGTTGTGAAGTAGACCAGGAGGCGCCAACCGGCGCGCCAGTGGCCGAAACGGTTGCGGAACACGCGTCTCAGACGACTCGGTCGTCTGGGGGTGGGTTTGAGCTCAGTAAACGCTTCGGGGACATCAATTGGCGGCGCTTCATCCATCAGCATCTCCTCCACAACTCTTACGTCTCAGGATGCCGATGGGTTCATCCGCTTCTTGACCCGGACACCGTGTCCTCCCGGGTGGACAATCGAACATCGGCGGAGCGTCGATCAAACCCCAATCGCTGGCACGGTCCTTGCGTTACCAAGAATTGGTGATCGCCTCGAGTGATCGCAGAGGAAGGGAGGAGCAGCAATAATCGGAGTTGAACTCGGCGAGCATGAACCTCGGCATGCCGGCGCCGGGGGACTCAACGGTCGGTCCCTGCGGAGCCGATAGCGGAAGGGGAGGATTGCCGTCCTCGCGACGGAACCGGGTTAGAGTTCCATCGTCTCTGGTTCGAAGTACTCCCGCGGGTGCTTGCACACCGGGCATGCGCCAGGGGGCTGGGCGCCCTCGTGGATGTGGCCGCACTTGGAGCACTTCCACTTGATGGGCTGCTCGCGCTTGTAGACGGTGTCGTTCTCGACCATCTCCAGGAGTTTCTTGTACCGGTCGCGGTGCTCCGCCTCGACCTGGGCGATCGCCCGAAACAGGCGCGCCGCCTCCTTGTTGCCGTCTTCGTCGGCCGCCTTGGCGAACTCGGGGTACATGGTCGTGGTCTCGTAATCCTCGCCGGCGATTGCCGCCTTGAGATTGTCGACGGTGTTGCCGAGCTTGCCGGCGAGCT
>JBGMRN010000438.1:0-1771 GCA_048061535.1 Thermoanaerobaculales bacterium | reverse complement strand
TGGCGGCGTGGAGGGCGGTGAAGGCGTTGCGCATGATCACCTCGGCCACCGCTTCACCCGATCCTTGGACCGCAATCCCGATGCTCGCCGAAAAGTGAAGCTCCCGCCCGTCGAGATTGAAGGGGAGGGTCAGATCCTCGAGGATTCGTTCTGCGGAGGCGATCGCCTCGTCGGAGTTCGAAGCCTCGAGCAGAATCGCGAACTCGTCGCCGCCGAATCGAGCAACCGAGTCCCCCGCGCGCACGCTGGCGCGGAGGCGTTCGGCCATCGCGATCAAGACCTTGTCTCCGGTTTGATGGCCCAGGCTGTCGTTGATCCGCTTGAAGTCGTCGAGGTCGAGGAAGAGCAGCACGACCTCGTGTTCCGGAGGGCGACGACGCACGAGAGCGTTCCCGATTCGATCGAGGAGCAGAACCCTGTTCGGAAGGCCGGTCAGCGAGTCGTGCATCGCCTGGTAGTTACTCTGGACCGCGACGACGCGCTGAGTTTCGAAGGTCCTGGCGTTGGAGATGGCGGCGGCCGCTTGATTGCCGAAGAGGCTCAGTGCGCGGAGGTCATGCTCGTTGTATTCACGTCCCGGTTGGGCGTTGACGTTGAGCACACCGATGAGCAATTCATCATGCCGGAGAGGGATGGAAATCGCGGAGGTCGGACGTTGTGACCCGGGCTCGGAGACGTAGTGTTCCCAGTCGAAGACTCCGCGCACGAGGACCGGTTCTCCGGTCGCCGCAACTCGCCCGGCGATGCCCTGGTTGAGGCGGACTTGCGCCCCTCGGGCCGTGGTTTGACCGGCTGCGCAAACTGTTCTCAGCTCGTTTTCGGATTGCATCATCATCACCGAGCCGGCCTGCCCGTCGAGCAGATCGAGAGAACAGTTGAGGATCGTCTCGAGCACATTGTCGAGATCGAGACCGAAGGTCACGGCCTTGCCGGCCTCGAAGAGGACTTGAGCCTTACGCAGGCTGTTGGTCAGGGCCGCTGAGAGCGCCCGCTCTTCCATTAGATTTTCGGTCAAGGAGCGGAGCTCGAGCTCCTTTTCGATCGCGTAGGCGCTGAACAGAGTCACCAGACCCAGGAGCGCCAGGTACACGATTCCGGGTGGGAGCCATAATGGGAAGCGAACCTCGTCCCAGAACACGACCAGGCCGAGCAGCGCCGCGGTTGTGAAGAGAAGGAGGAGGGTCATGGACCAAAGCTGAAGACGCCGGTTCTCGATGGTTTCGAGATCGGGTATTTGGAAACTCGCGAGACCGGTGATCCGCCCGTCAGATTGCGGCCCGACCCCTTCCGTCGTCATCTCATACCACCCGGAAGCCTGCCGACCCGACCTTTGCCATGACAGTTCACAACCTCGGCCCTCACCATCTATTCTCAATTTTAACATGCGCGTTTTCCCTGCAAACGCGAGATCACGTCCGTCTGACACCTCCCAACTGGGCTCCCGGTCGAAGCAGCACCGACTCGGCTGATCGTCACCCTCTATAATCCACAGCCACCGGAGGAACGGCTGTGCTCAAGAAAGTCCCCGATGTATTCGTGATCGTTTTTTCCCTGATTATCTTGGCGGCGGTGCTGACCTGGGTGCTTCCCGGCGGCAGCTACGAGAGGGCCGAACAGGTCGTGAACGGGCAGAGCCGCACCATCGTTGTCGATGGATCCTACCACCGGGAAGCGGCCCAGCCCCAGACCTGGCAGATATTCACCGCCCCGGTCAAGGGATTCCTGCGCAGTGGGATCACCGAGATCGTGGTCTTCATCTTTTTGGTCGGCG
>JBGMRN010000437.1:0-1774 GCA_048061535.1 Thermoanaerobaculales bacterium | reverse complement strand
ACCAGCTATGAAAAAGTATCATCAAAAGAAGGACGGTCTATCTATATCCTGCATCTGACCGCCATGGATGGCGGGAATGCAAGAGGATTGTAGGAACAATCCTTGCCCTGCAGTCGTGTCCCTCCCCCTCGAGACGAGGGGGAGGGAACCCAGCCTGATACGCAGGGGCAGCAGTTTTGCGCTCATCTATTCAGGTCGCCGACAACGGATTGGTGGTGATCACGAACTCTTCCACCGGCACACCGCCGATGAGGTGCTCTTGAATGATGCGCTCGAGAACTTCCGGAGTGCATCCCCGATACCAGACGCCGTCCGGGTAGACCACCGCCACCGGTCCCTGCTGACAGATCCGCAGGCAGTTGGCCTTGGTACGGTAAATACTGCCGTCCGCCACCAGGCCGAGCTCGTCGAGGCGCTCTTTGAGAAATCGCCAGGACTCCAGGCTGGCGTCCTTTTGTGAGCACTTCGGCTCGGTTTGATCGGCGCACAGGAAGATGTGGCGCCGGATCTTCGCGATCTTCAGCTCATCGACCTTGCGCGCAAGAAATACGGAACGGTCGGGAATAGACTTTTTCGTGCTGCTCACCATTGATTGCTATGGACCTGGAAGACGCAATGGAGCGGGTGATGGGAATCGAACCCACGTTATCAGCTTGGGAAGCTGAAGTTCTACCATTGAACTACACCCGCGCACGCCTGGAGTTTAGATAGCTGCGCAGCAATTCGCTACAAAGGTGGCTTCGTTCCGGCGCTCCTTGTCTACACCCCCACCCCGTCCCTCCCTCTCGAGACGAGGGGGAGGGAGCCCAGCCTGACACCCATGTGTGGCACATTTGCGCTCAGCTATTCAGGGCAAGCGAGAGCGCTTTCAAACATCGGCGCCCGGCGCGAACCGGGTCCCTCGGCGGCAGCGCCCGCGTATTGATTTCGCCCCGGGGCCCTCGTAGGCTAGAGCCATGAACATAGTCCTCAATGGCGAGCAGCGCGGCCTCGAACAGGCGCTGACCCTGCGCGGGCTCATCGACCATCTCGAACTCACCGGCAAGCGATTGGCGGTCGAGGTCAACGAGGAGGTGGTGCCTCAGAGCCTGCACGCGGAGTATCCGTTGCATGATGGCGATCGGGTCGAGATCGTGCATGCTATCGGCGGCGGATGAGTCTCGAGCCGGGGATCCCATGGCGGTAATCGACGAGCTGGAGAGAGATTCGGCTGTTTCTCCCGTCGACACGCCCCTGGTCGTCGCCGGTGTAGAGTATTCCTCACGGTTGCTGGTGGGCACCGGCAAGTACCGGGATTTCGAGGAAACGCGCCAGGCGATCGAGGCGAGCGGCGCGCACATCGTCACGGTCGCCATACGTCGCACCAACATCGGTCAGAATCCGGACGAACCGAATCTGCTCGAATTTCTCTCGCCGGATGAATACACGATCCTGCCGAACACCGCCGGTTGCTACGACGCGCGTTCCGCGGTGCGCACCTGCAAGCTCGCCCGCGAGCTTCTCGGCGGTCATGACCTGGTGAAGCTCGAGGTGCTCGGCGACGATAAGACCCTGTTCCCGGACGTTACGGCAACCCTGGAGGCCGCCGAGGAGCTGGTCGCGGACGGTTTCAAGGTAATGGTCTACACCAACGACGATCCGGTCATGGCGAAACGCCTGGAAGACGTGGGTTGTGTCTCGGTGATGCCCCTGGCAGCGCCCATCGGATCCGGGCTCGGTATCCGCAATCCCTACAACATCCTCACCATCGTCGAGAATGCCAACGTGCCTATCC
>JBGMRN010000436.1:0-1777 GCA_048061535.1 Thermoanaerobaculales bacterium | reverse complement strand
CTGAAAACGCGTCTGCCGGAACTCGATGTGACGGTGGTTCATTCGTCATCGATTCCGATCATCGGCGTTGGCGAGGGAACGACTTTTGCCATGCCGATCTATCTGCACGGCTATCTCGGTATCGATCCGGGTGAGTTTCACCGCGAGGTCCAGGCCACTTACAAGCTGGGCATTCGTTTTCTGTGGGGGCCGAGGCCGCGCTTTCACTATACGTTTACCAATCAGTTGGACGCCCGGCGCCCCGAGTTGCCGAAGGCGAATGGTTACTACTGCTTCGAGGACTACGATTTTGCCGACATGACCGGCGCGCTCATGGCGCAGGGCAAAGGGTTCGTGCGCCAGCAGGTTGGGGGAGGACCGGAGGTCAACACCAACGTGGCGTATCACATCGAGAACGAGGCGTTCACCGAGTTTCTGGCGAAGCGGGCGCCTCGTGTCGGGGTTCGCGTGCTGGATGATAAGGTTGAGGGCATCGAGCAGGGAGAAGAGGGAATCAAGTCCTTGAAGCTCGCCTCGGGGGAGTCGCTGGAGGGCGATTTGTTCATCGACTGCTCGGGCTTCCGGTCGATGCTGCTCGGGGAGGCGCTGGAAGAGCCCTTTGTCAGCTTCGGCTCAAGTTTGTTCTGCGACCGCGCCGTGGCCGGTGGCTGGGCGCGCTCGGATGAGCCTCTGTTGCCATTCACAACGGCCGAGACTATGGACTCGGGTTGGTGCTGGCAGATCGAGCACGACCGGATCATCAACCGCGGCTATGTGTATTCGTCGAACGCCATTTCGGACGACGATGCGGAGCGTGAGTTTCGCCATAAGAACCCGAAGATCACCGACACCCGAATCATCAATTGGACCCCCGGCTGCCGGCGCCGCGTATGGGTGAAAAACGTTGTCGCCCTGGGCAACTCGGCCGGTTTCGTGGAACCGCTTGAGGCCACCAACCTGGCGGTGATCTGCGACCACGCCGCCAAACTGGTGCAGAACCTGACCGACTCCTCGATGCGAATCGATCCAGCGTCGCGAAAGTTTTTCAATCGCTACACACACAGGACGTGGCAGTCTATTCGGCGCTTTCTGACGATGCACTATCGTTTCAACACGCGCCTTGAGACGCCGTTCTGGAAGGCTTGCCAGGAGGAGACGGATCTCGCCGGCGGCGAGGAAATCGTCGAATACTACAAGGAGTGCGGCCCGGCTCTGCTGTGGGCGGCGGAGGCGATGGGGCCCGAAGATCCGTTTAGTTGGGAGGGGTATCTGGCGATGTTGGTGGGCATGAAGGTGCCGCACCGCGGAGCCCACACCCCGAACGCGGAGGAAAGGGAAATCTGGCGCGCCTACATGCGGCAGCTCAACCAGACGGCGGCCAACGGCATGTCCATGGAGGAGGCGGTGCGCCTGATTCGCTCACCGAACTGGTCATGGAAGCCCGATTTCTACCCCAGCGCCAATCGTTGGTAGCGCGGGATCCGGCCATCGCCGGAGTCTGGCGCGGCGGTCGTGGGAGGGCGACCCGGTCGAGCTCTTTCACGGTTATTTAACGCCGGACGACCCGAGACGATTGCTGGCCGCGGTGGAGCCTCTCTCTACCCGGAGTCATCAAATCCAGTTTCACTGGTTTGGCTCAAGCCTGATTAAAAAAAGGGACTAAAAATGAATAAGCGCGCCTAATGATATTGCGCTCGGCGCAGGTGATTTCCGGATTTTTTGTCCTCTTTTTAGTCTGATTCATTAAAATTTCTTATTTGGGTCCCATTTTCAAAGAATCACGTTGCGGGTGAATTCC
>JBGMRN010000435.1:0-1827 GCA_048061535.1 Thermoanaerobaculales bacterium | reverse complement strand
GGATACCGAGCCCATCGGCGATCCGGTTGGCGTAGGCGTAGTACCCGGTGACCTCAGCAATGTGGAGGATGTCGGTGTCGCTGAAGCCGGCCTGACGCATCGCCCCTACATCCGCCTCCGTTACCGATGCCGGATCGTTCGTCAACTTCACTGCATAACGCAGCATGGCGAGCCGCTTGTCGGAGAGGTCGGCAGACTCGAAGTTGTGCTCGATGCGCTGCGTCAGATCGTTGTCCCGAAGCAGTCGGCGCAGACCACGCCGATGATGGGTCACTCAGTAGTGACACCCGTTGGTTTTCGACACGACAAGGGCAACCATCTCCCGCTCGACCTTGCGCAAGGTCGCGGTCCCCTTCATCGCCTGACGGTAGAGAACATTGTGGGCGTTCATGCTTCCGGCGTCGAGAGCATGGATGCGCATGATCCAGTCGACACGCTGAAGGGTGGGGTCCGTTACCTCTGGCTTCAGCTCATCGAAGGTGTCGTCCCAGTCTTCCTCGTGTGGCGCATCAATCCAGGGCATGAGACAAACCTAGACCACTCGAGGATCCGGGGCTCAGAAAAGGGTCGAGGGGCCGAGATTGGTGGGATCAGGGCCCCTCGAGAACCTGCGATGCGAGTGGAGACGAGGAGGAGAAGAAGGGGATGCCACTCGGGGAGTGACGAATCTCCACTCCGTGATCGCCGGGGCGGTCACTTCCATCGCAAGATTGGAGGAACTGTGAGCTTTCCGACGCTTGTGCGTCTGTTCATAAAGTTTGGACGCCGAGCGAGTCCGAGTGATTCCCGTATTTGGAAACTTTTTCCACGATGCGCTTTCCTATACGCGCAAAAGATCAAATGCGATCGCCCATGCCACAGGTACGCGTTTCAGCTGGAGAACGTGACGCTGAAGGCGGGGGCCCAGCTGGAGACCACTTTGCCGTAGTTCTCGCCGGCGAGGCGCATGTCACCGCTGGCGAGGGCCTCAACCGACTCCTGGATCAACCCGCACGATTCGTCGAACACCAACTCCTGCGGGTCAAAGAGGTCGGAGACGTCCGCGTAGTCGAGCTCCACCATCGAACCCTCCGGGAACGGCTCGAGCCAGCCGGCAAGCTGCCCGAGTTCCGCGGCGGGGCCCCGGAACACTCCGATCTTCTCGAGGACCTCGTGAGCGTGAGCCACCCGTTTGCGCGCGTCATCGATGTCGGTGCGGTAACGAAGACGTGGCCCTTGCGGCGCCTCGTACAACTGCTTCTCTGAAGGCTCGAAGGCGGTGAACCATCTCACGGGCACGTGCCAAGCCGAGGTGAGCACATGAGAGCGGTGCGACGGGTTCTTCGTGTGATAGACACGGAGCTCACGGTCGGCCGCCCTGGCCGCATCCTCAGGAATCAGGCCCACTCCCAGACCCTGGAAGGCATTGGCGAAGGCGACGGTCGATTCCAGCACCCGCAGCCGGAGGTTCCGGGGGCAGATCAAGCGCCGACCCTCCCATTCGACGGTCCAGTGATTGTCCCCCTCAGCCTCGGAGAGCATCCCGTAGGAACGAACGAAACCGGGCACCGGATCCCGCGAGCTGCTCGCCTCCGGTGAATAGACCCTGAGGTATGCCGACTTCGTCATCTGCCCATCCTTGCAGACGTCGAGCCGTTGACTCTCCTGGGGCGCAAGGTTCGGGGCGGCGGTAGTATCGGGACCAGGTTACATGCCGAGATCCAGAGGAGGTCCAAGCCTTGTTCGTTTTCGATGAAGTAGCCAAAGAAGGTCACGAGCAAATCCTCTATGGGTACGACAAGGTATCTGGTCTCAAGACGATTATTGCCATACACAGCACGGCTCTCG
>JBGMRN010000434.1:0-1836 GCA_048061535.1 Thermoanaerobaculales bacterium | reverse complement strand
GTCTCCCCGACGACCTCGAGGACGCGAGCCGGATCGCTGGCATAAAAGTCCGGGTTGGCAACGATCGGGCAGCTCCACCCTCCCGCCTTGGTCGCGAGTTCAACGGTCGTTCGGGCACGCACAGCGGTCGATGTGATCACCAGTTGAGGGGAGACCTCGACATCCGTGAGGAAGCGTCCCATTCGCCGGGCCGCCTTGACTCCACGTGGCGCGAGCGGCCGCTCGTGGTCGTCAGAAAAACCGGCGTTCCAGTCGGACTTGGCGTGGCGCATGACGAGAAGCGTCTTCACGATCAAACCTCTTTCTCAGCTCTTCATGAAACGTCCACCACCGGCACGTGGACTGCCCGCCCGTCATCGAGGCGGAAGGCTGTCAGTTTTCCGCCGTAGACGCATCCCGAGTCCAGGCAGACGGCGCCGGACGACCGGAAGAAGCCGAGCTGTGCCCAGTGACCGAAGACGACGGTGAAGCCCTGCCGCAAAACCGCCGATTCCTCGAACCAGGGTCGCGAGCCCTCCGGGGCTTCACCCGGCGGGCCCGTAAACCCCAGCACGGCGCCCCCATCCTCCCCGACGACGCGGAGACGGGTCAACACGGAGACAACCGTAACCGCCAACTCACCACTCTCCAGATCCGCACGCCACGCAGTCCTTCCTCTGGCTTCGAGTTGGGCAAGGACCGCTTCACCGTGGACGCCACCGAGCTGCGATTCCACAGAACCCGCCAGCCCGCAGGCCAGCTCAATGTCCCATTCGGGAAGGAGACCCGCGTGGACCATGAGGAAGCGTCCGGATTGATGAACCAACGGCCGCCCCCGCAGCCAGCGGAGAAGCTCGTCCCGATCCGGAGCGGTCAGGACGTCGTCGAGGGTATCCTCTGCCCTCGCCTGCGCCACCCCCACCGCCCGGGACAACAGGTGGAGGTCGTGGTTGCCGAGCACCACCGTCAGCCGTGCCCGGTGACGATGAGCCCAACGCAGCACCTCGAGGGAATGGGGTCCGCGGTTGACGAGGTCGCCCACCAGCCACAGCTCGTCCTCTGCCGGACGCCACTCGATCTGTTCGAGAAGCCGCTCGAGCGTCCGCCAGCAGCCGTGGATGTCACCGATGACCCAGGTCGCCATTCCCGTCTCTGCCTCCATCTCCGTCCGAAAGGTCAGGTCCTGAGGAAAAAATGAAATACGGCAAGCGTTGATCTACTTGTCCGACCACGCCGCCAATACGTTCCCCGAGGGATCCGCGAAGTGAAACCGCCGACCCCCGGGAAAGCTGAAGATCTCCACGGCGATCGTCCCGCCATTGGCTCTGATTTCGGATTCCAGCTCCTCGAGATCGACTGCGTAGACCACCACCAGGGGGCCTCCACTCTCCACCGAATCTTCTCTGCGCAAACCGCCCTTGAGGCGACCGTCCTCGAAGCTCGCGTAGTCGGGTCCCCAGTCTTGGAATTTCCAGCCAAAGACCGACGAGTAGAAAGCTTTCGTTTTCTCGATGTCGGTTGCTGCGAATTCGATATAGTCGATTCGTTTGTCGTTCTCAGCCTGGCTCATAATCATTCTCCTTGTGACGAACGAACAGGTGGTGCGTGGACCAATTCTCCCCGAAGTAGTGTTCTGGTTCGTTGTCGAAACCCAACAATACCACCGGTCTCTTCGGCCCGGCCGACTTCCGTTGCCGCTACCCCGACGGAGGGATGGGATCGCACCCCGCGCCGGCCACCGTAGAGGCCGGGCGGCGGATCATCGAGGCCGTGGCGGAGTACTTCGCAAAGGAGTATCGGACCTTCCTGACGGAGAAATGAGCTTCGCCGGCGTGGACGCGGATCCAACTTGAAGTT
>JBGMRN010000433.1:0-1838 GCA_048061535.1 Thermoanaerobaculales bacterium | reverse complement strand
GGGTCACGGCGCGGACCTCGTCGTTCGCCTTCAAGGGGCGCAATGAGGACGTTCGTGAGATCGGGGAGGAGTTGGGTGTGAGCGCCGTGCTGGAGGGAAGCGTTCGGAAGGTCGGCAACAGAGTTCGCATCACGGCCCAGTTGATCGATACGCGCGATGGATACCACATCTTCTCGCAGGCGTACGACGCCGTACTCGAAGATGTGTTCGAGACCCAGGACAAGATATCGCTCGCGATCGCCGACGAGTTGAGGGCGACGTTGCCCGGCACGCAGCGGCGGGCGCAGGTCCTGGTGCAACGCCCCACGAAGAACGCCGAAGCCTACGACGTGTACCTCAAGGGTCTCTTCCACTGGAAGAAGTGGACCCCGGATAACGCGCTTCAGGCCATCGACCACTTCGAGGAAGCCATCGCGTTGGATCCCGACTTCGCCTTGGCATTCTCGGGTATGGCGGGCTGTTTCACGTTCCTAGGCGCTACAGGGCACATGTCATGCGGGGTTGCGTATCCTCAGGCGAAAGAGGCGGCACAGCGCGCCATCGAGTTGAACCCTCGCATCGCCGAGCCGCACGTCGCCCTCGGCCTGGTGCGGCTCTTCTACGCGTGGAACCTACCCGCGGCCCGGTCTGCGCTGGAGAAGGCGATGGCGATCAACCCGGGTCTCGCCGATGTGCACCACGCGTACGGCCTGTACTTGATGGCGGCCGGTGAGATGGAAGAACTGGTCCAGTCAGCCGAGGCCGCGCAGGCGTTGGATCCTCTTTCGCTGCCGATGAACGAGCATCTGGGCCGGGCCTATATCGCCGCCGGACTGCACCAAGAAGCCCTCGCACAGTTCGACCGCACGCTGGAGCTCGACCCCGAGTTTCGTTCCGCAGTCGAGGGCAAGGGAATCGCCTACATGGAAATGGGCGACATGGAGACCGCCATAGAGCAGTTCGAGCGCTTCCGGGAGTTGACCCCCCAGCCCCAGGGAGGTGTCGCACCGCTGGCGAACGCGCACGCCAGGGCGGGCAACATGGATACGGCGAGGGAGCTCCTGGCAGAGCTGAAGCTACGCGAGCGCAACGAGCCTCACATGTCGCTCGACCTCGACTTCGCGGTTGCCTACGCCGGAATGGGCATGATCGACGAGGCATTCGAGCGGCTCGAGCACGCGGTCGAGGAGCGCCTGGGCGGCATCATCTTCCTGAAACACGCTGTGCTGTTCGAGCCGCTTCGAGCAGATCCACGTTTCGACCTACTCCTTCGGCGCATCGGTCTGGGAGTCTGACACCGGTCGCCCGTCCTTACGGCAGCCAGATCATCTTCGCTGCCAGCAGGCCGAACCCTGCTGCGCTCCCTAGGAAAGCCTCCCATTCCTTGTTCCGCCGATAGCGATCGACGCTGAAGGAGGTCTCACCCCGCGTCGCGCCACGATACGGCGTGGGCCGGGGCATCAGGGCCGGCACCCTCTCGGAATATTCCCGGTACGAGTCTCCGAAGAGCGCCTCGAGGCCCCTCCGCTCAACTCCCATGGTCACCCCGTACACCAGCGCATAGAACCCCGTAAACAGCGCGGCGAACCACACCATCCCCCCGGCCACCACCACTCCGAATCCCAGGAACAGGCTCCCTAAATAGAGCGGATTGCGCGTGTAGGAGTAGGGTCCGCCGGTGGTGAGGACCCGATCCTTGTGGATCGTGCCCGCCGCCCAGGCCCGGACCACGAGGCCCAAAGCCGAAAGCGCGACACCCATAGCCATCGGGCCCGGCGTGGGCGAGGCGAAATAGAAGAAGGGAAGAATCAGAAGCCAGGCGGACCTCAGCCTGAGCTTCCGGAGGGAAATGGCCACTA
>JBGMRN010000432.1:0-1849 GCA_048061535.1 Thermoanaerobaculales bacterium | reverse complement strand
GAGGTGGGGGCAGAAGAATACTCGGCCAGTCTGATGGGCCGGGCACGTACCAGGCTCGGCCAGGCGAGGAACCTCGCCGCCCAGAACCGGACCAAGGGAGCGATGGACTACAGCCGTCGAACGGCGACGCTCAGTGCCCAGGCTCTGCAGATGACCATTCAGCAAAAAGAGGCCGAAGCCCTCGCAGCGGAGATAGCGCGCCGGCAGGCTGAGACGGCGGACCTCGAGTCGCGAGCGAGCGCGGCGGAGGCGAGCACGGCCGCCGCAGTGTCGGCGCTGGCCGAGGCGAATCGGGCAATCGAGGAAGCGAATCGAGCGACCGAGGAGGCGGGGCGTCAGCGGGTTGCCGCCGAAGCGGCGGTCCTCGGCGCCCAGCAGGAGCTGACCCGGATCGAGTCGGAGAAAGCAGAGCTCCAGGTGGCGGTTACTGCTCTCGGGTTACAGGCTCGCTCCCTCGAGGACGAAAAAGCGAGGCTCTCGACACGGCTCGCCGGGGCGCTTTCAGAGGTTGCGGAAACCCGTTCCTCAGCGAGGGGAATGATCCTCAACCTGCCCGACATCCTCTTCGACAACAACCAGGCGACCCTCAAGACCGAGGCCAGGATCGTACTCGCCAAGCTGGCGGGGATCCTTTTGATCATGCCTGAACTCAACCTGCGAGTGGAGGGGCATACAGACTCAACCGGGAGCGCCGATCACAACCAGCAGCTGTCGGAACGTCGGGCGATCTCGGTGCGCGACTTTCTCGCTCAACAAGGGATCGCGGCGCAGCGCACGGTGGCGGTGGGGTACGGTTTTGGTCGCCCGGTGGCCGATAATTCCACCCGCGAGGGACGCGCCAAGAACCGGCGGGTCGAGATCATCATCGGCGAGGGCGAAATCGTGGAGGAGAAGGCGCCCGCTCCGTAACTTCATAATGAAGCCGGAGCCCAGGTACCACATGGGTTACGGTTTGCGTTATCGAAACTCTCGGCGCAGGGACTCCGCGTCCCACGCCGGGTCGTCCTCGGGGTGGAAGAACCGCTCGTCGGTGCGGAGGATTCTCTCCAGCTCCTCGGTCTGCCGGCGCACCCCGTGGACGTAGGCATGTTGGTCGTCCCGCACGCCGGCCAGCTCGCGGAGCGCCCTATCGTTGGCCGGGCGAGCGGCCCGACAAGGTCCGCGGTCGAGACGTCGGGGTGGCGCCTTCGATCAATCGTTCGTTGAAGTGAGCAAGATCGGACCCTCGATCCTCTCTCATTCAGAAACCAGGGGAGACCCCCCAAAGGGAGATGAAGGATGAAACGAGAGTCTATTGCGTCGGCAGCGGTTATTCTGATCGGACTGGTTGCCCTCCTTGCACTAACCGTTCCCGCGGAGGCGGGGAAGAGGTACACCGTGAGGGATCTCAGGGGGACCTATTTCTACACGATGACAGAGGTGAGAGACAAGTCGGGTAACCCGGGTGTCGTCGAGCACTGCAGCGGCTACGGGAAGATCGAGTTCTATGGTAACGGGACCTCGCTCATCGAGGGGTGGGACAGGTGTGGTAGCGCGGGCGTCCCGAATCCGGACAGCCAGCCTCATGGCTATTCGGTGGCACCGGACGGCGAGGTCATCCTCTGGCGTACCGTTGATCCGGCGAACACGGTTCACTGTCAGATCCTGGCCAACGGCAGGATGCTGATGTGTGACGGCGTCGAATCTACGCCGGATGTGCACTCGTTCCACGCGACCGCAGTGAAACAAAACTAGCCCGCATATCTCACCGGGTTTCGTCGCGAGAGCGGCGACGCGCAAGTATCCGCTGGGTTTGTCGCGAATCGGGCGACGTATTCGTAGTTGCGAAGTGACCGGAACGTAACATCAT
>JBGMRN010000431.1:0-1862 GCA_048061535.1 Thermoanaerobaculales bacterium | reverse complement strand
ATCCGCCGCCGACAAAAACCAGAACTCAACGGCAAGGAAGTGCGGAATGTGAGGTCTATGAGGAGGCACTGGTGTGCGAACTGCAGCTCAGGGGCCTCGAGGTCGAACGCCAGAAGAGCGTCCCTGTCAAATTTTCCGAATGGGAACGGGCTAGTGTACCCCGCCACAATTGGCAGGGTATTCGATCGCCGACGCATCCTTCCTGCCCGCACTTCGCTTCCTCTACATACGGCAGGTATTTATCGGTCGCGAAACACGGGCAGGAAGGCGCCTCGACGCTCTCGATACTACCCGCCAATTGTGGCGGGGTACACTAGCGATCTCGGTGTATCACCATTTCTCTTTGCGCCTCCGCGTCTTCGCGCCTTTGCGTTGATTTCCTCCTTACGTTAGCGCGTATGCGGCAATGCCGCCCCGTCGAGTCCAGGTTGCGGCGCTCGCTATCGCGCGGCGCCCATGAAGACCTTCTGAGCAGGGATGAAGATGGAGTCCTGCGTCCGGTTGTCGACCTCGGTCGCATAGGCCGCCACCCCTCCGCCGCTGAGCACCTCGACCTTGATCGAGGCCTTCATCGTCTCACCGGCAACGCCGAGGAACTTGAAGACGTCGAACTGGCGCAGGACGCCGGGCGCGATGTTGAGCTGCTTGGTGGCCAGGACCGAGCCGTCGAGCCGATAAAGGGTGACGGCCACTCCGGTCCAACCGTCCTGATCGGTGTTGAGCAGGCCGAGGTTGGTGCGGAAGCCGTCCTCCTTGGTCGCGGAGCTCGAGATTCCGGCGATGTATCCGGTCTCTCCCGGAGCCAGCAGGTCGTCGCTGCCGAAGACTCGCAGGTTGAGTCCGTAGGTCCCGCCCGTGAGGTCGAGGTTGTAAGTGCGGGCGGCGATCTGGGGCGCCGGATCGCCGTCCTCACCGGTAAGAATCATGTAGCCCGCGGACTCCTGGCCGCCCATGAGGGTGCCGACGACGTCGAGATACTGGCGGCTGCCGAGGGTCACCATGGTCGGCCACTGGAAGCCGAACTGGTCGCCGGGACTGTCGCCGACCACATACTCGAGCTGGCCGCCCAGCCAGTCGTCGGTCGGGTTGAAGAGCCAAAGATCGGTACGCCACTGGGAGTCGTTGACCCCGAAGTTGTGGGCGGCGCCCACGACCCAGATGACGTTCTCGTCGAGGAACGAGCTTTGGTAGAGCACCGAGTCGCCGGAGATGTTGTCCACAATCGTCGCCGTCGCCTCGACGTCGGCGCCGCCGGTCTCGATGCGGATGGTGAACGGAGCGAGGTTGCCGTCGATCCCTGTCCACGAGGCCACGTTGTTCACCTGACGGGTGCTGTGACCCGGCACCAGCGCGCTGCGGCCGTCGTTGATCACGTCCCCGTTGCGGTGGATCGGCTTGAGCCGGACCCAGACATCCTCGTCGCCGAAGTTGACCAATCGAACGTTGCTGCGATAGGAGGCGTTATGAATCAGGCCGGTGATTTCGAGCAGGTCACCCGTAGCCGCCTTGACCGGCAGCGCGGGAACGAAGAGGCCCAGGGTTCCGAACGGAGTCTCGTTATACGTTCGTGAAACCGACAGGACCTTGCACCCGCTGTCGCTCTCCGACTCGATCCGCACCGATCCGGTGCGCTCCTCGGCGCCGAGCGCGGGGATGGCATCGACGATGTCGGCGAAGACCCGGCTCTCGTCGGCACTCATCTGGAATGAGCGCGAGAGCAGCTCGACGCCGGTGTTGTTGACACCCTCCGGCTGGTACTCGATGCGCACGTCGAGGTCTTCGCCGCAGGGGTTGAAGAAGCGGAAGTCGGACTGCCACTCGGTGTCGTTGGCGCCCTTGTTCTTGACCGCCGACGGGACCAC
>JBGMRN010000430.1:0-1865 GCA_048061535.1 Thermoanaerobaculales bacterium | reverse complement strand
CGTCGGTCGTGGTAGGCTTCGCGGATGGGCGGCGTAGGAAGCCTCCGGTACGGTCTCATCTTGCTGGCAATGGGTGGTGTCGTTGCCTGTGGTGGCGACCGCGATTCGCTGGCGCGCGTCGGGGGGCGTCATGTCGAGCTGGAAGCGTTTGAGAATTTTGTCTGGAAGGCAACCGGCGAAGCCTGGCAGGGAGTGAGCGCGCGCGTAGCATCTCGACTGTTGGATCAGTTTTTGGATCAGCAGGTGGTTTTGGAGTCCGCAGAACACTCGGACAGGGTTCGGGAGACAATCGACCGGATCGGCAAACCGGCTGATGTGCGGATGCTCCTGGCGGTTCTGTGCGGCCCGCCGCCACCACCGACCGCCGCCGCCATCGAAGAGGAAGTCAGCCGCCGGATGAAGGAGCCGCTGCCGGCGCGCGCTCACGTGCGGCAGATGCTGGTGGACGACCTGTCGCAGGCGCGTGCCGCTCGGAAGCGACTGGCTGACGGCGAGGATTTCGTGGAGCTTTCGCGCGAGGTGAGCCGCGCACCCAACGCCGCCGATGGTGGTGAGATCGGGTTCGTGGACCAAGGCGGCTTGCCGCCGGAGATTGACGAGGTCATTTTTTCGCTGGCCGCGGGAGAGATTTCGGATCCGGTCGAGGGTCCGTCGGGCTACCATGTTTTCCAGGTGTTGGAGACCGTGCCGGCGGGCCGGGCCGACCGAAGCCATGTGAAGGTCGCGGTCAGGCTCGAAAACGTACGTCGAGCGGCTCGCGAACATACCCGAGAGTGCCTCGACGGCCTCGCAGATGAGGTTGGGGTTGAGGTTCGCAGCGAGCGGCTGTGGTTTACGTACGATGGCAGATATGCGGAGGTTCGGAATGAGGATTAGCCTTGATGGCTGGTTGCGAGCACCATGGGTCAAGGTTTTTGGTGGTTGGACGATGCGTCTCGCGGTCGCGATGATGGTTGTGGCGGTCACGACGACGACATGGGCGGAACGAGTGGTTCTCGAGGGAATCCTGGTTCGGGTCAACGACCGGATCGTAACGGTTTCGGACTTCGAGGAGCGCGTTCGCCAGGAGTTGACCCAGATGCCCAACCCGCCCTCCGGTGAGCAGTTGCGTCAGTTCGCCAACGCTCTTTACGAGGAACTTGTGAACGAGCTTGTCCTGCTCGAGCGGGCAGCCGAGAAACGGCTCGATGTGGACTCGTCTCAGATCGATGCCGCAATCGCCAACCTGCGGACCGAGAACAACTTACAAGAAGAAGAGGCGTGGCAGAACGCCTTGAAGAGCTCGGGTCTCACCGAGGACCAATTGCGTGAACGATACGGGCGATCGATGCTCCTCCAACGCGCAGTTCAGGGGGAAGTGCGGCCGATCGAGATTACCGAGGAGGAGCTTCGCCGTGAGTTCGAGAAGGAAAAGGACCGTTATCGCGTACCTGCAAAGGTCGAGCTCGAGCAGGTTTTTTTGCCCGAGGCGGAGGATGGGTCGGACCGGAACCAGCTCGAACGGCGTGCCCGAGGAATGGTCGAGCGGGTGCGTGAGGGAGCGGACATGAAGGCCGAAGCGACGCTGGCCGGAGCGAGTCTCCAGGAGCTTGGTGAGATTCCGATCGCCGACTGTCGTGCAGACCTGACAGACGCGCTCGAAGACCTCGATGAGGGCGGTCTGACCGACCCGATCTCTGTCCCCGGTGGGATTCAGATCATTCGCCTCGTCAGGCGGATACCGGAGGGTTATCAGCCCTTCGACGAGGTCAAGGACGAAATCCATCGCCGGAAGTCAAACGAATCCTATGAAAATCAGACCCGTGGACTGGTGGAGAAGCTCAAGCAAGAGTACCTGGTGGAAGTGTATCCGGAACGTCTGGAGC
>JBGMRN010000429.1:0-1881 GCA_048061535.1 Thermoanaerobaculales bacterium | reverse complement strand
AGGTCGCTCAGTTGTCTGAAGGAAAGGCAACCGCATACAACAGCCATCTTCCCGTGCACCAACTGCCTCCTGCGACCGCCGCCGCATCGCAGATCGAGTGACAAGAGCGGGTGAGACGACGGCGCGGCTGCTCCGCCGTCTTGCTGTTGTGTTCAGGAGACGGGAAAAGATTGTCACAACTGCGTAATATTCTGCCCGACCTGCCCCGGCCGGCCATATTATTGAATAAGGGTCCGGTCTCACAAACGGGAGGTCATCATGTGCATTTCAAGGATGTTCAGCTTTGCAGTTGCCGTGTTTCTCCTCACCGTTAATCTCGGTTGCGGCGAGGATCCTGCGATCGGCGTGCTGCTGCCGACGAGCGGCGCCGCCGGCGCCTACGGCCTCGCCGTGGACGACGGGATTCAACTCGCCCTCGCCGAAGCCGTGGACCGGACGATGCTACCGCCCGAGTTCGCCCTCATGGCGGCGGACACCAAATCGCGGCCGAAAACTGCTGCCGCCGAGCTGCGGCGCATGGTCTACGAGGATGGGATAGCGATCGTAATCGGCGGTGTGACCTCCGAGGAGGCCGAGGCGATGATCCCGGTCATCGAGAAGAACCATGTGGTCCTCCTTTCCCCGACCGCCCCGGCCAACGACCTCACCCGCAAGAGCCGCTATTTCTTCCGTCTCTTTGCCACCGATGAAGTCGAGGGGAGCACGGCGGCCCGGTACCTCTTCAACAAGGCAGAGGCGAGAAAAGTATTGGTGGTCACCGACGATTCGGCGTTCACCCGCGGGATCGAGACCGAGTTCCGCCAACACTTCCAGCTCTCGCTCGGGGGCGAGATCGTGGCCACGGTACACACCGACCGTGAAAACTGGGCGCGAAAAATGAGCGACATGTTGGCGGCCCACGAGCCGCAGGCGGTCTATATCGTCGGTCATGGCGAACACACTCTCGAGGTACTGCAGCATCTGCACAATGGTCGCTACCGCGGAGTCCGCTGCACAACCTCGAGCATCTATCTGAACCACGTGATCTCGGGGGGCGGCGAAGCCATGGAAGGGGTGGTTTTCCCGATGGTCACTTCCGAGGTCGCCTCGCAGGAGCCACCCATGGGGGGATTCATCGACCGCTTCCGCTCAAGATACGGAAACCAACCGGATATCTATGCCGCCCACGGCTATGACGCCATGCGTCTGGCGATCCACGCCGTGGTCAACGCCCGGACGGTGCGAGCCACCGCACTGCGTCGCTACATGTCGACGAATATTCGCGACTTCGAGGGAGTGACCGGTCCCGTCGCCTTCAACGAGCGCGGAGACGTTCCCCGCTATCCGGTGATGCACCAGATCTGGCGCCAACGAGTCGTAAGCTGCAGCTGGCTGAGCAAGATGCGCGAAAATAGGATGATTGAGATCTTGGAAAACCTTGGACTCAGGCCGACGCCGGTGTCGACCCCTCACGCTTGAGCGATCGATCCCGAATGGGTGGGTGAGTACCAGGATGGGGTTTGGGGCCTACACTCTTGACACTCCTGCGCGCACTCTCGAATTCCGATAACAAAGTGCCAAATCTGTAGACCCTCGCATTTTTCAGGACGCGTTGCGCAACGCGCGGGTCATCATCAACTCCGGGCCTCCCGCGGCGATCGCAGGATCCCGAGCACGTAGTTGCTTCGAAAGTCCATGTCCCAGCGCATCTCCCGCCGCCAGTTCCCGGGCCACAGCATGCTCGCCGCGCGGATCAAGGCGGCCGCCGCCGGCCCCAAACACCGACTCTGTCGTATCGCGCCCCGAGGGCCTACTCGGCCGCCACCTCCAGGAGATGACCCGCCGAGTAGGCGGTGAACTCCGGTGCGTACATCGACTGCAGAGTGGCGGGGCTGACGCGGA
>JBGMRN010000428.1:0-1894 GCA_048061535.1 Thermoanaerobaculales bacterium | reverse complement strand
CTCTGGAGCCGGGAGGATCGTGCGATTACGCCTACGCCCGCTGAGTTTGGTTGAACGGGGGCTGGAATCCCCGTCGGTGAGTCTGCGCCAACTGCTCTCCGGAGGAGTGACTCCAGTGGATGGTGAGACACCCGTCCACCTGTCGCAGTACGTAGAAGAGATCGTCGCGTCGGGCTTCCCCGCGATTCGGCCTTTACCCGGCCGTGCGCGACGCGCTCAGCTGGAGGGCTACATCGCCCGGATCGTCGACAAGGACTTCGACGAGATGGGACGACCTGTCCGGAGGCCGGACACTCTGCGCCGGTGGATGGCCGCCTACGCCGCAGCAACATCGACCACTGCCACCAGCGAGAGGATTCGAGGCGCCGCAACCAGCGGAGAGAGCGAGAAACCAGCGAGGACAACGGTCACCTCGTATCGCGATACGCTCCACAAGCTCTGGGTCCTCGATCCCGTGCCGGCCTGGATTCCCAGCCGCAACTACTTCTCTCGCTTGGCGCATCCCGACAAGCACCACTTGGCCGATCCCGCCCTCGCAGCCGTCCTGCTCGGTGTCAACGACGACTCCCTGTTGGAGGGATCAGAAGCCGCTGTGCCGATGCCTCGAGACGGGACTCTGCTAGGCCATCTCTTCGAGTCGCTGGTCACCCAGAGCGTCCGGGTCTACGCACAGGCCGCCGAGGCGAAAGTGGGACACCTGAGGACGAAGGGAGGCCGTCATGAAATCGACCTCATTGTCGAGCGTTCAGATCATCGCATCCTCGCCATGGAGATCAAGCTGGGAAAGGACGTCTCTGATCATGACGTGCGACACCTTCACTGGCTGAAGGACAAGGTGGGCGGCGATCTGCTCGACGCCGTGGCTGTCACAACAGGATCGCATGCCTACAGGCGAAAGGACGGCATTGCGGTGGTTCCCGCAGCACTCCTAGGCCCCTGACGGAGATCACCACCGGAGCGCGAACTGGAGTAGGTTCGAGCAGGGGCGCCCAGCTGTGACCCGTGCGGCGCCTGCCGCTCCGACGCCTATCTCCGTGGACCTGGGTCGCGATCGCCGGCCTCCCGCGTCCAGATCACGATGGCGCCGCATCGCGCACCCAGGCCTACGAATCGCTGGGGTACGAGCTCCGGCCTTCGGTACATCTCAACGGCCTCGATCTCCTGGGGTCTCACGAACTCGTCAACCGACTTCGGGATCTCATCATCGAGCGGCCAGATCTTCACCACGCCTTGTTGGCTCTCTTCGCCGGGTCGAGGGGCTTCATTGCGAACCCCGCCCACCTGGACCAGCTCACCGTCGATGAACAGCGAGGCCCAGCATTGCTCCCCCTCGGTCAGCGCGAGCATCCGGAAGACCACTCGCGGCCGGAGAGATGAGAAGGACCGTACGAGGACGCCGGGCGCACGGCCGAGGAGGTCGGACGTCCTCACGGGATCCAGCGCGTCGACATCGTCTCTACGCATGAACACGCCCGGACGGGTCAGAGCCCGAGCGTAGAACCCTTCTCGTTCGAGCTTGTCGACGCGGCCCTCGACCACGACTACGATGGGATCGATCTCAATGGGCTCTTCGGGAAGCAGGACCTCCACCCGTCGAGCGCCATTCGTGAGATCCAGTGGTTCACTAAGAGCTGAGGCGTACCCGAGGCGCTCGATCCGCACCCGCAGCGTTCCTCCCTCGTCGAGTACGATCCGGAACGCTCCATCCGCACCGGACAGCGTGCGGGCAACGGAAGCTCCAGTCGAATCCACGAGCTCGACCGAGGCACCCTCCAACGGGACCCGAGTACCGAGCTGAAGAACCTCTCCGACCAGAGCCGGTTGGAGGATTTCCGCGACTGAGGAGGATCGAAACTCCGGACGGGCAAGGGTCAGAACGAGGTCTGCGCGGACG
>JBGMRN010000427.1:0-1896 GCA_048061535.1 Thermoanaerobaculales bacterium | reverse complement strand
GTGCCAGACCTGCGATCACGAGGGGGACCGAACCGCTTCATCGTTGCCGTCGGCGCCCTGAGATCAGAACCGGGATGCCGTGCTGAGGAGGCTGCAAGTGAACGTACGAGAGTTCGCGCGGACCGTGGCCCGCGAGATCCGCGGCGACGGTGAGTTCTGGAACCGGCTGCTGGAGGAGATCGCGGAGCGTACGACCGCGAAGCTGCTCGCGCTGCCGCCGCTGCAGCGGCGGTCATACACGGTCAAGGAGGCAGCCGGGATCCTTGGCCTGAGCCCCCAATCGGTGCGCAACGCGGTCGAGCGTGGCGAGCTGCGCTGTGTCCGGGTTGGCGGTCGGGTGATCATCCCGCTAACGGCGATCGCGAAGCTCCTCGGTGATGAGCTCGTGCTGCATCACGATGGCGCCATGGAAGTGGATGTGGGGCTTATCGAGTCCATCACATCAGTTGCGGAGGACGTCAGGTCAGGGAAATTCGAGCTATACCCAGAAGTTGTGGATGGCGCTGAGGGAAGAGAGGCGGCGTACCCTCCCGATGAAACCACATCAGTGCCGGTAACAGCCGGCGGGGAGGAGTACGCCTTGACGCTGAGGATACTGGATGACGCCGGCACGCAGGCCGACGCCGGATGCGAGGGGGGCGTAGGTCTGGACGAGCTCTGCCGGCTCGCAGCGCGCGAGATGCTCGCGGTGGCGCTGGAGGCCGAGCGCCGCGCCTACCTCAGGAGTTACGCCGAGGAGGTGGATGCAGCCGGTCACCGGCTCATCATCGGCAACGGGTATGCCCGACCGCGCGAGATCACGACGGCGGCGGGGCGGGTCGAAGTCCAGGCGCCGCGCGTGCACGACCGCCGCCCGGGCGAACGGTTCACCTCGTCCATCCTGCCGCCGTACATGCGGCGCTCCCCGAAGGTGACAGAGGTACTGCCGCTGCTCTACCTGCGCGGGCTGTCGACCGGTGACTTCGTGCCGGCGCTCTCGGCCTTCTTCGGCTCCGAGGCCGGACTCTCCGCCTCCACCGTGCAGCGGCTGACCGAGGCCTGGCAGGCCGAGCACGCTCGCTGGCGCCGGCGCAGCCTGGCCGCGGTCGACTACGTCTACCTCTGGGCCGACGGCGTCCACTTCAACGTGCGGCTGGAGGAGGACCGCCTCTGCTGCCTGGTGCTGATCGGGGTGCGCCCCGACGGCACCAAGGAGCTGGTGGCCGTGGAGGACGGGTATCGCGAGGACAAGCAGTCGTGGCTGGACCTGCTGCGCGACTTGCGGCACCGCGGCATGGCGGCACCCGAGCTCGCCACCGGGGACGGGGCGCTCGGCTTCTGGGGAGCGCTGCGCGAGGTCTTCCCCGAGACCCGCGAGCAGAGATGCTGGGTGCACAAGACGGCGAATGTGCTGGCGGCCTTGCCCGAGCGCATGCGGGACGAGGCGAAGGGAGCGCTCCAGGCGATCTACGCCGCGGAGACGCGAGCGGCGGCGCTCGACGCTGCCCGTGACTTCGCCGAACAGTTCGCGGCGTGGCCGAAGGCGAGCGCGAAGATCGCCGACGACCTCGAGCGGCTGCTCACCTTCTACGACTTCCCCACCGAGCACCACATCCATCTGCGCACCACGAACCCGATCGAGTCGACCTTCGCGACGGTGCGACTGCGGCAGCGGGTGACGAAGGGTGCCGGCTCGAGGGAGGCCGGGCTGGCGATGGCCTACAAGCTGCTCGACGCCGCCCAGGCACGCTGGCGTCGAGTAAACGCCCCCCACCTCGTCGCCGTCGTCCGAGCGGGCGGCATCTTCATCGACGGGCAGCTGCAAGAGAGGGGGGCCAGCGAGCAGGAACCGGCCGACCAGAGGGGCGCCGCCTGATCTCCTCGATGACCCTCATCCACAACTCTTGACGATAGCTC
>JBGMRN010000426.1:0-1898 GCA_048061535.1 Thermoanaerobaculales bacterium | reverse complement strand
AGGATGCCAGGCACGCCGATGTGACGATCAGGACATCGTCACATCGGGAGCCAGGCACCTCCGGTCATCGCGCCCAAGCGCGGGTATCACGCGCCAATACCCCCGATCGCCTCCCCGCGTCGTTAATTCCTAATTCAGAATTCTTCCGCCCGCCCTACCGGTCCGAGAGACGATCCCAAATCGCCGCCATGCCTTCGTGATGCTCGGAAAAGATGACGAGCAGCTTCGGGTCGAAGTGCTTTGACGGGTCGACGCGGTCATCACCTTCAAGAAGAACGTCGCGCGCCTGGTCGTGACTGAAAGCCGGTTTGTAGGGACGACTCGAGCGCAGGGCATCGTAAATATCGGCCAGCGCAACGATCCGCGCCGACACCGGGATCTTGGCACCGACAAGACCGGACGGATAACCCCCACCGTCCCATCTCTCGTGGTGGTGCAGCGCGATCTCGGCCGCCATCGCCAGCCGATCCGATGCGGCGAGAATCCGGAAACCGTACTCGGGGTGACGCATCATCTCCACGCGTTCATCTTCGCCAAGGGGGCCCTGCTTGCGCAAGATGGCGGAGTCAACGCTCATCTTGCCGACGTCGTGGAGCTGGGCGGAGAACCGGATCTCCTCACGGTACCGCATGGGCATGCCCAGCTTGCCGGCGAGGAAGAAGGCGTACTCGTTGACCCTCTCGACATGGTGGGCGGTGTCCTCGTCGTGCAGTTCGGCGGCCCGCGCGAGCAGGCTGATCGACAGCTGAAAGGCCTCCTCGGTTTCACCGTGGAGGGCGGCGATACGCGCCCTCTGCTCGCAAAGAAGCCGGTTGCGTTCTCGCAACCGGACATTCTTGGCCGCGATCCGCTCGAGCATGTCGGCCCGCTCGATCGCACCGCCGACGATGTGGCTGAACGGCACGATGAGATCGGCTTGCTCCCGGGCAAACGGCTTCGGCTCCCCCCCCGGGGAATCGCGCCGGTTGATCAACTGCACAACACCAATCACCTTGCGCTGGTGGTTGACCAGCGGAAAGGAGAGCATCGATCGGCTACGGAAACCATGGGCCTCGTCGAAGCTGGGATCAAACGTATAGGGGAGATTCTCCGAAATGGCATAGAGGTCATCGACGAAGACGGTCTCGCCGGTCGCCGCTGTGAATCCTGCGATCGAAGAGGTGTTGACCGGCACCACGAAGCCTGCAGGCTTCAGCTCGACGGCGTCGTTCTGAATGTCGGCCGCCTCGAGCCGCCGCTTTTCCCCGCGTCCTCTGGCAATGAAAACCGTTCCCGCCTCAGCGTTGGTCAGGCGCCGGCTCTTGAGCAAGACCCGGCGCAACAACTCGTCAACAGGTTGTGGTTTCGAGTACTCGATGAACTCGAGGAACTCCCGGAGCACATCCATGGCACCGCCCTCTCAGTGATCTGACTCTATTATCATAACCCTGAGATCGGCCTACACCATCTTCCTGCTGCGGAGATCGAAGCCCGACGGTATTTCACAACAAAGCCCGGCGTCCCCGTGGGGTGCGCCGGGCCTCGCATGAGCGTCGCAATTCGGCGCCCAGGCGCCCTCCGATGAAACAGCTACCGGACCTCTTTGAAAAGAACGTGCTTGCGAACCACCGGATCGTACTTCTTGAGCTCCAGCCGCTCGGTGGTGTTCTGCTTGTTCTTTCTTACGTGGTACATGTACGGGCTCTCGCTGCTCTTGAGCTTGACCGTCACTCGATGTCCCTTTGCCATTATTACCCCCAAGTCCTCAAGCCGCAGGAGGATACATGGGGTGAGACGTCAAGTCAACAACCGACCGGGTTCTCAGCTCAACTCTTCGTTCAGAACGGCTTCGAGCCGGATATGACTCGATCGAGACAGGTTCCAGAACACGAGCATCGAGTCGAGCTCAGGCAAAGGGG
>JBGMRN010000425.1:0-1931 GCA_048061535.1 Thermoanaerobaculales bacterium | reverse complement strand
AAAGGAAGGCGACAGATCCGCCTGAGAGTCTCTGGCTCCCCAGTTGATGGGTCCGCGTCGGAACTGCCGCGTTGGCTGGCGCAGCGCGGCCCGAACCTCGTCTTCCACGTAAGCGGCGTACGTCCGGTAGTACCTTCCGAGTCTCCACGCCGTCGAGTAGTAGGCGAGTCGCTCGAGATACTTCGGCAGACACGTCGTCTGCCGGTCGTAGAGGACCGAACACCCGTTCTCCCGGGCGCGGGCCAGGACCAGGACCCCGTGGCAGATTGCGCCAACCAGTCGCCCGAGCGCCCAGAAGGCCGCTACCTTGCTCTGCAGGAGCGACGAACCGAGGTACTGGCGCATGCCGGGCGCATGGCCTCCGGGAAGCAGCAACGCGTCGAAAGCTTCCGGCTCGATGTCTCGCCACCCGATCGAGCTTCGAAACTCGGGTGCTGCCGTCAGTTCGCCGTAGAACCGCTTGGGCTCAGATTCCGCTCCCAGCTGTCCAAAGAGTACGCCGGTCAGCAGTCGCGGGTCTGCCGCCGGCAGCGTGCCGGCCTCCTCGGTCGCGAATACCACCTCGTGGCCGGCGTCCGTGAGCATTCGCCAGGGCACAGCGACCTCGGTGACGTCGAAATCCTGATCGGGGAGCGGTATCAGCACACGAGCCATGAGTTCAAACCGTAGCGGGTCCGCGAGAACCGTGTCAATTTAGTGTGATCGTGTTGTCGTGCGACGAAGAGCTTGGCGAACGCCATCGCTGGCCGGCCAAAGCCATCAAGGTCGCCCGCCCGGATCCACCTGTGGAGCGCGGTTGAAAGACCGTCCAGATGTCGGCGAAGATCGGTTTCAGCTGCTTCGAGCAGGTGACGAGAATCCGGTAGCCCTCCGCCGTCAGTTCCCCGGTCAACATCGTCCTCTCGCACTCGGCGTAGTGGCCGTGAAGCCACACGATGCTGTTGACGATAGTGGGGCCGGCCCGTTACCGATCCGAGGCTACCCATTCTGCGGCGGACTCAGCCAAAAGAGGCCGGCGTCGCCAGCGGATACGGCGACCTAGCTCCAGGCGGCCGGCTGGTACTCTCCCAACTCTTCTTTCATCACCCCACAGATTTCGCCGAGCGTGCAGTAGGCGTGGGCCGCTTCCAAGAGCGCGGGCATGACATTCTCGGAACCGTTGCAATCGATCCTGATTCGCTCAAGGCAGGCCCGGGCACGCGTCTCGTCTCGTTCCGATCGTACGCGACGTAGTCGCTCGGTGTGTTGCCGTTCGCCGTCCGGATCGATCTCGATCACGGGTATCTCGGTCGCTTCTTCGCTTACGTAGTCGTTCACTCCGACGAGGATGCGTTCGCCGCGGTCTACCTCCTGTTGGTAGCGGAAGCTCGCGTCCGCGATCTCACGCTGGAAAAAGCCTTCCTCCAGCGCCGGCAGCACCCCGCCCAGCGCGTCGATGCGGTCGAAGTACCCGTAGCAGTCCCGCTCGAGGTCCTCCGTAAGCCGCTCGATTACGTAGCTGCCGCCGAGCGGATCGACGGTATCGGTCACGCCGGTCTCGTGGGCAACGATCTGCTGCGTCCGCAGCGCGAGGAGGGCAGCCTCCTCACTGGGCAGGGAGAGCGCCTCGTCTAGGGAGTTCGTGTGCAGCGACTGCGCCCCGCCGAGCACCGCAGCGAGTGCCTGAAAGGCGATGCGGACGACGTTTATTTTGGGTTGCTGCGGATAGAGCGTGCAGCCGGCGGTCTGCGCGTGGAATCGAAGCCACCAGGAGCGGCTGTCCTTCGCGCCGAACCGCTCTCGCATCACCCGAGCCCAGATCCTTCGGGCCGCCCGGAACTTCGCCACCTCTTCTAGGAAGTCATTGTGACAGTCGAAGAAGAACGAAATGCGGGGGGCAAACGCGTCGACGTCGAGGCCGCGGTCCAGGGCCCAGCGGACGTACTCCATAC
>JBGMRN010000424.1:0-1934 GCA_048061535.1 Thermoanaerobaculales bacterium | reverse complement strand
GGGACCTCCGAGTCGAACATCTCCATGCCCATCTGACACAGCCACACGAGTTGGTCGCCGCGCGGGAACTCGATCGTCCTGCCGGCCAGCGAAAGCCGTCCCGCCTGCAGGGCCCGGTAGATCGTCGAGTGTGGACTCACCGCCCAATAGCTCGCCATTCGCTTGATCACGCCGGACTGCTCGAGCCAGTCGATCTGTTGCGCGAAGGCGATGTCGTCGGCTGAGAACGGGTGGCCGCGCAGCACGTCGAAGCTGATGTCCTGCTCGAGTTCGTCGAGGCGGCCCTGACGCTCGTACTTGGCCTTCGCCACCGGATCGGTCATCATCCACACGTTGTCGGGCGCGTACCTCCCGGTGGCGGCGCTTTGCGGGCCGAGCTGTAGTTCGGCGGTGACATTCGGGGACACGAGTTCTTGGATGATCAACAACCATGCCACGAGCAGCTCGTTGAAAAGAGCGCGGCCGGTCCCCTGCTCGCTGCCGTCCGTCGATCCGTGCAACGCTCGGCTGAGCAGTGACCTGGCCAGGTTCGAGCGCGAGCGCAGCAGCCCCACGAGTTCGTTGAGACGCTGCTGTTCCGACCCGCGTAGGCGCGCCTGTGCATAGGCGATCTCGGCGGCGTACTCCTCCTCGAGTTGCTGGCTGAGGTCTAGCAGATCCACGATCTCGGCCTCCGCCGGCATCCCGAAGTTCGCCAGCACGCGCAGTGCCTTGACCGGCTGGATATCCTCCGGCGGCCGGATGACCGCCGCCCGACCCCGGTCCATGAGGTCGATCACCGCGCGATAGAGGACCGTCGCACGATCGGAGCGCCAGCGCTCCACCGTCTCCGATCCCTCCGAGACGTCGGCGATCAGCGCGTCGGCGCAGCGCTTGAGCAGTCCGGCGCTCGCGGTGAACAGTCGGGCCTGTGTGAAGTCCTCATCGGGACGGGCCTCTTGTGCTTCGTCGGTCTGGAGTTCGACCGTGACCAGATCGTACGCCGCGTCGCGCAGCCCCAGGACGAGTGCGACCGAAGCCGTCTCCGGACCGTCGCCGCCATCCTCCTCCCCGAACCATTCGAGCACGGATTGCCACAAGCTCATGGGTCGAATCGCTACTTCGTGCCGCGCATCGGCCGCATGGCCATACCGCCGCCCATGGGCATTCCGACCATGAGCTGTTCGCGGATCTCCCCGAACTTCGCGACGATGTCGGCCGGAGACGTTACTTCCACCCGGAACCCTCTGCCACCGATCTCCTCCAGCCCTCGCACCGCGTCCCGACCTCCGTAAGCGATCGGGAGGTACTCGATCACACCCGCGTCGCGGTTATCCTTCATGCGCGTGAACAGCGCCCTTGTACCGGCGTGGGACCCATACCGATAGCCGGGAAGCCCCTGGTTGTCGGCACCGTCGCTGAGCACGATCAGGTGAGTCTTGGGAACGGTCATCTGCTGTGGATTCGCGAGCCGGAGCACGTCGTCGAGCGCGAGGTTGACGCTCTCGAACAACGCCGTCCTCCCGCCCGTTTGCATTGCGCCCAACCGGCCCATCATCGCCCTCCGGGTCTGGGGGGTGAACGGGACACCGATGGGGAGGAGGCTTCCCCACGGCTTGGTTTCGAACGGTCGCACGACCACGCGGACCCCGGCGCCGACCGGGATCCGTTGCAGAAACGACAGGACCGCCTGCTTCGCCATTCGCATACGCTCACCCCTCATCGACCCGGAACAGTCGAGGAGGATGTAGGCGATGCGATCGTCATCGACGACCCGGAGATCCGCGATGTCGAGGCGCGGCGGCGGGCCCATGTCACCGTCCATGCCGCCCTCCATGCCGCCCTCCATGCCACCCATGCCGTCCATGCCGTCCATGCCGTCCATGCCGTCCATGCCGTCCATGTCCATCATCGCGTTGCTCATGTCCCCGCACAGCATCGCGTCGCTTTGAGCC
>JBGMRN010000423.1:0-1936 GCA_048061535.1 Thermoanaerobaculales bacterium | reverse complement strand
TACTCGATGAAGGACCTCGAGCTGCAGATCGGCCCCCTGTATCTCGAGCGCCGGTTTGACCCACAGGATGAACGGCACGACTTCGACCGCGCGTCGGACGCCGCGGCCATCTTCATCCGCGATATTTATCCGCGTGAGGCGCAAGGTTCCGGCCTGTTGGCGCTGGCCATCTACAACTACGGCGGGACCAACGTCCGGCGACTGATCCGTTCTCTGCCGGAGAGCCCCCGCGAGCGGAATTTCTGGCAGGTGCTGCTCGAGCACCGCGACCGGTTTCCCAAAGAGACGTACGATTACGTCTTGAAGATCTTCTCCGCCGCTGTGATCGGGGAGAACCCTCAGCTCTTCGGATTCGACTTCGAACCCCCGCTGAAGGGCACCGTCGAAAGGGTCACCGAGTAGCGTGGCAGAGTGGCAGTCCCCTCTGTGTGGACGTTGCGAAAGTCCTCACCCTTCAATTCGCGAGGCGGATTGCTGTGGTTGCCGATAGACCCATTTGGAACTATAGTATTACCCAGGAGGGACTAATGTCCACATCAACCGGCATTATCGAGGCGCTCGGCGGCAGCAAGGTGCTGGGAGGCGGAATCAGCGACATGGAGACCCTGCTCGAACGGGTCCGCGAGGGGATTCCCTACTCGAGTTACGAGCACATGGCGGGAATGCTCGCCATCAACCTGCAGGAGATGGGGAGCGTGCTCGGTCTTCCGAAGTCGACCCGAGTTCGGCGCAAAGGAGGGCGGCTCCAGCCGGTCGAATCGGACCGCCTCGTGCGGCTCGCCAAGGTCCTGGCCGAGGCGGAGACCGTCTTCGGTTCCTGGAAGCCGGCCGCCGCATGGATGCGCCGTGAAAACCGTGCGCTGGGAGGGCGCTCACCCCTTTCTCTGCTCGATACCGGGATCGGACAAGGACTCGTCGAAGACCTTCTCGGCCGCCTCGAGCACGGTGTGATCGGTTGATGCAAGCATGGAGGCTGAGCAAACAGACCTTCTCCGAAACGGCTTTTGACGGCGAGGGTGCGCGCTGTTTCCCGGGCCGCTGGAATCAACGCGGTGTGGCGGCAGTTTACGTCGCAACGACCATCTCGCTCGCTGCTCTCGAGTACCTCGCCGGCGTCGATCCTGACATCGCTCCGCCGCCGCTGGTCGTCATTCCGGTGGAGTTCCCCGAAGGGCTGCTCGTCGAACGAATCGACCCCGCTCGGCTGCCTCGCGACTGGCGACGTTTCCCTCACCCGGAAAGCACGAGGAGAATCGGCAATGACTGGCTCCAAGGATCGACTGCCGCCATCCTGTCCGTGCCCTCAGCCATCATCCCTCAAGAACGGATCTTCGTTCTGAACCCCAATCACGACGCCTTCCCTGAACTCGCAACCGGCGATCCCGAACCGTTTGCATTCGACCCCCGGCTCTGGTGACCGACGGAGATGTTTGCCATCAATTCTTCACGGCCTCCCACGATAAAACGTGGCGCTCATCACCGGCGACATGCGGTAATGAACCAATACTGGGGGTGTGAAGATTCGTGCCGCCGGTTCCTGCTCGCCCCGCGGCTGTCTCGCCGCCACCGTCCTGATTACGGCCGCTCTGACCGCATCCGCCGCCGGCCCACCTGTCTGCGAAACCGGCTCGAGCGGCGGCCCGGTAGAGGCGCCGGTTTTCGTCCGCAACCTCGCGGGCCAGACTAGTTGGTTTGCCTCGCCGATTATCGCCGACCTCGACGGTGACGGCACCCGCGAGCTGATCGCCGCCTACTACGACGTCTTCGTCCAGACCTTCGACCACGGCATGGATGTGTTCACCATCCCCGGGTCGGCGGAGAACTGTCTCCTGTGGTCGACCGCGCGTGGCGGTCCGCTGCGCATGGGTCAACCAAACGGTGTCTGGATGCTCGGCGCGATCTTCGCAGACGGCTTCGAGACTGCCGACATCTCGGT
>JBGMRN010000422.1:0-1952 GCA_048061535.1 Thermoanaerobaculales bacterium | reverse complement strand
CGGGGCGACGAGTGCTGGTCAGCATGGAGCGAATGCACCCTCCGGAAAAGGGGCTTATTTTCGGAGTATAGCGGCCTTGGCTGCCGCCGGTCAACCAGTGGCGAAGGAAACACCGGAAGCCTACGCAAGATCATTCACGTCCATCGGTTTAGAACGTACTAAACCGACAGCCCCGCACCCACGTGGGGCGCTTGCGGGTACCCTGCACGGACTCTGCCAACACCCTGCGTGCTGGTTTCAACGTACGCAGGAGAGCTCGTTTGCCAGAAAGGCCCGGCGACGCTTATAGTGCTTTCCATGCTGAGGGGGAGTCGGGGGGACCCCTAACTGCCCCTTTGGGTTTGCACGTACTATGTCCCGAGAAGCCAAAACCCCATCACCTCGTCGCTGGCTAACCAAACGACATGGGTTGGCCCCACATTCCGCTTCTCCTGTCGGCTTCATGCCCAGCCGCCTCGCGGTACATCCCACCAGAATTCCCCCTAGACTTCCCGGCTTCCCTGGTTAAGTAGCGCGTCTGATCTTTAGATCTTTACCCTTCTGGAATCTCCCTCCTCGCCAGTTGACGCGCCCGAAGTAAGACGATATCTTACTACTATGCGAACGACGGTGTCATCCAAGGGACAGATCGTGCTGCCGGCTGAGCTGCGCAAGCAGGATCACATTCAACCGGGGCAACAGTTTGCCGTCGAACGATTAGAGTCCGGTGAGTATCTGCTCAAGAAGCTGCCCAGCGGGAAGTCCGCCGGACTGGTCGATTGGTTGTTGAATTGCCCGGAGAGTGGCTGGTTCGAGCCGCTGTCGTCTGAATCGACGGACTCGCTGTGAAGTATCTCGTCGACGCGAATGTACTCAGCGAACCGACCAAGCCGCGGCCGAGGGCCATGGTCATCCAGTGGCTCAGGCGGAACGAGTCGGAGTTGGTTCTCAGTCCCATCGTGCTCGGTGAGTTGCAGTTCGGAATCTTGCTGCTTCCCGCCGGGCGAAAACGGACCCGGTTGTTAACGTGGTTTGCCGCGGGTGCTCAAGGGCTCCCAGTAATCGAGTTCGACGCTGCCACGGCCGACACCTGGGCACGGCTGTTGGCCGACCTGAAGCGGAAAGGCAGAGCGATGCCGATTAAAGATAGCCTGATTGCCGCTACTGCCCGGCAGCACAAACTGGCGGTCGCAACCCGCAACGTTGCGGACTACCAACATGCGCGTGTGAAGCTCGTCAATCCGTTCGACGGATAAGGTGGTGGGGAAGAGGTGTCCGGTACCTTCTTGGTAAGCGTGCAAAGTTTCGGGCCCCGCGAAGCGACCCGAGCCTGCTCACGCGGTGCCTTCGCACCAGCCACTCTTCCCGGAAAACTGAAAAAACGGGCCTGACCACGGTATTCTGTGTGCGGCGGACCCCAATCGTTGGATAGCGAATGGGGTTGATTAAGGTGTAGAGTATGGGCTGGTGGCGCGGCGCTGTCCGTGATGTGATGAGGGGCCATGACAATCGACTGGTCAACATGGCCGAGCGGGTCCACCGCATCCGCAGGGGGCGCTCCTATCTGAGCTCGGGCACCCCGCAGCCGGGCAGCCTCTCCGACGTCGTCGTCCGCCTCGCCGCCGCCGGCCTCTCGAGCGAACGCATGCGCGAGCTCCTCGAAAACATACTCGTGGAGCCGGTCTTCACCGCCCATCCCACCGAGGCGATTCGGCGCACTATCCTCGCCAAGGAGCAGCGGGTGGCGCGCACCCTGATCGATCGACTCGAACACGGCGGCATGTCGGATCCCGAAGAGGTGGCCCTGATCAGACGCCTCCGGGACGAGATCACCCTCATGTGGCAGACCGCCGAGCACCCGCGGGTGGGACGGAGCGTGAGCGACGAGGTCGAGCACGTTCTCTTCTACCTCACCGACGCCTCCCTTTCTTGAAGCAAGACAGCGCCAGCGTGCGAGGTAATTCTCTGTGCCG
>JBGMRN010000421.1:0-1966 GCA_048061535.1 Thermoanaerobaculales bacterium | reverse complement strand
GCGAGAGCGCAGACACGCACCGCGCCTTGCACTCCTCGCGACGAAATCTGGTGAGAAGTGCGGGCTAGGCCATGGTGTCGCTCGGCTGCTGGATCGCCTCCAGCGGCGAGGACACGGCCGTCCATCTCTGGCCCATGCCCGACCTGTCCAAGCGCCCACTCCACACCCTGCCGCGCTCAGAGCTCATCGCCAAGCTCAAGACCCTCACCAACCTCCGCGCCGTCAGACGGCGCGGAAAATCGAGCGGCCGACCATTTGCTCCGGCTTCTCCACGCCGAAGAACTCGAGGATGGTCACCGGCAGGTCGAGGATGCTGGGGTGCTCGCTGGCAACTTTCCGGCTGGAAAGCAGGGTGCCCGGCACCAGGTCGCGGGCCATCGAGTGGTCGCCCGACCACGCCCACGGGTTGAGATCGATGGTCGGTTTGCCGGTGGCGCCGAGGACCGAGGTCGAGGCATTGCGGAAGCCGGGGGAATAGCCGACGAGCAGCTCGGGCATCATCGGGGTCGAGGGACCCACGTACATCTCCTCCCGGCGGTAGACCTTGGCGATCGGACGCCGGCCGGTTTCGGAGTCGATGAGCGACTCGAGATCGCGGATGAGGCGGGCGGTGATCTCCTCGACCTTCTCCGGAGGAACGATGCCCTGTCCTTCGCGACCCTTGAGGTTCATGTAGAGACCGTTGAAGCCGACGCCGTAGGCCACGGTTTGGCTCCAGTCGACGTCGAAGATCGAGGTCTCCTTCTTCTTCGCCGCCTCGTCCTTGATGACAAGGTAGCCGTTGTCGCGCAACCAGGTGTTGAGGTGGAACTGGCGTGCGAACTGGGCGAAGCCGTGGTCGGAGCAGATCAGGAGCAGGGTTTTGTTGTCGATCGCCGGCAGCACCTTGCCCACCAATCGGTCCATCTCCTCATAAAGGTGGGGAATCCAGCCGGCGAAGCGGATATCGGACTCTTTGTGCTTGGGGTGGGTCTTGTCCATGTTGCGCCACAGCATGTGGGTGTCCTGGTCGGTGGAGGAGACGTAGAAGTAGAAGAGGCCGCTCTCGAACCGCGACCACTGGTGGTCGAACAGCGCCATGCGCTCTTTGAGGATAAGCTCGGCCTGGCCGACGTACTCCTCATCGTTGATCACCTTGTGGTCGAAGGCCTTCATGTCCGAGGGCAGGCCCTTGGTCCAGAAGGCGCCGATGTCGCGGGCGATCTCGGCCCCGAACTCGGCCGGGTAGGTGACCGGCGCAGCCTGGGCCGACGGGTCGATGTTGATGGGCGTGACGTAGAGCTGAAAGTGGGGCGCGATGCCCTTGAGGAGGAAGCGCGCGATTCCCGAGACCGAGCCGATCACCGGCAGCAGGTCGAACTGTACCTTCACCCACGGCGAGTACTCGCCCCTCTTGAGCAGGATGCTCTGGCCCTGGATGTCGATTCGCGCGCCGTCGGCCTGCGGATCGAGGTAGACGGTGAAGGGAATCTTGACGGTGTTGGCGTAAGGGTCGCGGCTGGTGTCCTTGGGCGTGACCAGTGTGTTGACCGGTCCGAGTAGATTGCTGCGCACCACGTTTTTGTTGACGTCGACGTAGAGTATCTCGCCGCCCTCGAGGTTCGGATAGTCCTCGAACGGATCGGATGTGTAGTAGGAGAAGACCCCGTAGGAGTCGATGAGATCCGGAGTGCCCATGCCGGCGATGGCCTTGGTGGCGGTCTCCTCGACCGGGAAGTTGGTCGGGATCTTGGAGATCCAGGCGGGGATGTCGCGCTCGGTGAGATAGGCCCAGAACGGCTTTCCCTGGCGGAGGTTGAGTGGGCCACCGCCCTTGACCGGCAGATGGACTCCGCCGATCGAGATGGTCACATCCGGTTCGCGGTTCTCGTAGATCGAGAACGTCGGCGTGTAGGTGGCGGGATCACGGGCGATGAAGTCGGCGATGCCGTGCCCGCCGGGAGTCATGCCGGTGATGAAGCTCGAC
>JBGMRN010000420.1:0-2003 GCA_048061535.1 Thermoanaerobaculales bacterium | reverse complement strand
TCGATGACGACCCGGGTGTCCGCAAGGTCCTGCTCCGGATCCTGACCGGGGCCGGCTATGCGGTGGAGGAGGTGAGTGACGCCTTCCAGGCGCTGGACCAGCTCGATGCCAATCCTCCCGACGCCGCCCTCCTCGACATCAAGATGCCGGGGATGGACGGCCTCGGTCTGATGGAGAACCTCCGCCAGAGAGGCCTCGAGATCCCGGTGGTCATCCTCACCGGCCACGGCGACGAGTTCACCTCCTCGGCGTGCCTCGAGGCAGGCGCCGCCGGCTACCTCACCAAACCTCCCGACCGCTCCGACCTCCTGCTTGCGGTCAAGGGGGCGGTGGCCCAGGGCCGGGTCGCCCGCGAGCTCGACGAGGCCGCCGAGCCGCCGCCGCTGCTCGGCGAGAGCGCGTCGATCCACCGGCTCCGCGAGGAGATCGCCAGGGTCGCCCCTTCCCACGCCACGGTCCTGGTCCAGGGGGAATCCGGCACCGGGAAGGAAATCGTGGCGCGCCGGCTCCACCACCTCTCCCACCGCGCCCGCCGCCCCTTCGTCAGGGTCAACTGCGCGGCCATCCCCGAGGAGCTGATCGAGTCCGAGCTCTTCGGCCACGAGAAGGGCTCCTTCACCGGCGCTCACCGCCGGCAGACCGGCAAGTTCGTCCAGGCGGACGGCGGCACGATCTTCCTGGACGAGGTCGGCGACATGAGCCTCAAGACCCAGGCCAAGGTGCTGCGCGTCCTCCAGGACGGGGAGGTGGAGCCGGTCGGCGCGGGAAGCCCCTTCCAGGTCGACGTGCGGGTGATTGCCGCCACCAACAAGGACCTTGTTGCCGAGGTCGAGGCGGGCGGCTTTCGCGAAGATCTGTACTACCGTCTGGCGGTCGTCGTGCTGCGAACCCCCCCGTTGCGCGACCACACCGAGGACATCCCGCTCCTCGTCGAGCACTTCACGCGGCACTTCTGCCAGGAGTACAACCGGCGCCTGAAGAACTGGAGCGACACTGCGCTCGGCCAGCTCGCCCAACATCCCTGGCCGGGCAACGTTCGCGAGCTCAAGAACGTGGTCGAGCGGGCGGTCATCATGGTGCTCGACGACGTAATCGAGCGCATCAGACTCCCCTCCGGACCCGATGCCGGCAGCGACGTCGACGCTCTCCTCGATCTGCCCACGTTGCAGGAGTTTCAGCGTGGCTCGGAGATCGCCTACTTGCTCCACCATCTCGACCGCAACGCCTGGAACGTCGCCGCGACCGCCCGCGCGATCGGCACCCCGCGGTCGAATCTGTACAAGAAGATGCAGGCCTACGACATCCGACGGAATCAACCATGACCACCGAGCTGCTTCTCTCCGACCTGACCGCCTGCGGCGCCCACCAGCGCGGGCACTTTCTGCTCTCCTCCGGTCTCCACTCCGGCGACTACCTCCAGTGCGCCCTCTACCTCGCCCAACCGCGGCGCGCCGCCCGCGCCGGAGGTCTGATCGGCTCGGGAGTGCGTGCCGCCGGCCTCGATCCCGAGCTGGTCGTCGCGCCGGCAATGGGAGGCCTGATCATCGGCCACGAAACCGCCCGGGCTCTCGACCTGCCCTTCCTCTTCACCGAGCGCAGCGAGGGCGCCATGGTTCTCCGTCGCGGTTTCGGCCTGAGACCCGGACAGCGCGTCGTGGTGGTCGAAGATGTCGTCACCACGGGAAGATCGACCCGCGAGGTCATCGAGATCCTCGAGGATCTGGGAGCGGCAGTCATCGGCGTCGCTTCGATCGTCAACCGTTCGGGCCGGCCGGATCCCTTCGCCCCGCGGCCCTACCACGCCCTCCTCGCGGCCCACTTCCCGACCTGGACCCCCGAGACCTGCCTTCTCTGCAGCAAAGGGGTGCCGATCGCCAAGCCCGGATCGCGGCCCATCGCATAAAAAATTTTGAGTTGCGGCGCCCGGCCACGGCAATTCAAATCCTCTAACAGGCCTTCTATCCACCTTCCCGTGAAATTCGTGAGTAGGCGGCGGTTAACTA
>JBGMRN010000419.1:0-2014 GCA_048061535.1 Thermoanaerobaculales bacterium | reverse complement strand
AAAAACCATTGGGAAGGACTGCTCCGCTTCGTCGACGATCCAGGCATCCCCATGGACAACAACGGCAGTGAACGCCTGCTGCGTGGTCCGGCCATGGGACGCAAAAACTACTACGGTTCCGGGGCAAGGTGGAGCGGGCGCCTGGCGGAAACGATGTTCTCGATTTTGGCCACGCTGAGGTGTTCGAATCTCAACGGGCGCACCTGGCTGGCCTGGTATCTCGACGCCTGCGCGGCAGCCGGCGGCCATGCCCCGAGGGACATCGAACCTTTCCTTCCCTGGAACCTCACCCGCGACCGCCGCGCTGCGCTGGCCGATCTGCCCGCCGCATCAAGTCCCAGCCCCGACGACACCTCGTAGCGCCGACCTCTTCCGAACCTCTCCCTGCCCCCCCCGTCTGCCACCCCGCGCTGCCAAAGCCCTCTGCGCACGGGTTCGACGAATGTTTACCCGTCCAAGCTGTAGGTCGTTTTCACAATTCGATTTACAGACATTTCGGAAGGGAGTCCCCAATGTCGTCAGCGGCTATCATGGATGCGATTGTCTCAAAGATCAAGACGGTTTTGTCGCAGTCGCAGGAAGTGCTGGCAAGTGAGGTAACGCCCCAGCGGGCGGAAGAAATGAACAGGCTGCTTGGTGAGGCGATGTCGGCAGGCTGGACTGAGGGCCTGCGGACTTGGCTGGCGACGGCCGAAATAGACACCGAGACGATCGAAATCAGCGGAGTGACGTTTCGCTACAAGCTGGAGAGCGAAAAGGAGTTCCTCACGCCGGGCGGGATGATCAAGCTCGTGCGTCGCGTTTATCAGCCAGACGCCGGCGGCAAGTGCTACGTTCCGCTGGACGCCGCCTGGGGCATGGAGGGCCAATTTGCCGCGGTCGAGGTGCGTGACGCCACCCTGTATGCCGTCGCCTTGGGCACACCCCAGGAAGCCGAGACACTCCTTGCCAAGTGTGCCTTGTTCCAGCCCTCGGCCACCGCGATCAAACACATGGCAAAGCAGATGGGCCTGTGGCTCGAAGACCATGAGGACCAGGTGCTCACGGAAATTCGTGCCGAGGAGTCGATCCCGGAAGAGACGCAGGTTCTCTGCGCCAGCGTGGACGGAGTCAACGTGCTGCTTTCCGAGCCGGGCAAGAAGAAGGGTCGGCCCAACGAACGCCCGCACGAGGGCGCGTCGAGGGAAATTCCGTCGCCGACCTGTTACAAGAACGCGATGGTTGGCAGCGTCAGCTTCTACGGTGAGGTTCCCGAAGGAAAGATATCACCGGAGCGTTTGGCAAGTCACTATGCGGCCCGAATGCCTGAGGATCGCGCGCCGACACTCAAGGCGAAGTTCGAGCAGGAGCTTGCCGAGACCGAATCACGCTTAGATGACGACGTGGTGCGGATTGTGTTGTGCGACGGCGCCCGGAATTTGTGGACCTACATCGACGACAATTCACAATACGACGAATACGAGAAGCTGGTCGATTATCATCACACAAGCGAACACCTATCCAAGGCGGCTGAAGCCATTTTTGGCAAAGGTTCCCTGAAGGCCCAGGACTGGTACGACAAATACTGTTCGAAACTCAAAGGCGAGAACGGCGGAGCCGGGCGTGTGCTCCGTTCGCTGGACTACTACGAGCGTAGGTCCAAGCTCTCCAAGTCGCGTCGTGCAGCCCTCGATGCAGAACGCACGTTTTTTGGCCGCAACGGGCACCGGATGGACTACGCCCACTTTCGCCGCAAAGGTTGGCCCATTGGCAGCGGCCCGGTCGAAGCGGCCTGCAAGAGCGTCGTGAAAACACGCCTATGCCGTAGCGGCATGCGCTGGTCTCGCTCCGGCGGACAACACATCCTCAGCCTGCGAACTTATGTGAAATCCGACCGCTGGAACGCCATGTGGACCCAATACAAACGCATTGCGTGGTCGCCATCCCCATGCAACACTACGTAGAAACGAGCCTGCACCCTAATCAATTCGGTCACGCGCCAGAAGCGGACCTTCTTGCCTAGTCCGCAGGCTGC
>JBGMRN010000418.1:0-2015 GCA_048061535.1 Thermoanaerobaculales bacterium | reverse complement strand
CCGATGCTCACCAGCGGACTGTCGATCGGGCAAATACCAACGCACGGTCCCGCCGAGCCGCGGACTGTCATCCCGCTGGTCAGGCAGAACAGGTCGAAGTTGGACCCAGGCACCGCATCCCGGGTCGGATCGACGATGGATCCCAGCCGGCCCAGGCGGTAAACCGGCTTGTCCACCGCCAGCGGCAGGCAGAGCCAACCGGCCTCCGGCCACGAGTCCGGCCGCTTGTTTTGTATCGACCAGGTCAGATCGACATACGGTTGATCGCCGTACAGAGTGACTTGCAGCGACACGCTCTCCGCCCCCTGGGACTTCGCCGGTGCCGTCATGACGGCCGACACCGACACATCGCTTCGTCGCAGGCGAAGCTCGAAGTTGCCGGGCGACGAAGCGGTGTAGGGAACCTGGTCGGCCGGCGGCATATTGCCGCGGGCAAAGTGCGGCGCCCAGCCGGGAACATGCTTCAGATACTCGTCAAAGTAGCGGCGGATATTATCCGCGTCGAACCGCTCGTAGAGGTACTGCCCAAAGCCGTAGGATGATTGGCCCTCGACCAGCTCACGCCCCGATCGCTTGTCGCGTATCGATGCGATCGATCCGCGGGCCGGATCGAGTTGTACACGGTACCACCGATTCTCGATTGCAGACGCTCCGTGGTCGGCCATCAGTTCGTCGCGGGTCGTCCGTTTGTCGGCCGGCACGTAGGTCCGATAACCCATCGGCGGAACGTCGCGGGCCACGAAGCGAATCGCTTCCCCTGCTATTTCGACCGGCACAACGGTGCCCGTGGCCAGATCTTTCAAGCCGGGAAATCGTCCGGAGGGCACCTCGACCGAGACGATCGCGTCTCGTTTCCAAGGCAACGGATTGAAGACAACGATCCTCGGCCCATCGACGTGGACCGCCCGGCCCAACATGTTCATGCTCCGTGCAAGGGCCGGCTCGACGGCCGCCTGCGCGTCACGGACCCACGCGCCCTTCTCGGCCCACGACTTTTCGAGCCGCTCGTAGTGGCCCTGGCTGCGCTTCGCGCTCCAATCATCCCCATAATGGTAACCGAACGGAGTCATCGAATACCCCCACGTGTGCTCGCCGAACATCAAGGTCCCTTCGTAGGCGGCGGCGACCGTGCCGGCAGGATCGGGCACATCGACTCCCCAGGCTCTCAGCAGCGTGGCCAGGGCCTCCAACGCGGCGGTGCGCTGCCGCAGCTGACGCGCCAGCTGAGTCTCCACTGGCATGGACATAATGCCGTGGATCCACGTGTCGGGCATATCGCCGCGGACCACTGGCAACTCGGGTTTCTCTTCCCGAATGGCGTCGGCGAAGTCGGACAGCCGGCCCATGCGCACCGTCACCCCGGGCAGCTCGCGGCGCGCTTTTTCCAAGAGCTTTCTGACTTCGTCCGCCGTGGGCGGACCGTGGTTGTCGCCGGTATGGATCAGACCCAACCACGTTCGATGGTGCCAGTCCTTCGGCGGGAGGATCCCGCTGCCATAGCCGCTCGCTTCGTACATCGTCAGCAGCCGAGAGCCGTCAGGTCCTTCCCACCAGAACAGCCTGGGCAACTTTGGCGAACCGCTCGCCGAGTTGCAGCCGAGGTGGAGGAACTCGACTCCCGCGTGTTTCAGCACTGTCGGCAGAATCCAGGTGTGCGAGGGGACGTCCGTCATCTTGGCATCGCGGGCGAGCGGCATACCGAATTTGCGGGATAGCTCCGACGAGAACCGCAGCCCGCGCACCAGGTCCTCCAAGTCGAGCGACTCGGTATGGGTCGACACGGGCAGAGCGTGCCACACCAGTCGGCCCTGCTCAATCGCCTCCTCGACCCGCTTCCTGCGGGCCGGATCCTGCCCCGGGTAGAGAATCTGCGCCATCGGCCAACCGGGCAAGGTCCACACGAACCTGTGCCGCGGAGGCAGCTCGGCAGAAGCATCGCAGACGTCAAGCGCTTTGTCGATCATCGACGTTCGATAGCGGGCAACGATCCTGCTGGCCAGGTCCGTATAGCCGAT
>JBGMRN010000417.1:0-2019 GCA_048061535.1 Thermoanaerobaculales bacterium | reverse complement strand
CGCCATACACTGCGGGCCGTACCCGCATCGCGTCGCCTGCCGCAACGCCCGGGTCGCACGGATGCCCCGTCAGCGCCGTGCAGATCAGCCGCTCGAGGCCGCGTTCGGTGGTGTCGGTGGTCACTCTGGGCTCGAAGTGCCCGGGCTCTCAATCCAGCCTCCGCGCGCCAGCACGTCGATTGCCAACGCGATCTGGCGCCGGGAGAACTGCTGCTTCCGCTCGTTCCAGGCGTATGTCCGTGCCACAACGTCATCCACGGATTGAACCGGTCTCTCGCCGGCGATCCAGTCAACCGTCGACAGAAGCTCCAGGCCAAAGGGCGATTCGAAGCCTGCGACAAGGTCAGAGACCCTTTCGATGCGTGCACTCGTCTCAGCGCTGGTCTCGAGGAACGCGTTGGCATCCACAAGTGCGCCGGGGACAAGTTCCAGTTGCTTGTCAGGCGCATCGCCACCATCGGCATAGCCGGACACCAGATGTCCCTCAACCTCGTTCAGCACATGTCGGAGGTTCTCGGCATAGGGACCATAGGGACCTTTCCGATAGCGCAACCGCAATGGCTCACCAGCTTTCTGCATGAAGTACATAAGCTTATGTACTTCCAGAAGCGTAACGAAGGGGTCGAGCAACCCGCGAAGATAGCGGTGCATCAATGCAACCAACGCGGCCCGCCCTGGCGTCATGTCCGGCACCTCTCGATTGCGAACCATGTCGGCCGTCCCCGGGGCCCCGCTGGGCTCGAAAATGATTACGTTCAGATCGCCAAGCTCGCGCAAAGCTTCCTCGATACGCGGACGCACGTCGGACCAGGCCAACCCGCCGAGCCCGCCACCGAGCGGTGGAATGGCAATGGACCCAATGTTGTGCTCTTTGATCACCTCCACCAGTGCCTTCAGCCCGGCCTCAATGTCTTCTATCCTGCTCTTGCCGCGCCAGTGGCGTTTGGTCGGGAAGTTGATGACAAGGCGTGGGTTGGTCAGGCGGCCCGTCTCAAACACAAACATCGTTCCCGGCTGCACCGCCTCGCGCTTGCACGCGGCGGAATACTGCTTGAAGTTTTCCGGAAAGGCCCTCTTGAATTGGAGCGCGATACCGCGTCCCATGACGCCGACGCAGTTGACGGTATTGACCAGAGCCTCAGCGTCTTCCGTAAGGATGTCGCCAACCTTGAAAATGATCACGGTATTCTCCGTCACCTCAATAATACCAGTCACGCATGATCTTGAGCTGTGGCTTGTGCGAGGCCCCTTGGAGGGCCCCGCTGACCTGAATGTGAACCTGCTGCGACAGCACGCCGATTCGCGAGACCAGCTCCCAGGGGAACTGTTTCTCGATCAGGAACTCGGCCTGTTTGCCTTCCTGGCTCTGTCGCCAGTCCCTTGCCTGCACCGCGTCCCAATCGATTTCGCCCAACTGCCCCAGGTCGCACCGATCTTCGAAATAGAACGCCCCCGCGTTCGATAGCGTGAAGGCCCAGCGCCGGCCATGCCCCTGTGCCCAGGCAACCGTCTGCCTCAGGTCTGCCTCCAGATGAACGATCGGCCCCTGCCCACCGCGAAAGTCCAAACCGGGGTGATTCGCCTGATGGATCACGAATAGCATAATAGACCGTGGGCAGAAGTAGAATGGCACGCAGTCGCCCACATGCAAGCCCTCATGACTGGTTAGGGTCAGCTCTTCGAGCCGTCGTTTTTTGATGCAGTTCATACCAATGGTGGTGCCCGGTAGCCGGCGCAGAGCAACCTCCGCATCACACCAGAGGAAGCCGTCCGAAATAACCGACGTCAGTCGGTCCACGGGAATGATGTGGTAGATCTTTGGTTCGGCCGGCACCGCCATTGTCAGTTTTCCAGTCTCTCTTCTCCCTCGGTCTCATCTTCCCCGCCGCGAAATCCTTCAGCCGGGTCGAGCGAGTCCGGTTCCTGGGCTTCATTCGGCAGCCGCGCCGCCGCCTCTCGCACATCGAGCTTGCCGGTGACCACGTCGGCGATCAGGCGGGTGCGGTACTCGCGGAGGAG
>JBGMRN010000416.1:0-2021 GCA_048061535.1 Thermoanaerobaculales bacterium | reverse complement strand
AGCACCTTGAGGATCCTTGCTTCATGGTTCGTCTCCGTTCGTTTTCTTTCTCTACTCTGAGAGAGAGGTCGGCGTCCGATTTGCTCACCCCTTCTCTCCTGCGAAAAAAGTGCCATTCACCCACTTCGATTAACCTCACCGTATCCAGCAGCGGGCGTTCGAGACCCGTACTCCGTCCGAGTTCATCGATGAAAGCCACTCGCGAGTCTGGATCTGGCAAGTGGGTGACCATTCGCGAAACCAGGTGAAGTGCGGGCGAGCAGACGTTCGCACCTCGTGTACTCTCGGCGACATGGCGCCGCTCATCACCGCTCGCGAGCTGACCCGGTCGTACGGGCCCCGAACCTTGTTCGACGGACTGAATCTCACCATATCCGAGGGCGACCGCGTCGGAATCATAGGACCCAACGGCGCCGGCAAGACCACGCTGCTGCGCATCCTGTCCGGTGCCGAGGAACCTGACGGCGGCGAACTCCACCGCCGTCGTCAGTTGCGCGTTGCCATGGTCACGCAGGACGACGTCTTCGAATCGACGGCCACGGTCATCGAGGTAGCGACGCACGGCGCGGCGCTTGACACAGAGGGAATCGAGGACGAGACCGAACGCCAGGTCCGCGTCGCCATCGCGCTCGACCATCTCGGTTTCCGGACGCCCGAGCAACCAGTGGGCGAGCTGTCGGGTGGTTGGCGCAAGCGGTTGGCGATCGCCGCCGCCCTCGCCGCCGACCCCGAGGTGCTGTTCCTCGACGAGCCCACAAACCACCTCGATCTGGACGGCATTCTGTGGCTCGAGAAGATGCTCTGCTCCAGCCGATTGCTCGCCTACGTCGTCATTAGCCACGATCGCGTCTTTCTCGATCGGGTGACCAATCGGGTGCTCGAGGTTGCGTCCCAATACCGTGGCGGTACGTTCGCCACCGCCGGCAGCTACACGACCTTCCTCGAAAAGCGCGCCCAGTACCTGCGAGCGCGCGCCCAGTATCGTGACAGCCTCGCCAATCGGGTGCGGCGGGAGCTCGAGTGGCTCGGACGCGGACCCAAGGCGCGAACCACCAAGGCCCAGGCGCGGATCGACGAGGCCGAGCGCCTGGCGACTGACCTCGCCCGGATCCGGGCCGAGCTGGCGACCTCCCAGGTGGGTATCGAGATGACCGGCTCGGGCCGCCGCACCAAGCGGCTGCTGGTGGCGTCCGGAATCGACAAGGCCCTCGGCGGTCATCAGCTACTGCGGGGTCTCGACCTCACTCTGCAGCCCGGCCTGCGCCTTGGCGTGGTCGGCGCCAACGGCAGCGGCAAGAGCACACTGCTCAAGCTGCTTGCCGGTGAGCTTGACCCCGACAGCGGCGCCGTTCGCCGTGCCGAGCACCTCCAGGTCGTGCACTTCGATCAGGCTCGGGCGCAGCTCGACCAGCGCCTGCCGTTACGCCGCGCACTGGCCCCAGACGGAGACACGGTGGTCTACCGGGGCCGCGAGGTGCACGTGGTGACTTGGGCCCGCCGCTTCCAGTTTCGCGACGATCAACTCGACCAACCGGTCAGTGAGCTTTCCGGTGGTGAACAGGCGCGCGTCCACATCGCCCGCCTCATGCTGCGGCCGGCAGACCTCCTGTTGCTCGACGAGCCGACCAACGACCTCGACATTCCGACGCTCGAGGTGCTCGAGGAGAGCCTGCTCGACTTCCCGGGTGCGCTGGTGCTGGTCACGCATGACCGCTACCTGCTCGACCGGGTGAGTACGGTCCTTCTCGGCCTCGACGGCGCCGGCGCCGCGACTCCCTTCGCCGACGTCGAGCAATGGCTCGCCCACCGCAAACCCGAGGCGACAGCCCCGCGCCGGGCGCGTCCCAACCGGCGTGGCGAGCGGCCCCGGCGCACCGGGCTCACGTACCTCGAGAAACGTGAGTACGAGGCCATGGAGGAGACCATCCTCGAAGCCGAAGTCGAGCTCGAGATGGCGGTGGAGCGTCTCGCCGACCCACAGGTGGCGTCCGACGCCGACGCCGCCCATCGCGCCTTCCTCG
>JBGMRN010000415.1:0-2036 GCA_048061535.1 Thermoanaerobaculales bacterium | reverse complement strand
TTAGAAAGTGAAAGCCAGTCGAATGCTGCGCACCGTCGGCCCAGGGCTGGCGATCGCCGCCACCGGCGTCGGCGCCGGCGACCTGATGGCGGCCATGCTCGCCGGCGCCGAGTTCGGAGCGGTGCTGCTGTGGGTCGTGGTCGTGGGCGCGGTGCTCAAGTTCTGCCTCAACGAGGGCGTGGCGCGTTGGCAGCTCGCAACCGGCACCACCTTGCTCGAGGGATGGACCCGTCATCTGGGTCGGCCGTTCAGTCTCGTCTTCCTCGGCTACCTGTTGGTATGGTCCTTCATCGTCGCCGCCGGGCTGATGAGCGCCTGTGGGGTGGCGGCCCACGCAGTGGTCCCGGCCCTCGGCATCCGCCAGTGGGGGATCATCCACTCGCTGGCGGCCCTGGCCCTGGTGGCGGCCGGGCGATACGGGGTCTTCGAGCGGCTCATGAAGGGGCTCATCGGCCTGATGGTCCTCACCCTGGTTGCCAGCGTCCTGGTCGTCGACGTCGACTGGACGGCGGCGCTCGGCGGGCTCGTGATGCCGATTCTGCCCGCCGGCTCGGCGGCAACCGTGCTCGGTCTGATGGGAGGCATCGGCGGCAGCGTCACCTTGCTCGCCTACGGATACTGGATTCGCGAGCGGGGCTGGACCGGGCCCGAACGGATCCGCGAGGTCCGGCTCGACCTGGCGGTGGGCTACACCCTGACCGGGATCTTCGGAATGGCGATGCTGCTGCTGGCGGCGGCGGTCCTCGGCGGCAGCGGCGCGGGCATGCCCGAGGGAAGCGGCGGCCTGATCGCCCTCGGCGATGCGCTTCGGAGCGCGGTGGGCGCGGGCGGGGGTGGCGGTTGAACGGCGGGTTCTGTATTCCTGATCGGCGTGTGGGCGGCGGTGGCGACCTCCACCCTCGGAGTGTGGCAGGGCGTTCCCTACATCTTCGCGGACTTCCTCGCCGCCCTGGCCAAGCGACGACACGAGCAGCGCGGGCTCGAGGGCGGCGGCGCGCCGGTGTCCACCACGGGCACGCCCTACCGCGCCTACCTGCTGTACCTCGCCCTTCCGCCGATGGTGCTGCTCTTCATCGACCGCCCGGTGTGGATCATCCGGCTCTACACCGTCACCAGCGGTCTCTTCATGCCCTTCCTCGCCGGCAGCCTCCTCTGGCTGACAACCAGGCGACGGTTGGTCGGTCCCATGATTGTCGGCCCCTGGGCCGCCGCCGGCCTGGTGGCGGCCTTGGCGCTCTTCGTCGTGCTGGGCATCCGGCAGCTCGTGGGGTGAGGGAGAGCTTCGGCGCTCACCGGCATCCGGCCGAGATTCAGGTGTAGATGTCGCCTTCCAGGCTGATGCCGTCGATCGCGTCACGGACGATGTCGGCTGGAATCCGGCAATGGTGCTCGACCGTGCGGATCAGCTCTTCGCGGTCCGCCAGTCGAGTCACGGTCGCCCCATCCGGTGTGGACTCGGTCAGGATGAGGTTGTGGATCCTCACCGACCGGCCGGGGAAGAAGCGCTCCATAACCACCGCGTTCATGAAGGTCGCGGTGTCGCGGTACGAGTCTCGGATGACCGCCGCGAAGTGACCGATCTCGCGGGGCTCGGGCTTGGCGAGGTAGCAGTGGATCAGCTCGCCGTTGCGGAACATGCGCAGCCGTGAACGGCCCTGCCCGTCCCGGGGCTCGAGGACGTACCGGCAGGCGCCGAAGTGAATCTCGTGTAGGCCGACGAGGTCGCGCGGCAGCGGCTCGAAAAACGGCGCCGCGTAGCCCACATCCACCAGGTACTGCCGGCCGTCCAGCTCCACCATGGATACGATGTGCACGTCGGGGTCGGACATGTCCGCACCGCACATCGTGACCTCGTAGCCGAGGTGCCGCAGCAGCTCGAAGAAGTACGGGTTGTTGGCGTAGCAGGTGCCGCCGAAATGGTGGTTCTCTATTCCGTCGAGGTGCTCCTCGAGGGGCGGCACGAAGGTCGCGCCCCGCGTTTTCTTGAGGTACAGCTTCGAGATGTTCTCGAACGGCACCCGCATCAGCTGCGCACC
>JBGMRN010000414.1:0-2036 GCA_048061535.1 Thermoanaerobaculales bacterium | reverse complement strand
GCTCCTTTCTTGCGTCGAGGAAGGCGCACCGCCCGAAGGTGAAGTTCTGTTGTGGGAGCCCGAGTTGCTGATCCGTGGATCGACTTGACGGGAAACACGATCGTTGTGAGCAACGCACCCGGCGGCGTTAGGAGTGGCCCCGACCGAGAGCACGTCGTGCCCGCACCCTGATGCGCCGTTCCTGGTCGCGAGCCGCCTGGTGCGCCACATCCTCGAGAGATTGCCGTCCGTGCTCGGGATCATGCTCCCGGCGACGTTGCAGCACCCACAAGAAGAGGTCCCCCTCGGTGGCGCCGGTCTCGAGTTCGAGCAGCTTCTCCCACCGGATCGACTCGACGGCCGGCAGGTAGATGCGGTCGTACCAATCCGCCGCGATCTCATGTGGCTGTAGCACCGAGCCGCGCTCCATCATCAGGTCGTAGCCGTGGGTCTTGACAACGTCGAGCAGCTCGTCAAAGCCCTGGGGGCGGGTGAAATCGATGCGCGCCATCGGTCGGGACCGCTCAAGTCCGCTTTGTTGCATGAACCGCCGAGCATGCTCAAGATAAATCGTACGCTTGAAGTCGATGTTTTCGTCGATCTCGATGTCGGTGTGGATCTCGGTGACCTCGGCATCGATGAACTCGGCGCCTCTCTGCTTAGCGAGGGCGACCCGGTGGTTGCCGTCGATCACGAAGAAGACGTCCTTGACCTGGTACACCGAGATCGGGGGGAACCCCAGCGTCGGGAAGGCTCGCTCGAGGCGCCCCCAGCGCTCTCTGGTGTGGGGGGACCGGGGCAGGAAATCCCGGTCGAAGTCATCAGACCGGTCGACCGTTCCGACGATCTTGGCGACTTCGATGGTTTGCAGGCCGGCATAGGACTGCTGAAAGAGCTGCAGCCGGGCGCGCAGCTCGTTGAAAGACGGCAGAGGGGTCGGCTCGGAGCCGCCCACGACCCTCGCCAGACGGCGATAGATCTCTTTGCGGTGGGCTTTAGAAAACGAGGACGAGTAGGTCATGGCTCGATCTCCAAGAGACGATAAGGAATGACGTTCACGATGCGGGTGCGGCCGATGGTGCGGTCTGGCCGCGGCTTCCCGTGAGGGTGGATGTGACCGTGGAGCATGAGTTTCGGCTCGAGCTGTTCGATCAGTCGGTGAAAGGCGGCAAAGCCACGGTGGGGCCCGTCACCTTCGTCGCCACAATTCAGCGGGGGTGAATGGGCGATCACCACGTCCACGGACCTCCCGTCCCGCCAGCGGCGGATCCGTGTCCGGCGGGTCAGTCGGCGCACACGATGCCGCATCTCAGCCTGTGTGTACTGGTTGTCGCCGTCGTTGTAGCGAATCGAGCCGCCCAGGCCTGCGATGCGCAAACCGACCTTATCCTCCCACCGATCCTCCAAATTGACGCAGCCGACAATCCGAGGTGGCGACCGCGGGGGGTAATCGGCGGGTAGGTAGGCCGATACGCTCCGCCCCCGGGGCGACGGGTCGTGATTGCCGTGGACGTACAACAACGGCGCTTCGGCCTCCGCCCGCAGGTACTCGAGGTAATCAAACGGCAGGTCGCCGCATCCCAGAACGAGATCAGGACGCAATTCCTTCAACCGGGGCCCGAACAGGGCCTGGTCGACCTCATCGGCGAGGGCGAGGATTCTGATCATGGCGAGATCGACCGCCCGACGGGAATGAGCGGATTCACTGTCCGGCCTCAACGGCCAGATCCCCGGCAAAGAAGCGTCGTTCGACGCCATCGTCAACCATGACGTGGGGCTCCTGACTACGCGGGCTACTCCACATCCGGGTTTGGAAGCATGAAGTCCTCGCGGATGACCCGCGTCAACTCGTGGTACGAGGCGATGAACCCGCGCAGTGTGCGTACGGTGGCTCCGTAGGTGTCGAACTCTTCAAGGGTCATTCCGTCCTCGTCGTAGGCCTTGCGGAAGTCGGGCACCCGGTCGGCCAGCTCCTCGATGATCTCCGGGCGGACTGGATTGTTCATCCGGTCCTTGACCTCCACCGCGGAGCTGTTGAACAGCTTCTGCCACTTCGA
>JBGMRN010000413.1:0-2046 GCA_048061535.1 Thermoanaerobaculales bacterium | reverse complement strand
TAGCGACGTAGGCGTGGTTGGCGTCTCGGCCTCGGGTCATCGGGGTGTAGATGCCACGGCTGTCGGTAGGTGTATCGACGAGGAGAAGGGCGACATCAACGGTGCGACCTTGGGTGGCGTGGCTGGTCTGGGCGTAGCCGAGCTCGAGATCCTCGACGACATACTCTCCTGGCAGTCGGATCGTGCCGGTGCGTCCGTCGAGCGTGACTCCCCCGTCGTAGTGGATGTTGGTGATGGTCCAGTGGTCGCGGTTCTTGACCATCTGCTCGCGGTCGGTACGGAGGCGTCGGTCGTTGCGTCGGGTGACGACCTCGTCGCCGATCAGCATCGAGTAATCGCCGACTTGGAGGGAAGGTCCGTCGGTGTCGAGTTCACCTGTCTCAATACGGGTGTGTTGGGCGAGTCGGTTGAGCCTGGTAACGGTGTCTGTGCTGTTGGCCATGAGCGCCACCGTCTCGCCACGGCTACGGGCTTGACACCAGGCGGTGATGACGTCTTCTTCCATCTGGCTGAGGGTGCCGTCGTGGAGTCTGCCTCGTCGGTCGTATTCGGTGAGCACGGCCGGGTCGCCATCGCGGAGGCGGAGACTGGCGTGGCGTTCCCAGTCGTGGTGGAATCGGTGGACCTGGTCGAGTTCGACACAGCCGTAGGTGTCGACGAGATGGGCGAACATGCCGCCGCGACCCACGGCGGAGAATTGGCGAGGATCGCCAACGAGGGCGACCCGCCATTCGCGGTGATCGGCCAGCCGAGCGAGCTCTGCCAGTTTGGGGGTGGCGGCGGTGCCGGCTTCGTCGACTATCACGGTGGCCCCTTCCGGTAGGTCGTGGGCAGGATCAGGCGGCCGGGCCGGGTGGCGGTGTTCGGCGAGAAGCTTGTCCAAGGTGTCGGCTGCCATGCCGGTCTCGACACAGAGCACGTCGGCTGCCGCCGCAGTGGGTGCCACACCGAACACGGGGCGACCTTGAGCTCGTAGCTCGGTGACGGCCGAGGCCAGCGCCGTTGTCTTCCCTGAACCGGCGGGACCGACGATCAACTCCAACCCTCCGTGGCCTGCGACAACCGATGCGGCATGTGCTTGTGCCGGTGAGAGCCGCTCCCCGTGGCAGATGCTGAGATCTGGCGGGGTCGCGCCATCACGGCACCGGTCAGCCCAAGCAATGAGCTGCTCTTCCTCGTCGAGAATCCCCTCGGTGGTGAGGGCACGGTCCACGGCGGATTCACTGACGGGTCTGCCGTCACGGCGCAACGCTACGCCTGCAGGAACCGGCCGGGACACGTCGAGGCAACGAGCGACGGCGTGATCGGCGAGCCGCTGAAGAAAGCCGGTCAATTCCCTGGCGTCAACGGCGACCGAAGTGGGCACGGCTGCGGCGAGTTCTCGGACCAGCTCGGCGGGTCGCCACGTCGACTGGCGCTCGGCAAGCGAGTCGAGGGCATGTTCGACCAGCCGGGCAGCCGTTGCGGCGTCGATCCCTTCGATGCCGCGTTGACGGCCGATGATGGCTTCGATGATCCGCTCTGGGTCCCGACCCAATGCCCGTACTCGATCCTGCCACTCCTGCCGGAGCTCGGTGGCGGAGGTGCCGTGCAGCTTTGCGGGTCGACTGTCGATGGCCGCCTCCCGCTCCAACCTCCATCGCTCGCTGGGACTCGGACTCCTGGCCAGATCAACACGGAAGCGAGCGAGCTTCTGGTCGAAGCGACGCTGGAGGTCCGTCGTGCGTTGGGAAAACTCGGCCAGGATCTCGGGGTCGATGTCGGCGATCTCGGCGATGCCGTGCTCGGGCGGCTCCCAGCGAACACCGAGGCGCCGCGTCATCTCGGAGCGCAGGGTGGCGTGATACAGCGCGGAGAGTGTCCGCTGGTCGACCTTGATCGTGCGGGCGTCCAGGGCGAGCCAGCGTCCGTCGGGGGCTCGGACGCGGTTGGCGATCACCGCATGGGTGTGTAGCTGAGGGTCGAGCTTGCGGCTGGTGTGCTGACGAAACGGGGCCTGTTGAATACTTTGTGTGAGGTGTCTGAACTGTGATGCTGGACACCGGA
>JBGMRN010000412.1:0-2052 GCA_048061535.1 Thermoanaerobaculales bacterium | reverse complement strand
CTGTATGATGTGGCCGGTCGAATGAAAAACCAGACGTGCCTACCCGCCGACCTCGCTCGCCGCGAGTTCCACGTGTCGCGCCGCGCGCGGGAGCGATACGAAATGCCGGATACCTTGTTCTCGGGAACCGGCAACGTGGTCTTTGCAGATTTTCACGCGGCGCGGACCTTTGCCCACCACATGAACCAACGCCGTGATCTTCTCCGCCGTCCGGAACGGGCGGTGACCGCGAGCCAGATCCACGCGCTCGGCCTGATCGACGAGGTTCTCCACTTGCTGGTGGCCCGCTATCGTCGAGAGCGGGCGCCGGGTCTCCTGGCCGACGCCCTGGCTCGGATCGAGTCCCGGTTTGGGCGGGAAAAGACCGACCTCCTATTGATTGCCTTTGTCGACGAGTTTCCGCCGACCGCCGTCTTCCGAGGTGATCTCACCGCCGGCGAGTACCTCGATGGCCGAAGCGGCGGCGAGACCCATCGCGAGGTGGCCCTCGAGGAGCTTTTGCTGCTGTGGCTGGCCAACCGCAACCCCGCCTTCGCCCCGTTCATCGAGCTCTTCGACGAAAGCGGTCTGTGTCGCGCCACCGACTACCGCCGCGCGATGGAACAGCTGGAAACGTTCCTCGACGAGGCGCCGGACGAAGGGGAAGAGGCGGGCGAGAGTCTTCTGTCGATGCTGTACGCGCCGATGCGGGCGGCGCCGAACTCGCTCCAAGGCCAGCTCGAGTTCATTCGCAAGACCTGGGCCGAGCTCCTGGGCCCCGACCTCTACCGGGTTCTCGGCGGGCTCGACTTCTTGGCCGAGGAGAACCGCGTGTTCTTTCCCGCCGGCTCCGGACCGGTAGAAGCTCCGGATTACAGCGGGGTCGGTGAGGCGGAGGAAAACTTCTCCCCCGATCGTGAGTGGATGCCGCGCGTGGTGTTGCTGGCCAAGAACGCCCACGTGTGGCTCGCGCAGCTTTCCCGCAAGCACGGGCGAGAGATCACGACCCTCGACGCCATTCCAGATTCGGAGCTCGAGGTCCTCGGCGAATGGGGAATTTCCGGGCTTTGGCTGATCGGCGTGTGGGAGCGCAGCCGGGCTTCAGAGCGGATCAAGAAGATGATGGGCGACGACGAGGCGGTGGCCTCGGCCTACTCCCTCGAAGACTACTGCATCGCCGACGACCTGGGAGGAGAAGCGGCGTTCGAGGATCTCAGGGAGCGGGCCTGGCGGTACGGCATCCGTCTCTCAACCGACATGGTGCCCAACCATATGGGCATTGACTCGCGCTGGGTGATCGAGCATCCGGACTGGTTCATCGGCCGCGATGAATCGCCGTTTCCCTCTTATACCTTTGACGGCCCGGACCTCAGCGACGACGATCGGGTGAGCATCTTCATCGAGGACCATTATTGGCAGCGCAGCGATGCGGCGGTGGTCTTCAAGCGGGTGGACCGCGCCACCGGCGCCGAGCGGTACATCTACCACGGCAACGACGGCACCTCGATGCCCTGGAACGACACCGCCCAGCTCGACTACCGCCGGCCCGAGGTCCGGGAAGCGGTGATCCAAACCATCCTTTCGGTGGCCCGGCGCTCGCCGGTGATCCGCTTCGACGCCGCGATGACTCTCGCCCGCGAGCACTATCAACGACTTTGGTTCCCCGAACCCGGGAGTGGCGGCGACATCCCTTCGCGCGCCGAGTACGGAATGACCCGCGCCGAGTTCGAGAAGGTGATGCCGGAGGAGTTCTGGCGCGAGGTGGTGGACCGGGTGGCGGCGGAGGCGCCGGATACCCTGTTGCTGGCGGAGGCCTTCTGGCTTCTCGAGGGGTATTTCGTGCGCACCCTGGGCATGCACAGGGTCTACAACAGCGCCTTCATGAACATGTTGCGCGACGAACGAAACGCGGAGTACCGGCAGCTCATCCGCAACACCCTCGAGTTCGACCCGCAAATTCTCAAGCGTTACGTCAATTTCATGTCCAACCCCGACGAACGCACCGCAATCGACCAGTTCGGCGCCGATGACAAGTACTTCGGAGTGGCCACCCTGATGGCCACCCTCCCGGGG
>JBGMRN010000411.1:0-2069 GCA_048061535.1 Thermoanaerobaculales bacterium | reverse complement strand
CCGCTTTACCGGCTGCCGCAAACGCTGAAATGGGGGGCGGTGAGAAAAGCGGGCTTGCAACAACTCCTACTTTTCGCTCCGATACCGAAATATGGCGTGCGAGACCTTGCCGACCCGTTTCCAATCCGAATACCGGGTGATCGCCTCGTCCCCCTCACCGTAGTGCACGGTCGACTCTTTGAGCCGGCGACCCTTGAAGACGAGCGTCACGGATTCGAAACGGCGGTTGGCGCTCGCTCCGGGTTCGAGGACCAGGCGCCGCCTCGATCCATTCTCCTCGAACTCGACCACCTCGAAATCGAGACGCCACCGGGCCGGGTTGTCGAGCAGGAGCGGCGGCAACAAGCGACTCTGTGGGGCGGTGCGGAGCTCGGCGATGGAGAAGCTCTCGACGTCACCGAAATCGCGATCGATAAACCACACCGTCGTGCCGTCGGAGAGGAGGTCGAAGTTCTCCATGCCGCGCACCTCGAGGCGCACCTCAGCCGGGCGCTGATGGAGCACCGTACCGACCAGCTCGATCTCCTTGGTCAACTCAGGCATGCGCTGGACCTGTTCGAAGCGGTAGCTGAGGGAGGTCAGCGCTGCATAGTCGGCCTCGAGAGTATCGAGGAACGCCTCGAGAGCCGGGCGGTCGAACGGCTCCTCCGCCAGAACGCCGGACGGCGCGAGGAGCACGAGCGAAAATGCGACGACCCGCAACACAGCTCCATTGTATCCGATGCTTTTTCGGTGCCGCCCGCCCCGGGCGGCTGCTATCATTGAATATGAATCGGACGGGTCTTGCCCGAATATCTCACCAGGTTTCGTCTCAATCTCGACGAGGTGCGGCGCCCTGTGGGGTTTCCGACCCGAGGGGTATGGGGCGTGCGCTCGACGGCACATCGAGCGCCCCGAGGGGAGAAAACACCGCCGGGTGCAGTGCGTCGCCGGCCGTAGCAGGAAGCTGGTGAGAAATCCGGGCAAGTTCTCGTCCGGAGTCGCCGGATGGGAACGGGCTGGAATCAAGGGAGGTGACCGCTTGCGTTGTAGGGTCGGGCTGCGGCTGAGTCTGTTCCTCGGGGCGTGCGCTCTTTACACCGGATACCATTCTCACCACGTCTACAGCGACGAAGGCAGCGCCCTGCTCCCGGTGCTCACGATGCTCGTCCTCTATCTCCCTGCGGCGGGCGCCACGGTCCGTTGGCTGGGTGGAGGTCTGGCCATGAGGCTCCTCGGGGCCCTGGCGGTCGCGGCGGTCGTGCTCGAGTCGGTCGCCGTTCTGACCGGCGTGCCGTACGGGGAGTTCAGCTACGGGGACGGACTGGGGCCGAAGATCCTGGGAGTCACCCCGTGGACAGTCGGCCTGGTTTGGCCCGTGTTGGTGTTGGGCGCGCTGGCCGTGGCCTCGCGGATGAACCGCCGGCCGTCCCTCCTGGCACTTTCGATCGCGCTCTTCGTGGTCTTCGACCTGGTCATCGATCCCGGCGCTGTGGCGCTGGGCCTGTGGGCATGGAGTTCGCCCGGCGCCTACTTCGGCGTCCCTCTGAGCAATTACCTCGGCTGGGCCGTTGCCGGAGGCCTCGGCGCGCTCGTGATCGTGGCTGTTCTCGGCCCTGATCGTTCGCGTTTCCAGAAGATCCCTTCCCAGTTGGCTCTCGCCGCGCTGCTCCACATACTCTTCTTCGCCGCGGTCTGCCTTGCGCACGATCGGTTCGCGCCGAGCATTCTCGGCCTGTCGGTTGTGGCGGCGTCAGCCATCGCGCTCACGCTTCGCCGCTCCACCGTCGAAATTCCCCCGCGTCTGCAGCCAGGCCACCAGCGGAGCCAGTAGTCCGATCGTCGTCAGCCAGCAGATCATCACACCGAGGGCCACGATCTTGCCGAGCACGGCCAACGCCGGGTGGTGGGCCAAGACCAGCACGCCGAAGCCGCATGCCGTCGAAAGCGACGTGAGCAACAGGATCGATCCGGTTTCCCCGACGACGTCCCAGACATCCTGGCCGCGGGTGGCTGCCGCCAACAAATGCACGCCGTCGTCGATGCCGACTCCCAGGATGATCGCCAGAAAGCAGATGGCTACCGGCGGC
>JBGMRN010000410.1:0-2073 GCA_048061535.1 Thermoanaerobaculales bacterium | reverse complement strand
GCTTCCGCTCAACGACGGATGTCACGCCTCTTGCCCTGGATTATTGAGAAGTTACGTTATGGGGGTGAGGCAGGTCCGCCTCGCGGTCGATGTTCAAAAGACGCTTCCGATTTCAGCGCGAGCTTGCTTGCGTCGCGCACCCCGCGAGGATGCCAAGGCACCTCCGAACGAGCGCGCCCAAGCGCGGGCACCATGCTCCGGACCACCCGGCCGTCCCCTGCGCAGAAAATTCCGAATTCTCAGGAGATCCGATTCTCGATCGTAGTTGCGCAATCGAGATGGGTGTTGCCATACTTGAGCGGTGAAATACACGACAAGGAATGATGGTGGCGCTGTCGTCCGGTGACCGACTCGGTCATTTTGTGATCTCTGCGCCTCTCGGCGCGGGCGGCATGGGGGAGGTCTACGTGCAGCCCTTCCCGGATCTCGGCGCCACCACCCGCGTCTCTCCGAATGGCGGCACGGAGCCCATCTGGGCACCCTCGGGCGATCGGCTTTACTACCGCTCTCAAAACGGCCGCCGGGCCTTCGCGGTCGACGTCATCAAAGGCGACCCACTCCGGTTTGGATCAGAAGAGCTTTTGTTCGAGGGCAGCTTCGAGCCCGGAGTCACGTGGGGCTCCAAGTGGGACATCCACCCCGACGGTGAGAAGTTCCTGATGCTGCAGGCCGAGTACCCGGACCCTCCGGAAGGAATCCGAGTCATCGTCAACTGGTTCGACGAGCTCGAGCGATTGGTTCCTACGGACGGTTGACCTCCTCCGTGCGATAATCACCGTGGCACGTGGAGGTTGTTCATGCGACTCTTTCGCACCGGTCTGGTTTTCGCTCTCTGCCTGCCGCTCGTCGGCTGCTTCGAGGAGCCGGTTCGGGAGCATCTCCATCTGACCTTGCGCGGCAGCGGCCCGGTCGTCGTCACGGTCGTACAGGAGGTGACGCCCTCGGACGACCGCCTCGACGACAACCCCGTTCTCAACGACCGCCTCGAGGAGTCGCGTGACACCATCGATCGCGGCCTCGATCCGTGGAGCCGGCGCTTCGCTCTTCTCGATCCGCTGGCCGAACACGTCAGCGTCGAACGGGTCGAAGGAGAGCTCCTGCGATCGATCCACAGCGCGGTCCTGCCCTCGTTTGACGAGGTGCTGCAAATTGTCGAGGCCGACGGGCTCACCGGAAGCCTGACGGTCGTCGACGGCACGGCGGAGCTCGAGCTCTTCCCCACCGGCGGGTCCCGCGCGACCTACACCCAGAGGCAGGACGCCGACCGCCGGCTGAGCGAGTGGTCGGCGGTGCTGGCAGTCTACTTCGAGGCCGTCGCCGACCTCTATGCTCATCTCGACGAGCGACCCGATCGGGCGGTCCCGTGCTTCGCCCACATCTTCGACAAGCACGAGGGCCCGGGAAGCACCGGAGAACTCGAGCCGGTCGAGGAGCGATTGGTCCCGCGCGTCAAGGATGCCATGGAAGAGATCACCTTCGCCCTCGTGGTCGACGATGGCGAGGCGTTTTCGCTCAACGAGCTGACGCGGCTCGTCTACGACCCCTTCCCGGCCCGCCTGACGATCGCAGTGAGTGGTGAGGTCGGGGAGTCGGAAGGGCTCGAGGCCGGCGCCGGTTTCTTCGAACGACCCCCGGTAGATGCGTGGAACGCGCTCAGATCGCTCGAGGGGCGTTGGATTTCGCCCGATCTCGTGACCGCTGCCGCCGCCCCGGTGTCCGACGACCGTCAGCCGGACCCGGATGTCCTCGCCCTCGCCTCGATGCCGCGGCGCTATTTCCAGCCACCAGATGCCGCCGAGGTGGAGTCTTCGATCCTTGCCGGGCTGGTTCCCGAGGAGATGCTACGACTGGTCTGGCGGCCGCCGCCGGCCGCCGACGCCTCGGACGAAGAGCCGGTGGACTGGTTGGCGGTGATGGCGAAGGCCGAGTCGTCGGTCCCGGACTGATCGGCGGCCTTCCCCACCACCGCCCGCACCTGGTGTATGACAAAGGCCGCGATCCACAGCAGAGAGCCAGCAACGTGGATGAGGACCCAACGCTGCCGCCATTCCGGATCAACGGCCACCTGGAGGA
>JBGMRN010000409.1:0-2073 GCA_048061535.1 Thermoanaerobaculales bacterium | reverse complement strand
GACCCGGGCGTTGCGGCAGGCGACGCGATGCGGGTACGGCCCGCAGTGTATGGCGCCGGCTGGATCGGCGGTGACCCAAACGCCAACGACCGCGAGTACCGCGCTCGCCTGATCGCCGACGTGGTCACCGGCAAGCTCGATGCCGATGATGATCGTCATCATGATGTTGATATGGAGGGCAGCTCGTGACGATGGACCGGTCGCAGGACTACCTCATTGGGCTCGTTGATGAGCTGCGGGCGCAATCCAGAGAGACGGAGTGGCTCGAGTTCAAGGTCAACCAGGCCGACCCGAAAGCTATCGGTAAGTACCTGTCGGCCCTGGCGAACTCCGCGGCGCTGCACGGGAAGACATCCGCACACGTGGTATGGGGCATTGACGACGAGCGCCACGATGTCGTCGGTACGACCTTTGTTCCTGGTGCTCGAAGGGTTGGTAACGAACTGCTTGAGAACTGGTTGTTGAGGCTCTTGGAGCCAAAGATCGGTTTTCGGTTCCTCTCCTCTGAATTTGACGGGCGCCCGGTCGTGGTCCTGCAGATCGACCCGGCGTTTCGGCATCCGGTTCGTTTTCAGGGGCAGGAGTACATTCGCGTTGGGCCCGTTACGAAGAAGCTGAAGGACGTGCCCGAGACCGAGCGCGACCTGTGGCGCGCACTCGACAGAGCTGTATACGAGGACCAGGTCATCGTCGAGCGTGCGCCCGCTGACGAGGTGCTGCAGTTGCTGGACTACCCGGCATTTTTCGATCTGCTGGAGCAACCGCTGCCCGCGAACCGCGAAGGCATACTCGAAGCGTTGGAAACTGACAACCTCATCCGACCATGCGGGGCGGGTGGTTGGGACATCACATGCCTGGGGGCGATTCTGTTCGCCAAGAAGCTCGACGAGCTCCCGCAGCTCAAGCGCAAAGCCGTAAGGGTTATTCAGTACCGCGGAACAGGCCGGACCGAGACTGTGAAAGAAAAGGAGGGTGCGAAGGGGTATGCCTGCGGTTTCGAAGGCCTGATTGGGTACATCAACGGTCTGTTGCCCTCGAATGAGGTCATCGGTCAGGCGCTGCGCAAGACGGTGCCAATGTTTCCGGAGCTGGCGGTGCGCGAGTTGGTGGCGAACGCCCTCATCCACCAGGACTTCTTCGTCAGCGGTGCAGGGCCGATGGTTGAGATCTTCGAAGACCGCATCGAGATCACAAATCCCGGTGAGCCGTTAGTGGATACCCAGCGTTTCGTGGACACTCCGCCGAAGTCGCGCAATGAGGCGCTGGCTTCGTTGATGCGACGTTTTCGCATCTGCGAGGAAAGGGGTAGCGGAATAGACAAGGTCGTCTTCCAGGTGGAGTTGTTTCAGCTTCCGGCACCCCTGTTCGAAGCGCCAAAGGGGTTCACTCGTACCGTGCTGTTTGCCCACAAGGCATTGTCAGAGATGGACAAGGTGGATCGGGTGCGGGCGTGTTACCTGCACGCGTGCTTACGCTATGTAGCCCGTAAACCGATGACCAACGCGACAGTCCGTGAGCGGTTTGGGATCGCAGAAAAGAACGCGGCCACGGCTTCACGCCTACTCGGCGAAGCGGTGGAGTCAGGAATGGTCTTCGTGCGCGATCCCGAGGCGGGGACTCGGAATCGGACATACCTGCCGTTTTGGGCAGGCCCTCCGGCTGCGGGCGAGGAGGTTGTTTGATGCGTCGCCTCCTATCGATCCGCGTCTGTCACAACATGGCGTGTAACTCATTGAGTAATATGAATTTAATCAGATCTTCGTTGTTTGATGGTTGTTTGATGGAGGTGGTTGTGGGTCTCCCAATTACAGGAACTCTGCCGTTTTGGTTTCTGTATTCGTAGATTGATCGATTGAGAAGTGGTTCCAGGCGTTCGTGAGGGGAAATCCAGTAATGACCACCGACACCACCGAACGCGGCCTCGAGCGCCTGATCTGCACGGCGCTCACGGGCCACGCCTGCGACCCGGGCGCCGCGATAACCGATGAAGCGCGTGAACGACCGGCGGTGTATGGCGCCGGCTGGATCGGCGGCGACCCGAATGACTACGATCGCGAGTACTGCGTGGATCTG
>JBGMRN010000408.1:0-2073 GCA_048061535.1 Thermoanaerobaculales bacterium | reverse complement strand
AAATGAACCCCAGATATCGATTGCCCTCAGGGAGTGGCACCACTGTCTGGCCGAGGGGGATCGTGATCTCGAGCCCTTCGATGTCCGATACTTCTAGTGCCGCCTCAACGCCGGCGACGTCGCGCAGGATCCCGGCCCTGGGAATGGGCAGCATCATGACCCCGGAGGCTCCCGGCTCTCGTCTAAAGCCCTGAATCGGCATGTCCAGCGCGTGGCGAACAATAAGCTCCTCCAATGTGGCGGCCGGGTCGAACCGGAGGATAGCCGAACAACGGCCGCCGATCGAGCGGGGGGCGATCTCGAGGAGTGAGGCGCGGTCGCCATCCACGCGGAGCTCCGCATGGATGGGGCCGTTATCCAGCCCGAGAATGGCAGCGCACTGTTCCACGTGCGATGCGATCGTGTCCTGAACCGCCTTCGAGAAGCGCGAGGGCGTTACTAGTATCGTCTCCTCGAAGAATGGCCCTTCCATGGGGTCCGGCTTGTCGAGAATGGCCAGCGTCTGGAGTTGCCCTGCCGTCACGATCCCTTCCAGCGCCACCTCTTGCCCCGGCAGGTACGCCTCAATCAGGATCTCGGTCAGGGCCGGCCAGCTTCGTTGGGTGGCGTTGTGCTCCTCGAGGATCCTCCGAATCCGTTTCCACGCTCGGACGAACTCCTCGGGTGTGTTGGCCCGGATTACACCGCGGCTCGCCGAGAGCGAGAGTGGTTTGAGCACGCACGGAAAGCGAGCCGCCGAGGCGGTGTCATCCGGATCGCTTTGTAGCGGGGCGATCCGATACCAGGGCGTTGGGAATCCCGACGCGGCGAGCCGCTCCCGCATCATGGCCTTGTTTCGAGCGAACCCGACCGCGTCGGGCGCATGGTGCGTCAGGCCGAGAGCCTCCGATGCCGCTGCTGCCGCCGGTGTAAAGTCGTCCTCGGCTGCGACGATCCCATTCAGCGGATAGTCGGAGGCGTAACGCACGATCCTTTCTACGGCGAGGTCGACGGGCGCGATATCTAAGACGAGAGCGCCGCCGGCGGCGCGATCGGCAAGCACCTGCTGATGATTCGATCCCACCGTCACATCAACGCTGAGTCGGCGGGCAGCTGCGAGGAAAGCTTCGGCTCGGTAGGACGTCCGGGTAAGGAGGAGAAGGAGCCTTGCCAAGACAGGTCCCAGTCCGTGCGTAGGTTACTTCGCCGCGTCGAAGTAGGGGCTATCGCCAGCCGCGTGGTTGGTTACGTCTTGGATGCCCTTTATCTCCGGCACCTGCTCCCGGAGGATCCGCTCGATCCCCTGGCTCAGAGTCACCGAGGCCATCCCGCAGCCCTGGCAGCCCCCACTCATCTGGAGGTAGACGATCTCATCCCTGACTTCCACCAGCGTCACGTGTCCGCCGTGCTGGGCCACCCCGGGGTTCACGAATTGGTCTATGGCCTGTCGCACCCGGTCGGCCAAAGGGCCCTCCAACGGCTTCGAGCCGATGGGGGCGAGGTTCGGGTTCTCCACCTTGAACCCGCTTTCCGTCAGGGTCTCGATCCAGTCGATCCGAGCCCCGTCGAGGAGCTTCGCGCTCTCGGGCTCCATCACCACGTCGAACCCGTAGCCGTCGAAGACCACGTCTTCCGGACACTTTTCGTCGGGCGCGATCATCGTGATCTCGTAGCGGGGATCGAGCGGGCTGGGGCTGGCGACCTGGATGCGCACCACGAGGTCACCGTCCCCTTGCATCTCCATGAAGCGGAGGACGGTGTCCCTCGCGAGGTCCGTGAACTCCACGGGTGGCTTTGACGGGTCGCTCATAGGTCTCTGGCGGAGTAGAGTATCGTTGAGAACGAGAACCAATAATAGTGGGGACACGGCCCCCCCGTCGAGAGGCTCCCTACGGCGGGCCAAAACCCACCGCTGAGTTCCGCTCCGACTGTGCTTAGATTGTGCTTTAGAAAGGCGGCGGAAGGCGTTGGAAGCGGGGTTTGTGGGCAGCGAGAAGCGGCGAACAATAGGGTCCCCGAACCCCCAGGGAGGCACGGAAACAAAGGAATGACGCCGTTTCCTGGCTCGGACCGCCGCCGCCCATAGCAGAACGA
>JBGMRN010000407.1:0-2142 GCA_048061535.1 Thermoanaerobaculales bacterium | reverse complement strand
TTGAGGTTGTAGTACCGGGCATGCATGTAGTCCAGCCCCTCCAGCGAGCTGAACCCGCTCACCGAGCCGGTGTACTCGCGTTCGTGGCCCGTGAAGAGGTGCTTGGACTTGAGGATCGCCGGTCGGTTCACGATCTCGCCGAAGGGCCAGTAGTCGATTCCCTGCGGAACGGTGCCGGTGGTGGTGACCTCGGCGCGGACGCTGCCGAGGTGGTCGGTGATCATCGTGGTGTACTCGCGTTGGCTTCCGGAGGTGTCGACCATCAGCACCAGCGGCTCACGCCCGAGGTAGGCGGTGTCCGCCATGCGCGTCCACAGACCGGTTCTGTCGCCCGCAACCTGTGGCGCCCACTGAAACTCCGAGAGCACGTTGCCGCCCTCGTCCCGGATGAAGAACCTGGCCTCCTGCACGGCGCCCCCCTCGAGGCGATAGCGCAGAACCCGCTCCCCCGCCTGGTCGTAGGCGAAGCTGTAGGTGTCTGCCGGGGCGTTGGTGCCGGTGGACCAGGCCGCCACCAGTCGGTTGAAAAGGTCGTAGCGTGCGTTACGCGTCCAGTTGGTTGCCACCGGCTCGGCGACGAGGTTGCCGCGGGTGTCGTAGGCGATGCCGGCCGCCGATAGGCGGTTCGTGGTCGGGCTCACGCCGATCGACTGCCCACCGATCGAGGTGATGTTGCCGAAGTCGTCGTAGGTGTAGGCCCGGGTGTTGGAGGTCCCTTGGGTGGCGGCACCAAGCCGCGAAAGAGCGTCGTAGGTGTAGGTCCAACCCGCGGTCACGCCCGAGGAGCCGGCCATCGACTTCACGTTGCCCGCGCCGTCGTAGGCATAGTCGCCGGTGTCGAATACGGTCGCGCCGCCCGTGCCGTTCATGCGGGCGACGATGCGCAACGGTCGCGCCCGGGTGCCGTCGGGGGTCACCTCGTGAAAGACGTACGAGCCTCCTCCCGGGCCCGCCGCGGTGTACCACTGCTGCATCATGGCAGTGTCTGAATCATACACCGCGCCGCTGAGCAGGGATGCTGTGAACGTACTCTCGAACTCCTCGTCGATCGCCAGCAGCCCCGACACGTCGTAGGTGTAGCGCAGGTCGTGGGCGGGCTCGCAGCTGTTGGAAGGGTCGAGGCGCGGGTAGGCAACCAGCTCGACGTTGCCCCACAGGTCATACTCGTAGCCGATCTCGAAAGTCTTGACGCCGTCCGAGCCGTCGCCGCCGAAGGCGACCTCCGTGGTGCGCTTGTTGAGCGACCCTTGCGGCCCGGTATAGAAGTAGCTCTGGCGCACGCGGATGCTGTCGGGATCGATGCCGCCGACCGGGGCTGCGGGCGATGCGGTCACCATGTTGAACTGGTCGACGTGAGTCGGACGCCCGACGGAGTTGGCCACCGGGTCGTTGCCGTACACGGTTTGAGTGGCGAGGTACCACTGGCCGCCCTGCTTCACCCAGCTCTCGAGCGGGCGCGCGGCCGCATCGAGCACGGTGTCGACGAGGCCGGTAGAGACGTTGGTGGTCGCGCACTGGTCCGCGTTCACGCCGTATGCAACCCGGCCGGGCGCTCCGGCGGCGCTGTGGTTGCAGTACGAGACCACGCCGCGTTCGGGGTGGGTCTCCGAGGTGAGCAGGCCGCGCGAGTCGTAGGTGAAGAGCCGGTGTTGCACGCCCCCCGTGCCCGAGACCCAGACGTCGGTCATCCTGCCCATGAGGTCGAAATCATGATCCGAGATCACGAAGTCGCCCGTCGAGGGGTTCTCCAGATCCTCAGCGAGAGTGGTGGGTTTCTTGTCCTCGAGCACCCGGATCACATTGCCGCGAGCGTCGCGGTCGGTGACGGACCGCACCACGGGGTTTGTCCCGCCCGAACTGAAGACACGCACATCGCTGCGCCGGGTGGCCGTATAGACGGACTCGGTCCCCGCGCCATCGCTTACTACGGATTTCTCGGCCCGCCCGAAGGGGTCGATGGTTATGATGACGGTGGCGGCGGCGTCTCCGGAGGCCGCCCAGTCGCTCTCCCGCCACGTATTGCCCACGCCGTCGAGGCGGAAGCTCTTGTAGCGGAACTGGTCCCCAGCGCCCGGAAGCCGCTGGCCCACCCTGGCCAACCTTCCGATACCGTCGTAGTCGTAGGTGGCGACTAGCTCGGCG
>JBGMRN010000406.1:0-2142 GCA_048061535.1 Thermoanaerobaculales bacterium | reverse complement strand
GACCGTATCGGCGCCGCCAGAGTCTCCCCGTCCGCGGGTGTCCTGGGCCACGCACCAGGGGGCGGAGATCGACCTGGTTCTTCGCCGGGGAAGTGAACTACTAGGGGTGGAGTGCAAACGCACTGACGCGCCGCGTATGACCCCTTCCATCAACATTGCAATGAAGGAGCTGGAGCTGGCACGTGTTGCCGTGTTGTACCCCGGTTCCAAGCGGTTCCCCCTTTCCGATTGCGTGGAGGCTGTGCCGCTGCATACGATCTGCGCGGGAGAAGCGATTTTCGACTAGAACGCCCCATGATCGAATACCCCCATGCCAAAACCCTTACTCTCTTCTCCTGACCCCCCTGGGAACGCCGAGCCCCAGCTCGGCAACTCTGACGATTAAGATCGTGACCTGGCCCCCCTGGGACCGCCGAGCTCCAGCTCGGCATCTCCCACCGACGCATCCGTTCCGGAAAGATCCTCAATCCACCCCCCCCCATCCCAACCCAGCCCGGCCGGGGGAATACCGGCGGGCCCGATGCCGAGCTGGGGCTCGGCAGCCCCAGAGTCGGCGATTCTTGCGCATCCCCGTGCCCTTACCGCGGGTGATCAACTCACGAGCCGTCGTCACCGGCTGAGTCCGTTTCCTCAGTCCACGGATAGGTCTGGACCTCGAGCCAGGGCAACACCAGGCCGGCTGACCGCTCCTGTCGACTACCGCCGCCGGTAACCAGAACCCGATGCACGCCCTCTGGAGGCGGCGGCACCGCTTCGCGCGCCAGCGCCGAAAACCGGTCGAGCGACTCGAAGAACGAGGGGTGCACGGTGGCGCCCGACTTCACCTCTACCGCCACCAGATCGCGGCCGCGGTCGACCACGAGATCGACCTCTCGCCCCCGGTGGTCACGCCAATAGTGGAACCTCGAACGCACGCCCCGATTGCAAAACGCCTTGCTGATCTCAGCCACCACCCACGACTCGAACAACGCCCCGCGCAGAGGATGGCTCTTTAACTCCTGTGGCTTACGGATGCCGAGCAACCAGCAGGCGAGTCCGCTGTCGATGAAATGCAGCTTGGGCGCCTTGACGACCCGTTTCCTGAGATTTCGATGTAGCGGCGGCAGTCTTTTTACAAGGTAGGAGGCCTCGAGAACCGACAGCCACGACCGGGCGGTGTTGTGGGACACGCCGATCCCGTCGCCGAGGGCGGTCAGGTTGACGAGGTTGGCGGTTTGCGAGGCCGCCAGCTCGAGAAAGCCCTGGAATGCCGTGAGGTCGCCGACCGCCAGGTGCTGGCGGACGTCGCGCTCGACGTATGTACTGACATAAGAGGCGAGCCAGCGGTCGGCCGGGACGGCGCGGTGGTGGATCGCCGGATAGCCGCCCTCCCACACGGCCTGCCACAGGTCGTCAACCGGCAACAGTGCCGCCCGCTCTTCGATGTCGAGCGGCAACAGCTCCACGACCGCCGTGCGACCGGCCAGCGATTGCGTGACCTCCGACCGTACGGCGAGATTGACGGAGCCCGTGAGAACGAATCGGCCGGGGCGAGGGTCGTCGTCGACCATGCCCTGCAGGTAGCTGGGAAGCTCGGGCGCCCGCTGCACCTCGTCAAGAATCGCCCCTTCGGTGAGCTCCGCAAGGAATCCCCGCGGGTCATCCAGCGCGAAGCGACGCTGATCCGGATCCTCGAGCGAGACGTAACGCAGGTCCGGGAAGGCCATCCGGCAGAGCGTCGTTTTTCCCGATTGGCGAGGCCCGGTGACGGTCACCACCGGGAATGACCGTGCCAGCTCGACAACCGTCGGCTGAATACGGCGTTCAATGAACTTCGGCTCCATGCACACATTGTAAATCACATTTACGATTTGTACAGACTCACTCTTCGAAAACCCCAAACCACCAAACCCGGGACCGCCGCCCCCGGGACCGCCGAGATCCAGCTCGGCATCGTCGACAGGCGCTTCCGTGATGGAAAGGTCTTCAATCCGAGCTCCATCGTCCCTGTCCGCCGCCGCCACAGAGACGGCCGCGGCGAGACCGCCCCCTACACCTCCCTCGGCCCCGCGACCTCTGTCACCCACAAGGGCGAACGCCCGATGTCTATCACCTGGCGGCTGGACCACGCCATGCCCGCGGAGCTTTTCGAGGGGATGAAGA
>JBGMRN010000405.1:0-2162 GCA_048061535.1 Thermoanaerobaculales bacterium | reverse complement strand
CCCCCCGTCATGTTACATTCGACCACGATGTCGGGGCAGTCTGCAAGCGTTGAGACTGTCTCGTTCAACCAGGAAGGGAAACCGATGAAACGCCTGCTGACCGTGCTGTTCGCCCTGTCCTTGACCGCGACACCGGCATTCGCCAAGAAGACGGGCGATAAGACCGAGCCGGAGGACGCGAGCCTGATGTCCGCCAAGACCTTTGCCGGGCTCGAGCTGCGCAATATCGGACCGGCCATCAACTCGGGTCGGGTCGTCGACTTCGCGGTCGTCCCGGAAAAGCCCCAGGTCTACTATGTTGCGACCGCCTCGGGCGGCGTCTGGAAGACGGTCAACGCCGGCATCACCTGGACGCCGATCTTCGACAAGGAGAACTCCTACTCCATCGGCTGCATCACCCTCGATCCCCATAACTCCAACGTGGTATGGGTGGGCACCGGTGAGAACAACAGCCAGCGTTCGGTCGCCTTCGGCGATGGTGTCTACAAGAGCCTTGACGGCGGCGAGAACTGGGAAAACGTCGGGCTCAAAGAGTCCGAGCATATCGGCATGATCACCATCGATCCGCGCGATACGAATACGGTGTACGTGGCTGCACAGGGACCTCTTTGGCGGGCCGGCGGCGACCGCGGGCTTTACAAGACCACCGACGGCGGCGCCACCTGGGAACGTATCCTCCACGTCTCCGACGACACCGGCATCAACGAGGTCCACCTTGACCCCCGCGATCCGGACACCCTCTACGCCTCCGCCTATCAGCGCCGTCGGCGGGTGTGGACCCTCCTCAACGGGGGTCCCGAGTCGGCGATCTACAAGTCGACCGACGCCGGCGCCACCTGGCGCAAGCTCGAGGAGGGTCTGCCCGAGGTTGAGATGGGCAAGATCGGCCTCGCGATCTCACCGGCGAACCCCGACGTGATCTACGCGATCGTCGAGGCCCAGCGCGGCGAGGACGGCGTCTTCCGCTCCACCAACCGCGGCGAGACCTGGGAGAAACGCTCCGACTACGTGTCGGGCAGCCCCCAGTACTACAACGAGCTGGTGGCTGATCCCGAAGATGTCGACACCGTCTACTCGATGGACACCTGGCTTCACGTCTCAGCAGACGGCGGCGAGACCTTCACCAAGGTGGGCGAAAAGCACAAACACGTCGACAACCACGCGATGTGGATCGACCCCGACGACACCGACCACTTCCTGGTCGGCTGTGACGGTGGTGTCTACGAGAGCTTCGACCGCGGCGCGACCTGGGGGTTCAAGGAGAACCTCCCCATCACCCAGTTCTACCGGGTCACCGTCGACACCTCCACGCCCTTTTATTACGTCTATGGCGGCACCCAGGACAACAACTCACTGGGAGGCCCGTCGCGCACGCTCAACTCGTCCGGGATCTCCAACGAGGACTGGTTCATCACCGTCGGCGGCGACGGCTACAAGACTCAGATCGACCCCACCAACCCCGACATCGTCTACAGCCAGTGGCAGTACGGCGGCCTGGTCCGCTACGACCGCGCGAGCGGCGAGATCGTCGACATCCAGCCCCAGGAGGAGCCCGGCGAGGACGCCCACCGCTGGAACTGGGACTCGCCGCTGATCATCAGCCCACACTCCCCGACCCGGCTCTACTACGCCTGCCAGCGGCTCTATCGGTCGGATGACCGCGGCGACTCCTGGCGGGCCGTCAGCGCCGATCTCAGCCGTCAGCTCGATCCGAACTCGCTCGAGGTGATGGGCAAGATCTGGGGCATCGACTCGGTGGCCAAGAACATGTCCACCTCCAACTTCGGCAACATCGTGTCGCTGGACGAGTCGCCTCTGGCCGAGGGCCTGATCTACGTGGGCACCGACGACGGTCTGATTCAGGTGACCGAGGACGGTGGCCAGACTTGGCGCACCGTCGACCAGGTGACCGGAGTGCCGCGGATGACCTACGTCAGCCGTCTCGAGGCCTCGGTCCATGATGCCGACACCGTCTTCGCCGCCTTCGACAACCACAAGAACAGCGACTTCAAGCCCTATGTCTTCGTCAGTCGCGACCGCGGCCGCACCTGGAACTCCATCACCGGCGACCTCCCCGAGCGGGACATCGTCTATGCCGTGGTCCAGGACCACGTCAACCCGAACTTGCTCTTCGCGGGCACCGAGTTCGGGCTCTACTTCAC
>JBGMRN010000404.1:0-2169 GCA_048061535.1 Thermoanaerobaculales bacterium | reverse complement strand
GCCAGAAGTGCGAGTATGACTGGATTGGTTGAACGGACTCATAACCCGAAGGTCGCGGGTTCAAATCTCGCCCCCGCTACGAAGAAAGCCCTTGACATTTCTACATGTGCCGAGGGTCTTCTCACATCTCGGACCTGGTCCCATGTCATCGTCCTTGTCTTGATGCCTGGTCGAGGCCGTCGATGATGAGGTCGAGGCCGTATGTGAAAGAGTTGGCGAAGCTGTAGCCGGGCTGCATCACGTGCTCGACGGCAAACGCGGTGAGGTTGGGGTAGGCCTCGGGGTCGAATGCGGCCGCCATCTCCTCGGCGAGCTCCTGGATGCCCTCGCCGCCACCCGAGGGGAGGGCGGCCTCTTCGAGGGCGAAGCCGTACAGGTAGCTGTCGACGATGGCGTAGGCGTGGGCAGTCAATTCCATCGACAGACCGCCGTCACGGAGGCAGCCGAGGACCGCGTCGTGATGCCGGAGGGTGGCGGGACCGGGTGACGTCCTGGACTCCATGTATGGGGGTGCCCAGGGATGGCGGTTGAGGACCTTCCGCGCTGACACGCACCGCACCCGCATCGCCGACTTCCAGTCTTTACCGCTCGGCGGTAGCGCGATCTGGGAGAACACCGAGTCGACCATGGCGTCGATGATCGCGTCCTTGTTGGGAAAGTAGTGGTAGATACTCATCGGGCCGACCGCGAGGGCGTCGGCGAGTCTCCGGATCGTGAGTCGTTCCATGCCGGCCTCGTCGGCGAGAGATACAGCCTGTTCCACGATCAGTTCTCTACTGAGTCGTCCACCCTTCCGGGTCATCGGTTACCACCTCTTGACAGTTCGTACTATGTACGATAGCATAACGCCGTGATCGTACAAAGTACGAATAAGATCCGAGGAGGACCGAACATGACCATCGACACCACCAGCGCCGCCCGCGGAGCGGCGCCGCCCATGGGGCACGCGCGCACCATGCAGGCAATCACGCAGGAGCGGTATGGCGCCGCCGACGTGCTCCGACTCAGCGAGATCCAGCGACCCACGGCAGGAACCGGCGAGGTGATCATTGAGGTCCGCGCCGCCGGCGTCGACCGGGGCGTGTGGCACCTGATGACCGGACTCCCGTACCTGATCCGCCTCCTCGGCTATGGGCTCCGAAGGCCCAGTCACCCGGTTCTCGGGATGGACGTCTCGGGGACGGTGGTGGCTGCCGGTGTTGGTGTCGAACGCATCTCGGTCGGCGACGAGGTGTTCGGGATCGCCCGCGGAGCCTACGCCGAGTACGCGGTGGCAGAGGAAGGCAAGCTCGCCCACAAGCCAGAGAACCTCACCTTCGAGCAGGCGGCCGTGGCCGCGATCTCCGGGATTACCGCGCTCCAGGCGCTCACCGACGTCGGTCGGATCGAGCCTGGCATGCGCGTGCTGGTCATCGGCGCTTCTGGCGGTGTCGGAACCTATACGGTGCAGCTCGCCAAGGCGATGGGTGCGACCGTCACCGGAGTTGCCAGTGGCGCCAAGGCCGATCTCGTGCGGTCCCTCGGCGCCGATTACGTCGTCGACTATGTCGGTGACGACTACCTCGAGGGCGCGGTCCGCTATGACCTGATCATCGACATCGGCGGACGTAACCCGCTGCGACGGATCCGCCGGGCGCTCCGGCCCAACGGCACGCTCGTCATCGTCGGGGGCGAAGGCGGAGACCGGTGGACGGGCGGCATCGGTCGCCAGCTCCGGACTCTCGTCGCCTCACTGTTCGTGCCCCAGCGGATGACGATGTTCATCTCGAGCGAGGCTCACACCCACATCGAGCGTCTCGCCACCTATCTCGAAGCAGGGTCAGTGGTCCCCACCATCGGGCAGCGGTTCACACTCGCCAATGTTGCCGAGGCGATGCGGCAGCTCGAAGCGGGTCGGATCCGCGGCAAAGCCGTCGTGGTCGTGTCCGAAGGAGCCGAGGATGCTCGATAGCGCACCACAGCTCCGCACCCCCGCAACCAATCCTCGGCGGGGCGGCCCCGATCCTTCGTGCAGCAGGGCCGCCACATTCCTCACGGCACCCGACACTACATACCGGTTCTGTACCGAATCTAAAGATTCTGGTTAGTATCGGTACATGACTGATGTGACAGCTCCGCTTGGACCGCGCGAGTTGGCTGACTGGTTGCTGGCTCGTGGTCGACACTGGG
>JBGMRN010000403.1:0-2185 GCA_048061535.1 Thermoanaerobaculales bacterium | reverse complement strand
TCTGGGTCCGCTTGCGCGGGCGCTCCTTGCCTTTCTCGTCACGCACGGGACCTTCCGCCTCCGCGGCCGAGCGTTCGTCCAGCCACGTTTGATAGAGCGTGCGCATCAGTTCCAGGCCGCGCTTCTCCAGCTCTCGCTCCATGTCGCTGTGCTTCATGCCCAAGGCCTCTTGGCTGAGAAGGAACTCCGGAAGCCGGTCGAACTGCTCCCGAGCCTCTTCGAACGCATCGAACGTCTCCACCCGATGAAGCGCAACCGCCGCACCCATCGTCTACACCTCCCGCAACTGGCGGGCTGCGTGCCGCACCAGAGGGTAGACCAAGATGCGCTTCGGTGCATGGCCGTGGCGTCGATGCTCCCGGTCCATGCGGCCCCGTCCCGTCGTCTGGCCCAGCTCGATCCAGTTCGCCGCCCGGTAGCAGGTCCCCTGGAAGCGCGAGACGTCCACCATCGTCTCCGCCAAGAGCGGCACGACCCCGTAGCTCGCCTCCCAGTCAGAGCCCACCTGCCGCATCAGCAGCGAGAGCAGGCGGCTGGCCAGGTTTCGAACCTTGATCCACGGCAGGATCAGGAAGCGACTGTTGCCCACCACCCGCTGCAGGTTGCGCTCTCGGGTCGGCTCGTCCCAGCCGATCCACCGGTCGCGGGCCGCCAGCCGCCACGCCGGCGAGGACAAGCCCATCGCCGCCACCACCCTACGCTTGGGCTTGGACAGGTACGCGAGGTAGCGCAACTGGGCGCCAAACGGCACGCGATAGCCGAGGTAGTGGTAGCGACCTACCAGCTCTCGGAAGAGGGCCCGCTCCGCCTTGCTCCGCACCCGCTCCACGCTCAGCGTCCCGAACTCTCCCACCGACCCGACCCACTCAGGCCCCGGGTCACCCGCCGCCGTCACGGGCACGCGTGTGCGCAAACCCACGGGCCGGCCCTGGCGCTTGGGGGGCAGCGTGAACCAACCATCGCTCTCGAGTTGCAGGAGAAGGTCCCGGCACTCCCGGACCTTGCAGGCTCCGGAGGGTCGTCGCCAATCCAGCCGCTCGCACGTACGGACCATCAGTTGCGTCCGGCTCACGTCAACGCCCCGGGCGACGATCTCCGCCACGACGCGCTGCTCCTCGTGGCGGAACGTCCTGCCCGCCACCCTCACGACTCGCTCCTCGGTCCACATGGAGGCTTCCTTCGACGCGCTTCAAGGCTGCGGCACGATTGCCACCGCCACAGACCTACCGCGTCGAAATCGCTTTGTCCAGCTTTGGGAAGCCCACGAATCCGGCGGGTGCCCCACGCGTTCCTCACACGAAGGGCAGGGAACCCGAGCCTCGGCCAGGCCCTTCCAGAGGGGGGCTATGCACTCGCCGAGGCCATAGCCCCACGACCCCGCCGCGCGCGGGCAAGGGCGAAACGACCTAAGTCACCTGCATGGAAGGACTTAAGGGTTGTCCTGAAAGAGCCGCACCCAAATAACATCTAGGCTTTGCGCCTTGCTCTGCGTCGCTGGGGACGCAACGTGTAGTTCCACTCTCCATGGAACTCGTGTCGCTTGATGTTGAGCTGCGACATCTGCTCGTCCGACACCTGGACGCCTTTCTCGTACTCATGATCGTCGAGTTCGCAGTAGACCCCGAGTCCGGTCGCGGTCGTCGTCGAGCCGATCAGCTTGACGATGGTCGCGTGGGAATCGAGGGGCTTGCCGCGCCAGTTCTTCGTGATGAAGGAGAACAGGCGATGCTCGATCTTGTTCCACTTCGAGGTGCCCGGGGGGAAGTGGCATACCGTGACTGCAATGCCGGTCCGATTGACGAACTTCTGGAGTTCCCACTTCCAAAGCCGAACACGTGTGCCGTTGCTTCCTCCCCCGTCGGCCGTGATCAGCAGCGACCGCGCCCCCGGAAAGCGGCGACGACCAAGGCGTCGCCACCATCTCGCGATCGTCCTCACGGCGAACTCAGCCGTGTCGTGGCTGACTCCGACACTCACCCACCCCAGGTTGTTCGCGAGGTCGTAGACGCCGTACGGGGCCACCTTTCCCAGTTCCTTGTCGATGAAGTCATAGACCCTCACCTCAGGCGGTTTGCCGCGGAGACGCCACTCCCGGCCACGGTTCTCGAAATCCCCAACCTTCTCCTTCTTCTTCGTGTCCACAGAGATCACCGGCCGCTTCCCCTTCAGGAAGGGCGTCGCCTGG
>JBGMRN010000402.1:0-2206 GCA_048061535.1 Thermoanaerobaculales bacterium | reverse complement strand
GGGGCCAGAAAACCGCTGCTCGGGTTTTCGTTGGTTCCGCCGCCCTGTCGCTCGGTCGGCTTTTCCCCGATGGCGCGGGCGGTGGGATAGCGAAGGTCCCATGCGATCCGGTGAAACCCGGCCTTGGCGGGGCCCTCAATCCTGCGCACGGGGTCGCCATGGGAGTCGCGCACGGTCAGCAGGATGATTGGTGGGTCCTCGCGGCGCTCGATTTCGAGCTCGTCGAAACCCGGGTAGGGGGTATCCTTGCCGTCCTTTTCGAGCTTTTCTTCTTTTGTTCGCCGCATCTCCTTGCGGGACTGCAGGTCCTCGACCAGGTAGTAGGTGAAGACCGCGCCGAAGGGTGGGTTCTCGGCCACAAAGAACGAGGCGCCCTGAGAAGCCTGGCCCGGCTGGCCGAGAGGCCGGCGCGGGATATACCACTGGGCCGCGCGCACGGGGAACAGAAAGGCTTCCGAATCCAATGACTGCTCGCTTATCTCCCGCAGGACCGAGTAGTCGTCCAAGACGAAGAACCCACGGCCGAAGGTGGCGCCGACAAGATCGTTCTCGCGGCGTTGGATGGCGAGATCGCGGAACGGAATGGTGGGAACGCCGCCGGAGAGCTCGACCCAGCGCGCCCCACCGTCGATCGTGAAAAAGACACCGAACTCTGTGCCGACGAACAGGAGGTCCGGCTTGACGTGGTCCTGCACCAGACGCCAAACAAGGTGGCGGTCAGGCAGGTCTCCGGCGATCGAGCGCCAGCTCCGGCCGCGGTCGGTGGTCTTGAATAGGAACGGCCTGAAATCACCGTTCTTGTGGTTGTCGAGGGCCACATAAGCGGTATCGGCGTCGAAAAGATCGGCCTTGATGTCGTTGACGAAGGCCGCCTCGGGGACCCCGGGCAGACTGCTCACCTCGATTGCCCGCCACGAGCCACCGCCGTCCTCGCTGACCTGAATCAAACCGTCGTCGGTGCCCGCCCAGAGCAGGTCCTCCTGAAGGGGTGACTCGGCGAGGGAGGTGATGGTATTGAAGTTCGACATCGCGAAGAGGTCCCAGGGGGCGTCGGAGCTCCACACCCGGCCCATCAGCGGCAGCAGGATGCGATCTTGATTTCGTGTGAGGTCCGGGCTCATCGGCCTCCAACTGTCGCCCCGGTCATCCGAGCGCCACACCCGCTGGCTGGCGTAGTAAAGCCGGGTCGGGGAATGGGGGCTGATCAGGATCGGCGAGTCCCAGTTCCAGCGCTCGGGCGGGTCACCGGGTTCGGGCTGGGGTTGGATGTAGACGATCTCGCCGGTGGTGCGGTCGGTGCGGACCAGGTTGCCCTGCTGCCACTCGCTGTATACGATGTCGGGGTTGCCCGGTTCCACCGCCGGCTGGTGACCGTCGGCAAAGACGGTGATGAACCAGTCGGCATTGGTGATGCCGTTGGCGGTGTCGGTGCGCGAAGGGCCGCCCTGGGTGTTGTTGTCCTGGGTACCGCCGTAGATGTTGTAGAAGGGCTCGGCGTCGTCCAGGGCCAGCTTGTAGAACTGGGTCACCGGCAAGTTGGCCACGAAACGCCAGTTGCGGCCGAGGTCGAAGGTCTCATACAGGCCGCCGTCGGTACCGGCGAGGAGCCAGTTCGGGTCGTCCGGAAGGAAGGCCAGGGCGTGATTGTCGGAGTGTTTTGCCACCTCCTTCATGCGCCGGAAGGTCGTGCCGCCGTCATCGGAGATCTGGATGCGTACGTCCATCAGGTAGAGGCGATCAAAGGCGTGTGGGCTGGCCACCAGCTCCTGGTAGTAGTGGGGACCGGTCGCGCCGGAGACGGTGTCGGAGCGCTTCTCCCAGCTCGCTCCGCGATTGCCGGATCGCCACACGCCACCCTCGCGGCGGTCGAGCTCGATTGCCGCGTAGACGACGTCGGGATTCTGGGGTGAGATAGCGAGACCGATCTTGCCCATATTGCCCGTCGGAAGGCCGCCCTCGAGTTTGGTCCAGGTGGCGCCCCCGTCGGTGGACCGGTGGACCCCGGACTCGGGTCCGCCGTCCATCACCGCGGCCACGGTCCGGTGGTGCTGCCAGGTGGCGGCGAAGAGGACATCGGGATCTCGGGGGTCCATCACCACGTCGGTGACTCCGGTCCACTCGCCGTCAGCAAGCACCCTGTCCCAGCTCGTACCGCCGTCAGTCGTCTTGTACAGGCCGCGATCACCGCCTGAGGACCACAACGGTC
>JBGMRN010000401.1:0-2216 GCA_048061535.1 Thermoanaerobaculales bacterium | reverse complement strand
GTCTGTGGGAGCGGTGGCGGTGTTGGCGGTTTGAGGACGAACCTTTCGGGGTGAGCCTGGTAGGCGGCGTCGAGGACTGCTGCTCGTTGCTGCTGGATGGTTTCGGCTCGGCCGTAGTGGACGTCGGCGGGGGTGTGGTAGCCGATACCGGAGTGACGATGTTCGTTGTTGTACCAATCGAAGAAGCTTCTCGTGAAGCTCTGGGCGTCTTCGAAGGACCCGAAACGTTTCGGGAACTCGGGCCGATACTTCAGCGTCTTGAACTGTGATTCTGAATACGGGTTGTCGTTCGAGACATGGGGACGGGAGTGGGACTTGGTGACCCCGAGATCGCCGAGGAGCAGAGCGACCGGTTTGGACGCCATCGACGCTCCCCGGTCGGCGTGGATCGTCAACTCGCCACGATCGACGCCCTGGCTGCGGATCGTGTCAGCCAACAGCCGCTCGGCGAGATGAGCCCGCTCGGCACGGGCGAGCATCCACCCCGGTACGTAGCGGCTATAGATGTCGATGATCACGTACAGGTAAAACCAGGTCCACTTCGCCGGCCCCAACAGTTTCGTGATGTCCCACGACCACACGTTGTTCGGGCCGGCAGCTACCAACTCGGGTTTGACGTGAGCGGGATGAGTGGCCTGACGGCGACGCTCCGACACCTCGCCGTGTTCTCGCAGAATCCGGTACATCGTCGATGTCGACGCCAGATAGATCCTGTCGTCCAACAACTTGGCGTAGACGGTGGCGGGAGCCTCATCGACATGTTCGGGTTCGTGAAGGACCCGGAGCACCTCTTTGCGTTCAACGTCGTCGAGGGCTCGAGGCTGCGGAGCTGGAACCCGGTCCGGTCTCGGTGGCTCGGGGCTCTTGCGATGCCACCGGTAATGCGTAGAGCGGGGACGGCCCACCGCTTCGCATGCCGCGGTGACCCCCACCATCGAGGCCAACTCGGAGATGGTGTCGTCGATCATCGCTTCGGTTCGCCGCTGGTCTTCTCGGCGCTGTCGGTGGCGAGTTCCTCCAACAGCGCCGAGAGTTTCCCCTGGACCTCGATCACCCGACGTGCTGTATCCAACTCTTCTTCGAGCCGGTCCACACGTCGGCGGAGCCGGGCGTTGTCCCGCTCGACCGGATCGGCCGGTTGGCGCCCCGGCTTCGCCGCTAACGCCGCAAGCGCACCCCGATCGCGTTGTTTCCGCCACTCCGAGATAAGCGACGTATACAAGCCCTCCCGGCGCAACAGGCCACCCTTGGCGTCACGATCCAAACCCTCGTACTCGTCAAGGATCTCCAACTTGTACTTCGCCGTATACGACCGGCGCTTGGCCCGTTCCGGGACCTCAGGGCTCGGATCATTCACACGGCCAGCATGACTCAGCAACCGATCCTCTGCAGTAATGGACATTCAGAGATTCTCCCATCCCCGCCCCCTCAACACAGTGATACACCTACACGACCCGTCTCACGAAAGGTTGACACAGAGGGCACGCACTTGGTTAGCCAACGTCTATCCGGGTGATATCAAGGAAATAGACCCGCCGAGTTGACACCTCGCCCAAGACGGTTACTACACCCGGAGTCGTACGGTCATCCAAGCCTCCGGAATCGCCTTGCGCCTCACCGACACCTTTACAGCTCGCGGTCAGGTCCCCACGATCTAAGCCTGGAGAGAGAGTGGGTGCGTCCTTCCAGGTCAGATCAACTGCAACATCACCGTCAGGCTAAGAGTCGGGATCAAGGAGTGGAGCTACAGTCTCAGGGTCGCTGATCGGACTGATCACGCCGCGTGCCCTGAGGAGTCGGGTCTCAGGGGAACCCAAGCACCTCTCTGAACCACGGCAGTGTCTTCTCCAGGCCCGTGCGCAATGAGATCTCTGCCCTCCATCCCAGCAGCTCTTCTGCCTTGGAAGTGTCGGGACGACGAACTGTCGGATCGTCAGTAGGGCGAGGCTGAAAATCGAACCCGGGGTGGTTGCCGACCACATCCTGAATCACCTCGGCTAGCTCGAGAACCGTCACCTCTTCGGAGTTTCCAATATTGACAGGGTCCGTCTCGTCTGAAAGCAGAAGACGAAGAATCCCATCTACCTCATCGTCGACATAACAAAGTGAACGAGTCTGAGAACCGTCACCATGGACGGGAAGGGGCCGGTTCTCCAGAGCAGCCTTGAAGAACGCAGGAACGGCCCGCCCGTCATCCGGTCTCATCCGAGCCCCAA
>JBGMRN010000400.1:0-2219 GCA_048061535.1 Thermoanaerobaculales bacterium | reverse complement strand
TAGCTCGTTCCCCTCCAGAGTTTCCGGAAGGGAACGGGCTAACGGTTTCCGGCGCCGACCGAGCCGGAGCACGTCCCGGTCCATTCTCGTGTCGGGTTTTCATCGCAGTATCCCCACTTGCCGTTGAAGCGCCGGCCGGAAGCTTCAAGCGTGGCGACAATACGGCCCCAGTGGTAGCTGCCGTCCTTGGAGGTCGAGCATTTCTCACTTGAGCCGGCCTCGACCCAGTAGCCTTCGATGATGGACCCGCGGATCGTTCCCACCAGCCGCCCGGTTTCTTTCCCAACATGTGCAGTCACGCCGTTCCGCCATTGTCCACAGAGATGCCTGCCCGCATTTTTCATGCTGAAGGGGTTTGACCATCGCCGGGTGAGCAAGTCTGCCGCGAACTCCCTCATACAGGGAGAAAGAAGAACGAGTCGGATCTGTCAGGGCGGACCGGGAGTTGGCTCAAGGGAGGGGGCTGGGTTGAAAGATCAGATAGCGACGGTGGCAGAGTGGCACCGGCTTTCGGCGCCACGTTGGCCTGGGTGGCCTGTGGCGTCACGGCAACGGCCGGCACCGATTGGGTTCAGAAGTGATCAAAGGGGTGTTGAACAATCAGGCTGGCTTGCAGCCAGCCGCGGGAGGTATTGAGATGAGTAAGGAGTCAGTCGAACAATTCTTGTCGCTGATAGCGTCAGACACAACAATGGAGGCCGCACTCAACGTTGCGGCGGAGCAACGGACGGACGTCGCGGCAACGGCGGTCGAGCTCGGCGAGGAACGTGGCCTTGAGTTCACCGCCGATGAGTTCAATGCCGGCGTCGAGGCCTTCCACGACGAGCAACCGAGTGAGCTTGACGATGCTGCGCTGGAGGGCATCAGCGCTGGCTTCAATCCACAGCCGGAGCCGCCTGCTCTCGGAGGGGCGCAGTCATACGTTCCGTGGTCTTCGCAGAAATGGGCATCGAGGAGGAATTGGTAGGGATGTTCTTTTCGGCCGCCCGGCCGACTCAGTGCATGATGGGGGTTTGCGGGCTCTGAAGGGCCATCGAGGCCAGTCACGCTGATATGGTGTGAAGATGGGTGCGGGGTGCCACACCGATAAAAGTATCAGTCGCGTCGTTCCGCCAGAAGCAACCCGAGACCGTTTCGGCCGGGAAGACCTTGACCACGTCCGGTCGCGGGATCACGACCGAATACGAAGGAATACGAAGGATAGAGCAGGGTCCACGCCGAACCGGCCTCGGCGGTGAAGAGGACGGCATCGAGATCGGTCTGAGAGCGACAGAAGGACCGTGGGGAGGAGACGACCTCGATCTCGGCATCATTCAGGTATCCGGTGAGACGTGGCGTCCAGTCGGCCAATGTCTCGACAACGCCGATGCGCAGGCCGTTGTGCCGCTGCAGCTCCCGACGTGATGCGAAATCCCGGGACCGGTGGTCGAGGGTGAGGAAGGCCAGGGTTTGGTTGAGGTATGGATTCGAGAATCCGGCCTCAAGAGGCTTGGATGACGTCAGGATCAGACCGGACATGATGAGATCGTAGCTCCCGTCCGTAAGGTATTTGAAGTGGTCGATCTTGTCGATTCGAATGAGTTCGAGCTCGACCCCGAGGCTCTCGGCTAGGCTGCGGGCCATCTCGAGATCGAAACCGACTGCCTCCGCCTCGGTATTGACGAACGCAAAGGGCAGGTGGTCGGGGAGAAAACCGACCCGGAGGAGGCCGCGGTCGAGAATCTGGTCGAGCCGAGACCGTTCCGAGTCCACCGGTAATGGGGGAGGGGGCTCGTCGAGGAAGGTGCGGACCCGATCCGTTTCGCGGGTCAGATTGTGCATGTTCGATCAACTGCGGCAGGACGACGATGATCTTGCCGGTGGCGAAGATCGTGAGCAGGGTCGATCTGGGGATGCGCAGGAAACGGCGGGCCTTGAATGGCGTGCACGCCTCGACGATCGAGGGCACCACCCAGAAGCTCAGCAGGACGACCATGCCGCTGTAGAGCAGGAGATAGGCCTGAAGCCGGCCGATCTCTTCGAGAGTCATGGTGCCGGCGGTGGAGGCGGCGATGGCGAAGACCCCTAACCTCCTAACCCCGAAGAAGTGAGGAAGTTAGGAAGTGAGGAAGTGAGGAGCGACGGCACCGACCTAACCCCCTAACCCCGAAGAAGTGAGGAAGTGAGGAAGTTAGGCTCATGAGCGCGAACAACCTAACCTCCTAACCCCCTAACCTCCT
>JBGMRN010000399.1:0-2239 GCA_048061535.1 Thermoanaerobaculales bacterium | reverse complement strand
CTGGTCGGACCCAACGGCAACGACAATCAAATCCCGTTCCTGATCCTCGATGGCGGACCGCCGCAGATCGTCTCGATCGTGCCGCCGCCGGGCATGGAGGACGTGTCGCGGACGGCGGCGGTGGAGATCGTCTTCTCCGAACCACTTTTCGGCGCGGTTCTGCCGCAGGGAGTGAGCAGCTCGCCGTACTTCGAGTTGATCGGCCCCGGTGGGTCGGCAGCCGGACTCTGGACCTCCGGCTTCGACAACTCCGGGCGCCAGACGGTGATCTTCACCCCGTCGGCGCCGTACGCCAACCAGGCATACTACAGCCTCAAGATCAAGGGTGGCCCGGGAGGGGTGCGCGACCGTGTCGAACGACTCTTGACCCCGAGTGGCGACGTCGGCTCGAGCTTCAAGACCTCCGACAGCATCGGGCCCGAAGTCGTGGGCTCGGTGCCGAGCCTGGACCGCCCGGCCGAAGGCGAGGCGCCGATCCGCTACGACTTCAACGAGGCGCTCACCGCGACCGATGAGCAGCTGGACGGCATTGGTGACGACGATGCGGCCGTGCTCTCGTGGGGCAAGGACGACGGCGGGGGAGGGGTGATCTGGCAGCCGCTGCCGGTCTCGATGTTCTTGACCCGGAGCAGCTACTCGCTGACCGTCGATCCGGCGAATGGCCTGGATCTGACCGGCGACAACTTGCTGCGGCGCATCCAGATCTCGGGCCTGGTCGACGGGCAGGGCAATCCCATGGCGCCTTTCGAGCGGCAGTACCGGATCTGGGACGGCAACCCCCCGGTGATCGACGACCTGCCACCGCCGCCGGGGGCTCCGGGGGGCCAGCTCGTGCCGGGCACGGCCTATACGGTGACGCCGGTGCTCTCCGGCATCGACAACTTCCCGCTCGACCCGCCGCAGGGCGATCTCGACCGCGTCGAGTACTTCTTCGACGATCCAACCGCACCCGGCGGGCCGACTCAGCCCAACGTGATCTCGTCCTCACCGCCCTATGAGCTGACGTTCGTGGCCGCCTACTCGGGCGACGGCGTCAACCCCAAGCCGCTGCCGGTGTGGGCGCGGGCGGTCGACACCAGCACCAACGAGAGCAACGTCGTCGAGCTCGCCATGGAGGTGCTGCCCAACCAGGGACCGACGGTGGGCGCGGTCACTGCCATCGCGGTGTCGCCGGTAGCGGGCGTGCTGTACGCGGGCTCCGAGATCGCCGCCACGGTTGAAGGCATGTCCGATCCCGACGGAACACAGCTCGCCCTGGCCGTGCAGCTCTTCGAAGAGGGGGGCGCCCTCCTCGACGCGGCTCCGACCCTGAGCATTAATCGTCCGCCGTCGGGCGACTGGGGCGACCTGACGGCCCCGACGGTGAGCCTCGAAATCCCGATCATCCAGCCCGAAGGCGCGCAGCTCCACCTCAGCGTCCAGGTCACCGATTCATCCGGGGCTTCGGCGGTCGCTGAGAGCGCGCGCTTCCCGGTCGCCGACGACCAGGGTCCGCCGGTGGTCGAGAGCATTTCGGCGCGCTCGGGCATCGACGGCGAACCGCGTGCCCTCTTCCACATCGGCGAGCAGCTCTACCTCGAGTTCATCGCCCGGGATGCCGAGACCGAGGTCATCGGCGCCGAGGCCGTCTTCGACCGGCCCGACATCTTTTCCTCGCCGCTGGCCGCCACCCGGATCTCCGGCAACCTCTATCGCACCGAGACCCTCACCGTGCCGCACGGCGTCTTCTCGGAGACGACCCAGGTCACGGCGACCATCTCGGCCGACGACCGCGGCGGCAACTTCGGCGGCCGGACCCTCGTGATCGAGGTCGCCCCCGAGCCGGATCCGACGGCGCCGACGGTCGAGTGGTTGACTCCCTGGGAAGGCGCCCCGTGGCCGGCGGCCTATACCTCGGTGCTGCACCCGACCGAGGGCGTGGCCCTGTTGCTGCGGGTTGCCGCCCACGACCTCAACCTCGACGACGGCGGTAACCCGGTTCCCGGCACCATCGTCAGTGTGGAGTTCCGCGGGCCGGTGAGTGACGGTCTGGGCGGGGTGGAGCTCGCGGCGGATCCTGTTCCCGGCACCGAAGCGCCGGGCGAAGGCGTGTACGAGCTGGTGTGGCAGGTGCCCAATCAAATCGCGGCTGCCTCGGAGGTTCCCTTCGAGGTCCGAGTGGTCGACAGCGGCAACCTTGACGTCGTGCGGACGGTGCGAATGCAGGCGCAGGTCTTCCGCAAGGTCTACGAGATCGGGG
>JBGMRN010000398.1:0-2244 GCA_048061535.1 Thermoanaerobaculales bacterium | reverse complement strand
CATCGGCGGCCTCCGATTCACGTACGAACCGGATGAGCTACGCTTTTTCCAGGCGAGGTTCGAGTTGGTCGGGTAGCGCGGGCCGCTAACGCCGAGCCGCTAATACGCGATCCCGAGGCTCTCGGCAGCGGACCGCAACCGACGGTTGCGCGTCCAGAACAAAACGCCCCCGACCCGAGCTGATGCAAGGAGGTGGACGTCTAGTCCCAAGTTCTGCCCGTTCTCGTCCGTTTTCTAGCGGCTAACTCCTTTATCGACAGATTCATACGGGATAAATATGAAATGCATGAAGTAGGCACTAATACTTGTAATATCACTTGCATATAGTTGCATAATGTCGTATTGTCTCTCATGCCAAAGCATAATGGAGCCATACACGTCGCCGTTACTCGTAGGCACTATAAGGGGAAGGAGTATAAGGCCGTCCTCTTGCGCCGCAGCTATCGCGAGGACGGTAAGGTCAAGAAGGAGACGCTCGGCAACATCTCTCATCTGCCCGGGCCCATTATCGAACTGATCCGTGGCGCGCTGCGCGGGGAAACCTACCTGCCGGCCTCCGAAGTCTTCGAGATCATTCGCTCACGCCCGTACGGGCATGTCGCCGCTGTGCTGGGCACACTCAAGAAGATCGGTCTTGAGCAGGTGCTCGCCTCTCGGCCTTCGAAAGAGCGCGATCTCGTACTTGCGATGATCGTTGCGCGGGTGCTCGATCCGGGCTCCAAACTCGCGACCGCGCGCAGCCTCAGTGCCGAGACGGCCAGTACCAGTCTCGGGTATGTCCTGGGTCTGGACGAGCAGGTGTCGGAGGAAGACCTCTATCGCGCTATGGACTGGCTGCGCGGGCGACAACGCCGCATCGAGGCGAAGCTGGTGAAAAGGCATCTTGGCCAGAGCGCCAAGATCACGCCTGTGCTCTGCGACGTCAGTTCGAGCTATTACACAGGCACACACTGCGCGCTCGCTGCCTTCGGGCATAGCCGCGACGGTAAGAAAGGTTTTCCGCAGATCGTCTTCGCCCTGCTCACAAGCGGCCAGGGTTGTCCGGTGGCGGTGGAGGTCTTCGAGGGCAACACGGGAGATCCGGTGACGCTCGGCCCTCAGTTGGCGAAGCTTCGCGGCCGCTTCGAAGGCCTGGTGGTCGTCGGCGACCGGGGTCTTCTGAGCGGAGCACGCATCAAGGAGGAGCTTCGCCCGGCCCGCCTGGACTGGATCACGGCGTTGCGCGCGCCGGCCATACAGAAGCTTGCTCGAGAGCGCCTCGTGCCGACGACGCTTTTCGACGAGCGCGACCTGGCCGAGATCACCTCGCCCGATTATCCCGGCGAGCGCCTCATCGTGTGCCGCAACCCGTTCCTGGCCGACGAGCGGGCTCGCAAGCGCGAAGAGCTGCTCGAGCAGACGGAGCGCCTCTTCGAGAAGGTGGTCACCGCCACCGAGCGCGAGAGGCGCCCCCTGCGCGGTAAGGACAGGATCGGCCTGCGCGTAGGCCGCGTGATGGACCGCTACAACGTCGCGGGGCACTTCGCGCTCGAGATCACGGAGCGGAGCTTCTCGTATCGGCGCAACGAGGAGAAAATCGCCGAGGAAGCGAACCTCGACGGCCTTTACCTGCTGCGCACCTCGCTCAAGAAGAAGCACATGCCGGCTCCCGATGTCGTGGCAGCCTACAAGAATCTCTCGAAGGTCGAGCGGGCGTTCCGCAGCCTCAAGACCGTCGATTTGAAAATTCGGCCCATTCACCACCGGCTCGACGAGCGCGTGCGCGCGCACGTCTTCCTCTGCATGCTCGCCTATTACGCAGTGTGGCACATGCGGCAGGCGCTCAGGCCCATTCTCTTCGACGACGACGACCCCGAGGCGGCTCGGGCAGCGCGCCGCTCGATCGTCGCACCTGCTGTGCGTTCTGAGAAAGCTCTCCGCAAGGCGGCTTCAAAGCGCACCGAGGACGATTATCCGGTTCACAGCTTTCGCACACTCTTGAAGGATCTCTCGACGCTGTGCCTCAATACGATCCGAACAAATCGAACAGGGGCAGAGTTCGAACTCCTCACCGAGGCGACCCCTCTACAGAGGCGAGCATTCGATCTGCTCGGCATATCGCCCAGGTTGTAGTCAGAATCGACAACTTGGACTGAGCCCTAACCTTAATATCAATAGTTACTTACGTGGGCGAATTGCGCAGAACTTTGGTTTAGATGTGCCAGGTGCCGAGTGCAGCGTGCCGCCAGGATGTGCCAGGTGCCG
>JBGMRN010000397.1:0-2244 GCA_048061535.1 Thermoanaerobaculales bacterium | reverse complement strand
GCGCCATCCTCTTGGGGGCGCTGGCCACGCCCACCGGTGTTGCGGGCCAGACCCCCGTCCTCCGCGAAAACCTCATCCGCCCTGGGGTAGTTGACTTCTTGACTTTCGGTCGCGGACTGTGGGGTCATGATCTCATGGTTCCTTCTGGCCCTTCGGACCCTCCGTGGGATGGCTCGATCCCGCGTCATATTGTCGGCTGAGAATGCCATCCTCCGTCATCAACTCGCCGTGCTTCAGCGAGGACGCCCCGGGCCGTTTCTCCGGCCAGCAGATCGAGTGCTCTGGATTTGGCTCTGCCGGCACTGGAATTGGTGGCGCCACGCACTCGTGCTGATCCAGCCAGCCACGGTCCTCAGGTGGCACCGCGCAGGGTACCGCTGCTACTCGCGACGACGGTCCGGTGGGCCCGGCGGTCGGCCCAGAATCCCCGTGCTCCCCGAAAACCTCATCCACCCTGCAATTGTTCACTTCTTGACGCTTGCCCGCGACCACCTCTGGTGCATAACCCGGGGCGTTGAGCGCCCTGAGCGAGGGCCTTGCGGCTGCCTCGTAGCTGCAGGCAACCTGCAGGCAACCGGCCCAAGCATCCTGCAGCCCGAAGGGGAAACCCTTCTGCAAGCTGCACGGCCCATCGCCCTGAAGTTCCCGTAAGTATTGGGTTTTCAAGGGTCAGCCGTTGCAGGCTGCATGATATGCTTGGTGCTCTGCGTGCCTGATAAGCGTGAGGTCGGAGGTTCGAGTCCTGCCAGGCCCACTTTGCGGAAAGGGTTGCCCCGCTTGGTCTTACGAGATCAAGGGGGGTTTGCTTTTTCCTAAGGCGGGCTGAAGTGTTGTTCTTACTGTCGCTTCAATACCCTTGCGATCCTGAACCAAGGCGCCATCTTAGTTCAACTTGCTTAATAAACTGAACTAAGAAGGGGAGTTCGTTCAGGATGCGCGGAACACTCGTCCCAAAGACCTGGGAGTGGGATCCCACCCTTTACGCGCCGCCCAGGTACCGGAGAGCATGCAAGTACGAGGCGTTCATTCCCGGTACGCTGACCGACTTCGACTTCGACCTGCCATCCGGCATCGCTGGTGTCGTCTCGGACGCGGAGCAGGCGATCATGACCCTAAACTCGAGGGCCCATCCAGCCCTCGCCCCCTTCGCCCGCCTGCTACTCCGCACGGAGTCGATCGCATCATCGAAGGTAGAGGGGATGCAGGTTGGGATACGCCAACTCGCCCGCGATGAATCTAGGATCGAAACCGGGGGCAAGGCCCCGTCCACAGTCCTGGAAGTCATCGGGAACATCGATGCCATGCAGTTGGCTGTGGATGAAGCAGCGAGGGCCGAAAAAATCGGTGTCGAGCACCTCGCGGAGATCCATGGCAAGCTGATGGCCAAAGCCCCCGACTCACAGAAGGCAGGAATCGTCCGGAGGGACCAGAACTGGATCGGCGGCAATGACTACAACCCGTGCGGCGCCGACTTCGTCCCGCCGCCACCGGAGCATGTCGATTCCCTGCTTCGTGATCTTTGCGAGGCCACCGGAGACGACTCGCTCCCTCCCCTCGTTCAGGCCGCGATGGTTCATGCCCAATTCGAGACGATCCACCCATTCGACGACGGAAACGGTCGCACTGGCCGCGCGCTCATCCATGTGGTGCTGCGCCGCCGCGGCATCGCAGCCACCTACGTTCCTCCCATCAGCGTGGTTCTGGCGACGGAACGAAAACGATACATCGAAGGCCTCACCCGATTCAGGGACGGAGAGGTTGGGTTGTGGGTTGAGCAGTTTGCCGTTGCGGCGGCTCGCGCAGCGGGGCTGGCGTCTGCCTACCTCGAAGCGGTGACCGCGCTCATGGATGAGTGGCGGCGACAGTTGGCCGCAGGCCCAGCGCCGAGGTCGGACGCCGCCGCTTGGGCGTTGATCGAACTGCTACCCGCGCATCCTGTGATTACGGCGCCGGTAGCCGCTGCTGTGACGCAGCGAGCCAAGGCCGCGATTCACCAAGCCATGAGACAACTCACGGATTGTGGGGTTCTGCATCCTCTCTCGGAGTCGAAGCGGAATCGTTCGTGGGAGGCCGTCGGCCTCTTGGATCTCTTGGAGGGGCTGGAGTCGGGCAGGACACCTGGCTCTCTTTGACCGCCTTGGGGTGAACGGCCACAGATCACCGGGCGCCTTCCGATGGGTGCGGTTCCTGGGTGAACCGCCCCGGGTTTATCGGAGACATGTTTGCTTGAGTCAGTGCCGTCCA
>JBGMRN010000396.1:0-2265 GCA_048061535.1 Thermoanaerobaculales bacterium | reverse complement strand
GATCGGCTTGCTGCTGGTCGCGGCCTACCTGCTCAGACAGGCGTTGACGGGCTAGTTCTCGTCCGGAAACGGCGCTTTTTTGCAATCTCTGCGTCAAACTGCGCATTTCCTTGTGCGACGTACAGGAGTACGTCTCCGCGGAAATCCTTGTTTTCCTTGACCTTGCAGAAAAATCGCTCGTTTCCGCATCGAGAACCACGCTATCACTGCTTGAACTGGAGCTGATGGAGGTGGGCATAGAGCCCACCGAGTGCCATCAGGGACGGGTGGTCGCCCTCCTCGACGATGCGCCCCTTGTCGAGCACGACGATCCGGTCGGCTTCGCGGATGGTTGCCAGTCGGTGGGCGATCACCAGGCTTCCGCGACCCTCGAGGAGGGTCTTCATCGCTTCCTGGACCAGGCTTTCGGACTCGGCGTCGAGGGCGGATGTCGCCTCGTCGAGGACGAGGAACGGCGGGTCCTTGAAGAGAGCGCGGGCGATTGTCAGGCGCTGACGCTGGCCCATCGACAGGCGCGCCCCGCCTTCCCCCAGGCTCGTTTCATACCCGTCGGGCAGGGCGGAGACGAACCCGTCCGCCTGGGCGGCGGAGGCGACCTCCCGGACCCGGTCGACGGGCACACCATCGCGCCCTGCAGTGATGTTTCGGTGGACCGTGTCGTCGAAGAGGATGGTCTCTTGAGTCACCAGACCGATGATGCCGCGGACAGAACCCAGGGTCAGACCTCGGAGGTCCCGGCCGTCGATCGACACCCGGCCCGCGCTGGGGTCGGCGAAGCGCAGCATGAGGCTCGCAAGGGTCGTCTTGCCGGCGCCCGAGGGGCCGACGAGGGCCACCATTTCACCGCGGCGCAGGCACAGGTCGATGGCCTGAAGAGCGGGCTCGTCGCTGTCGGGGTACGTAAAATCGACGTTCTCGAAGCGAATCTCCTGCGGCTCCTCCATCAGAATGGCGGCGCCGGGCTGCTCCGTCACCTCCGGGGGCCAGTCCATCATCGTGAAGACCCGCTCGGCCGCTGCCAGAGCCTGTTGGAACTCGACGTTAATGGAGTTGAGGCGGCGCATCGACATGAAGAGGAACGCGAGACCTGCCAGAACCACAACGAAGTTTCCGGGGTCGAGGGTGCCGGAGGCGATGCCATTCCCGGCAACATAGAACAAGAATCCGCCGGCAACCGCCCCGACGAACTCGACGATCGGACCAGATAGGGCCGCGGCCCTGCCCGCCTTGAGATCCACCTTGAATAAACGGGCGAGTCGGTCCTGGAACCTCGAGATCGAGATCTCCTCCATCGAGAATGCCTGGATCACTCTGAGGCCGGTGACCGACTCCTTGAGCAGATTGGCCGCCTCGGCGATTGACTCCTGCGAAAGGGTGGAAGTTTTGCGGAGACGACGGCCGAGGCGCAACACGGGATACGCCATGAAGGGAAGCACGATGAGGGCGAAAAGGGTCATGCGCCAGTCGTAGATCAGGATCAGGATCAGCATCGCAGGCGCCATGGCGCCGACCCGCACCAGATCTGCAAGAACTCTCGAAGAGACTCTCTGGATGCGTTGGATATCGTTGAGTAGTCGGGCCATCACCAGGCCCGTGTGGTGGGCACGGAAGAAGCTCGGCGACTGATAGACGATTGACGAGTAAAGGTCCGAGCGCAGGTCGCGGATGACAGCGGTGCCGGTCTTGGTGGTGAGGTACTCGCCGAAGTAGAGCATGATGCCGCGGATGAAGTAGATCGCGACCAGAAGGAAGGGGACCTTGACCAGCGGGCGCTCGTGAAGCCAGGCGGAGAGATCTTCGATCGGAAGCCACTCGATCACGCGGTCGAGAAACTCGGGTTCCTCCGGCTCCACTGTGTTCTCTGTGGCCGGCTGCAAGAGCAGAACCTGGTTCACCATCGGTTTGAGCGTGGCTACGATCATCGACATCAGACCGCCGGCCACCGCCAGCATGACAGCCGCAATGACCATCTGCGAGAGGTAGGGACGCATGTAACGGAGGAGGCGCTGCAAGGGGCTCACAGGCAGATGGTAGCAAAGCTTTCTTGCCGATGCGGGCGGGCTATTGGGGGGCGAGTTGGTTTGGTTGGGACGTTTTCGGGTTAGGAAGTTAGGAAGTTAGGAAGTTAGGAAGTTAGGTTTGATCCTCCACCTCCTCACGTCTCGTAGTGGGTCCGGGCAACTGGCGGTTGCAGGGTTCTAGCCCGCACTTCTCACCAGATTTCGTCGCGAGGGGTGCAAGGCGCCGTGCGTGTCTGCGCTCTCG
>JBGMRN010000395.1:0-2273 GCA_048061535.1 Thermoanaerobaculales bacterium | reverse complement strand
ACACCTCACGACATCTCGCGAGCCTCGCTACGAGAGGTGGTGAGATATGCGGGCTTAATTCCGAATTCTCAGGCTCTACTGGAGCAGGTCGACCAACCACCGCGAGGGTCGTCGGAGCTTCTCCTCCGCGACCCGGGTGGCGCTGAGCTGGGTGTATTCTACCCGGAATCTCTTCGGAGAGGCCAGGGATCTTCCTGTCTGCACGTCGACCGGAGCGATGGTGACCCGCGCCTGGAAAGCGATATCAGGCTGCCCCATGTACTGAAGGGGGCGCTCGCCGAGGTACTCCACCCGGACCAGCACGGCATTGCGCACGTACGGGCGCAGAGCGGCATGGAGCTGGCCCGGGAGGGGAGACTCAACCCCGAGAAGCTGCGCGACACCCGGAAGCCCATTCTCATCCACCAGCGGAATACCGGCGCGCGACAGCGCCTCTTCGACCACCACCTCCGCCTCACCGGCGAAGAGCTGTTCGCCAAGGGCGATGACGACCGTACCCTCGGGCATCGGCGGTACGAGGGTGGGCCGGGGCGGAGGCACGTTTCGCTCCGGCTGCCGCCGATTCGCGCGTTTGCCGGAGTACGCCGACCCGGTTGTGGGCGGTCCGACAACAGGCGCCGTCGCGGTGGGTTGGGCCGTCGGGAGCGCAGGTTGGCCGGTGGTGGTTCCACCGGCGGTGACCTCCTCAGCCTCTTCCTCTGCGGGCGCCCCGGCCGCAGCAGACTCGCTCGGTCCTGCTTCATCAGCGACCGATTGGGTCTGGACGGTCTCCGTCCCGCCCTTTAGTGCCATGTTGAAGAGACCGCGCTTCCAGGCGAAAACCCCGGCGGCGAGCACCGTGGCCAGGCCGAGGACCACGACCAGCGCAACCACCAGGGCGAGCCGCCGTCCTCCGCTCGGAGGAGGTTCCTGGGTGACCGGCGATGTCTCGACAACCGGGACCTCGGTCTTGACCGCGGCTGCGGGTGGAGGAGGAGGAGGGGGCTGCTGGGGCGCCTCCGACGGGGCTGTTTCCACCCGGCGGGTGGGTTGTGAGTCGAGTTGGGTGTCACGGCCGGAGGCCGCCGCGCCGGGCTGCTCGGCGCGGCGGGGGGCGGGCGTGGTCATGCCCTCGACGAGGCCGGCGGAGACGCCGCTCTTCTCGAGGTATTGCTGCAAATCGTTGACGAGCTCGCCGCAGTCGGGGTAGCGCTCCTCGCGATCCTTGGCCATCATGCGGGCGACCATCTTGACGAGCGCTTCGTCGATCTCGGGGTTGAGCTCTGAGAGGTCGGGCGCCTCGAGCTCCACGATCTGGCGGAGCAGAGCCAGCGGACTGTCGGCTGAGAACGGGATCTTTCCGGTGAGCGCCTCGAAGAAGGAGACGCCGAGTGAGTAGATGTCGGTGCGGAGGTCGATCTTCTGATCCATGCACTGCTCGGGGGAGAGATAGCCGGGCGTGCCCATCAACATGCCGGTGGCGGTAAGACGGGTGGCCGCGCCGCCCATCAGCGCGAGGCCGAAGTCGGCGATTTTGACCAGCCCGCGATCGTCGATCATGAGGTTTGCCGGTTTGATGTCGCGGTGGACGATGCCCTGTTCATGCGCGGCGTGCAACCCTGCCGCGGTTTGGAGCATGATTTGCGCCGCCCTGGGGGGCGCCATCGGACCGTCGGCGCGGAGGATCTCCTGGAGACTGCGGCCCGAGACGTACTCCATCACGAAGTAGTGTCTGCCCTCTTCCTCGCTGACGGCGTAGATCTGGACGATGTTCGGGTGGTTGAGCTGGGCGGCGCTCTGCGCCTCGCGCAGGAAACGTTCGACGTATTCGGTGTCCTCTTCCAGGTGCTCGCCGAGCACCTTGATGGCGACAAACCGGTTGAGCGACTCCTCGTGCGCTTTATAGACGACACCCATTCCGCCGCGCCCGAGCTCGGAGACGATGCGATAGTGGCTGATTCGCTCCAACATCTCACTAACCTCCGCCGCCCTCGTCACGCAAGCTCGTGAGAAGAGCGGTCTGAATTCGCCGGGTTGACCCTCCGGCCAACGATGCCAGTGTACCCCGTCATGATCGGTGTGGGGTATCGAGGGGTGCCGAGGCGCCTTCCTGCCTGCGCTTCGCGACCGATGAGCCCCTTGTCGTATGCGGAGGAAGCTAACCCGCATATCTCACCATTTTTCTACTACGGGGCACAATGCGCTGTGCGTGTCAGCGCTTTCTCGATTTGCTCGTTCGACGTACCGCAAGTACGACTTCACTCCCAAATCTTGCGAGAGCACCGACACGCACG
>JBGMRN010000394.1:0-2283 GCA_048061535.1 Thermoanaerobaculales bacterium | reverse complement strand
CGCCCATGAGGGCCTGCCGATCCTCGGCGATCCCCTGTACGGCAGCGTGCGCTCCAACGATCCCGACGATACGTCGCAGCGCCTGTGGCTCGACGCCCACCGGCTCGCCGTCCGCGCCTTTCCCGGCCCTTCCGGCAATGACAACTTGACCGCCGACTGGACCTCATCGCGGCCACCCACAGAGTTCTTCCAGCGCGCCGCGAATCAGCGCCGATCAGGACCGGAAGCAACAAAGTAGATGCGGGTTAAACTCGCATATCTCACCAGGTTGCGTGGCGAGGGCGGAGAGGTGCCGTGACCAATGGGGTTTTCGACCCGAGGGGCGCGGAGTGCGTACTCGACAGTACGTTACGGCGCGCCTTCGGCGCTTGTGTCTCACCGCCATCACCGCGTGTCCGATGGGCTCGCCCAGTGGCGAGCCTTCGGCCACTCTGCGCTGCTGTCGGCGGGGAGAGCACCTCGAGGCGAGCAAACACCGCTGGGCGCGGTGCATCGCCGGCCGCAGCAGGAAACTGGTGAGATATGCGGGTTAAGATAGGCCCATGGAGGACCCATGCGACGTATCTCCTTTCTTGCCGCGATCTTTTCGATTTTCGTCCTTGCCAACGGCGCGGCCGCCTCTGAAAACGGGGATCTCGAAGAGTACATCCGGGCCCACTACACCAAGTTCGAGTTCCAGATCCCGATGCGGGACGGTGTCGAGCTTTTCACCGTGGCATATGCCCCCAACGACGCGTCTGATCGGCGGACCTACCCGATGCTGTTGGCCCGGTCGCCCTACAGCGTCGATCCCTACGGGGTCGATCGCTACCCGGAGTCTCTTTCCCTGCCCGAAGAAATGGTCCGCGAGGGTTTCATTTTCGTCGAGCAGGACGTTCGCGGGCGCTTCATGTCCGGGGGCCAATTCGTCAACATGCGGCCTCACCGGGAGGACAAGAACGGACCAACGGACACCGACGAGAGCACCGACACCTATGACACGGTCGAGTGGCTGGTCTCGCACGTTGAACACAACAACGGCAAGGTTGGTATCTGGGGCAACTCCTACCTCGGCTTTTTCACCTCTGCCGGCATCATCGATACCCACCCCGCGATCAAGGCTGCGATGCCCTCGGCGCCGATCGCCGACTGGTACTTCGACGACATGCACCACCACGGCGCATTCAGCCTCAACCTGACCTTCAATTTCTTCTCAATGTTCGGAGTTGTCCGAGAGGGACTGACCACCGAGTGGCCCGAGAAGTTCGACCACGAGACGCCCGACGGCTATCAGTTCTTTCTCGATCTTGGGCCGCTGGGAAACGTCAACAAGCGCTTTTTTCACAATGAAATCCCCTTCTGGGATGCGATCGTCGCCCATCCGGACTACGGAGAATTCTGGAAGACGAGAAACATCCTGCCCCACCTGAGGAACGTCAGCTGCGCGGTGCTGACGGTCGGCGGGCTCTTCGATGCCGAAGATCTCTACGGCGCCTGGCATACCTACGAGAGCATCGAGGAGAAGAACCCGGGCATTGAAAACACCCTTGTCATGGGCCCCTGGTCGCACGGCGCGTGGCTCCGCGACGACGGCCGCAGGCTGGGAGGGGCCGACTTCGGCTTCGCCACCGGCAGCGACTTCCGGGAGCGGGTCCTCGTGCCGTTTTTCCTCCATTATCTCAAGGGCAAGGAATCGCCGAACCTGCCCGAAGCCATGGTCTTTGAAACCGGGGCCAACCGGTGGCGGTCGTTCGACCAGTGGCCTCCGGCTTCGCTGAAACCATCAACCCTTTTTCTGGGACCCCGGGAGAGTCTCGAGTCGGAGCCTCGTTCGACCGAGGATGAGATCTTCAGCGAGTTCCCCAGTGATCCCGCCAAGCCCGTGCCTTTCACCGCCGCGATCACCACCGGCTGGCACAAGGAGTACATGATCGAGGACCAGCGCTTTGCGTCGAGGCGTCCCGACGTTCTGGTCTTCCGGTCGGCGCCCCTGGCCGAGAACCTGACGGTGGCAGGCCCCCTGGGGGCCGAGCTGTGGGCGTCGACGACGGGGACCGACGCCGACTGGGTCGTCAAGCTGGTCGACGAGTTCCCCGGCCGTCTCGACGGGTATGACCCCGATTCAGACGACGAGGATCTCGGCGGTACCCAGCGCCTGGTGCGGTCGGAGATCTTCCGAGGCCGTTACCGCAACGGCTATGACCGGGCCGAGCCCTTCGTGCCCGGCGAGCCGACTCGAGTCGTCGTTCCCCTGCAGGGCGTACTCCACACCTTCAAGAAGGGCCACCGCATCATGATCCAGAT
>JBGMRN010000393.1:0-2299 GCA_048061535.1 Thermoanaerobaculales bacterium | reverse complement strand
CCGGGAGGACCGCTCGGACTTGGGCATGCTTGAATGGAGGATCGCGGCGCTGGGCGGGTGATGACGGCAAACAATGGCGGAATAGCGTGCCCGGCACCAATTTTACCTCCTGCGCCAGCCGCTCGCACAGACCTTCCAGGCTTAAGTCATCCACCCACCGAGCCTGAAGGAACTCAACGCCACCCGCAAGACGGCCGCGGCGAGGAGTTACGTTCATTCGGACCCATCCACCGGAAAGCGATATTTCGTCCCCCGCTTCTCCCCCATCCGTTCCACCCGCCTGTCGGCGACGAGAATCCGGATTGTGCGATTCCACAGGGAGCGATCGAGGTTGAGGGCGTCCTTGATTTCGGCTGGGGCATGCCAGCCGGGCTCGGCGCGGAGCCACTCGAGGACAACGCCGGCGGCGTCGTACGGCGTGTCGCAGTCGTGGACCGCAGCTGCCGACGGCGCCTGGGGCGGCGGGTAGGCCGGCGCAGGAACATCGACCCAGAGCTCGAGGCGGCGCCGGACTCTGGGGATGGCCGAGCTCAGGTGAGCCCGCGAAACGTGGCCTTCGTGCTGCAGCCGGCCCAGGACGATGGCCGGATGCCGGCCGATACCGTGGGCGAAGCTCCAAACGGCCTGGCGGGAAAAGTAGGGCTGCACCCCGGCCACAAAATCTGCGAGCGATTCTTCCGGAACGAGCCACTCGGCGGCGAGCGCATCCGCCTCCATCTCCTCAGAATCGCTGCCGGCGTCGTCGTCGAGATCCTCGAGGCGGCCTCCCTCATGGCCGAGGACGAGGTGCGCCATCTCGTGCATCAGGGTGAACCAGAAGCTGTCCAGGCGGTCGTAACGAAGTGTCAGCGCCAGCACGGGTTTGCCGTCGATCGGGAACACGGCCCCATCGAAATAGGTCTTGGGAAGGTGCGGCACGAGGATAAAATGTACGCCGAGACTCTTGAGGATTCCCGCCACGTGCGTGGGACCATCCTCGCGCTGTGTGAGACTGAGCAGCTCACGAACCCCGCCCTTCAGCCGGCTGGGATCGAAGGCCGCCACCTGCTGAGCCGAAGCGAGCTGCTCGACCCGCCGCGTCCAAGCGAGCACGGCGCGCGGATCAGGCTCTCGTGTCGCCGTCCGGCGTGCCGCGATTTTCACGGACCCAAGCTCGTCGAGCGAAGCGACGCCCAGGAAACCCTCGACGCGGGCCGTCAACTCATCGAGGCATTCGCTGTCTTCGATCCAACAGCGGCGAACCAGCTCCTTGACCGGCAACAGGGAGTAAATACGGCTCCGTCCCCGGACCGCATCATCGGCCCCCCGCCGCCGCGCCAGGAGCAGCCGGTACATTGTCTCCATGTTCAACCACATTTCCGCCGAAGTCCCGAACGCCGCCGCCAAGCCCAGCGCTGTCTCCGGCGTGATCTGCTTCTTGGCCGAGATGATCTCGGAGATCACCTGCACCGGCCGCCCCATGATCCGGGCCAGATCATCCTGCGTCCACCCCCGCGCCACGATCTCCTTGCGAATGATCGCTCCGGGGGGAATGTTCCGTGCGGGAATGAGCCGATCTCCTCGGCGTGCCATGTTGCCTCCTCGCGGCAGAGCCTTCTCGTCAGCCTCGGTGATAGTCAACGATCTCCTCAATCAGCAGATAGGCACCGTTTTCGCCCTCGCGAAGCTGAACGACCAACCGAAAGGGACCGTGGAGAGCCAATGATCGCTGGTGCTGACGACCGCCTTTGAGCTTCTCGTAGTGGAGGTGCTTCATCTTCCTGAGGTCCCTTTCGTCTTTAGCACTCTCGATAGTCCGGATCACCTCGAAAAACGCATCCACTACCGGCGGCGAGTACCTCCGGGCTCCCTTCTCTTCGGTGTACAAGCGCTCCATCTTTCGGTTTGCGAACTCGAAATCCAACTGGCCTCCACTTCACGCGTGGATGGGACACGTACAGTATGGGTTTCGAAACATCATATGTCAATTTATATCTTCAGTGATTCATAGAAGACCCGTTTGTCCAATGCCTAACATCATGATGACGTGTTTGAAGATCGAAGGATACCGATGGGAACAGTTCCTTAGCCCGACCCTGTTGTGAGATTGTGATCAGCGGCACCCATTCTGTTACGATCGACCGATGAGCGAGGCCGAGTTCCGTTTCTACGAGGAGCTCAACGACCATCTGCCCTCGGGCAAACGAAAGCGCACTTTTGTCCATCGATTCAGCCCTCGCACGCCGGTCGCCGAGCTGATTCGGGCCCTCGGCATACCCCTGCCCGAGGTCGAGCTGATCCTCGTGAACGGCAGTTCGGT
>JBGMRN010000392.1:0-2301 GCA_048061535.1 Thermoanaerobaculales bacterium | reverse complement strand
CTGCTCGTGAGTCGTTGATCGCATCCCGGGAACGTGATATCGACGAGGCCGAGGAACGGCTCCGAAGTTGGCCTGAGCGGCTGCGCCGCCGGGAGGCGGAACTCCTGGAACGCGAGCGGGAAGTCCTGCAGGCCCCGAAATCGGTCGGCGAGCCCGGGGCGGCGGGCCGGAAGGTTGGTCGCAACGAACGCTGCGCCTGCGGATCAGGCCTCAAGTACAAGCGATGCCACGGTGCCTGACCGGGTGAACCTTCGCTCAGTCGCCGGGTTGGGATGCGAGACGGTTGAGGACCGACTGGGTGAACCCGATGCAGACGGCCTCGACGCGGTCGGCGGGTATGTCGGAGCTGAGCCCTTCGACGGCGAGGCGGACACCGGCTGCGGCGGGCGCTGCGAAGAGAGCTTCGAGGTATCCGAGGGCGATCCGGGTGGGGTTGCCGGCAACCGGGTGTTCGAGAAGGCATTCGAACTGCGCGGCTGCCGCTTCTGCGCCGAGATGCAGCATCAGGCGATAGCTGTCGGCGGCGTCCTTGGCGATCACGCGGTCGGGTCGTGTTTCGGCCTGTGCCGTGCGTTCGCCGATCTTGTGGAGCTTCGCTACCAGCAGCGCCGCGGGGCCGGCAACGTTCACGGTGACGGCTCGCGTGTCCGTGGGGTCCAGGGAGGTGATCGTCATGGGTGACCTGTCGACGATCGCCGCCTCGAGCCCGACGGCCCTTCCCGCTGCTTGTTTTCCATGCCCGGCGAGGCGAGCGCCGCGGCGTCCGGCCCCGGCGAGGGCTTCGGGCACGATGAGGTCGACGGGGATGATCTCGTCATGGCCGTCGACGACGATCGCCTTCCCCCAGATTCCGGGGCGGTCGGGCTGGGTTCGCTTGAAGCCGGCCGCGGTCATCACCTCGATGAGGGGCGGTGTCTCGGCGAGTGTGGTCGGGTCGATGGCGAGGTCGGCGTCGGTGGTGTAGCTGGCCGAGAACGACAGGGCGATCTCGTCGGTGCGGAGGTAGACGGCCTGTGCACCGACGAGCACCAGCGAGTCGCGATGTTCCACGAGCGCGTCGAGCGCGTCCAACAGGACCCGGCGAGCCTCGACCATCAGGGGAGGCGGACCCGTCATGAGGATACTCCGGAGGTGATCCGCCATTCGTCCTCGGTTTCGATCATCCACTCGAGGACCGCTTCGCCTTCCTGGGGCATCCGACCGGTGCCTCCGAGACAGTCGAGGACCACCTGGCTGGGTGCCACCCAGCGGATGCGATCGCTTGTTGAGAGCCGTGCGAAGACGCCCTCATCGGCGGGACGAACGAGCCGGACGTCGGCGCCTTGCTCTGCAGGGAGCAGGTTCAGCGCCTCCGCGAGCGCGTCGGGTTCGGGGGAGTAGATGGCGAGCCCGACCGGGGCGGTGACCGCTTTGATACGGGACGCCGCGAATGAACCGGTGACGGCGTACTCCTGCTCTTGGAGATCGCGGAGCGCCTCGAGGGTCCCCTGGACACCGCTACGGGCGATATAGGTCTCGGTTCGTCCCTTGTCGAAGAGAGCGACGGCGTTCCCACGGCGGCGGAGCATCGCGGGCCAGTCCACCTCTTCGACCGTCCCACGATTGTCACGCCGGATCAGGGCCTCCCGTTCGAGCGCCTGGAGGGTTCGCGAACAGTAGCCCGTGCTCACCTCCGCAAGCCCTGCCAGCCGGGTCACCGAATAGGGGGGCGTGAAGTCGGCCAACGCCCGAATGATGCGTCCGGCCGCCGGCCCCGAGATCCCTCGCTCCGGCCGTCGGCGTGGTGTTGGCTCACGTTGCGCACCCTGAGTCCTCACCGAGAGACCGGGAGAGTCGATGGCGATCCGGGCGTTGCCGGTGAGATCGAGGTAGTTGATACCCGCCTCTTCGAGAATCTCGCGACTGCGCGGACTGAGATACCGGCTGACAACGAGGATCGGGCTGCCGGCGTCTCCACGCATCCGCCGGGCGAGCGGGTCGTTGTAGGCCTTGTCGAGTTCGGCGGGAGTGGTGAGGGGGCGGGCGTCGACGAGGATCGCGCGGCCGGTACTTCCACGATCTTTCACGAAGAAGCGTTCGTCGGGCAGGCCGCCGTCCTGCGCTGGGCCCTGTCCGCGCTCGACCGTCCACCCGGGCGGGAGAAGGCCCAGGAGGACTTCGAGAGCCTGCCCGAGGAGCGTCTCGGGTGTTTCTCGCTCAGTCGTCATCTGATCATTCTCTTCGAGAACCCAACAGATTGCAAGTTATTCCCCATTGCCACTACGTGGCAAAGTGGTCGACGTGGAAACGGTACTGCGACTC
>JBGMRN010000391.1:0-2327 GCA_048061535.1 Thermoanaerobaculales bacterium | reverse complement strand
ATGACCGATAACGGCAGCGCCGAGACCGCCGCCGAAGTCACCGAGGGGCTCGTCCGCCTCGGGATCCTCCACGAGACCACGTTACCGTATTCGCCTTACCAAAATGCCAAGCAAGAGGTCTTCTGGGCCCAGATCGAGGGAAGGCTATTGCCCATGCTCGAAGACGTCGAGCCGTTGACCCTCGAGCTCCTCAACGACGCCACCTTCCCCTGGGTCGAGATGGAGTACAACCGCTCGCTGCACCGGGAACTCGGCTGCTCACCGCTGAAACGATTCCTCGAGGGCCCCGACGTCGCTCGCGAAAGCCCTGATGCCGACTCGCTTCGCCGAACCTTCCGGGCGACGATCACCCGCACCCAACGAAGGAGCGACGGCACCTGCACCGTCCTCGGGACCCGCTTCGAGGTGCCGTCGCGCTACCGACACCTCCCGAAGCTCAGGCTCCGCTATGCCCGGTGGGACCTTCAGTCCATCGACCTCGTCGACCCCCACACCGAAGCGCCCGTCGCCACCCTCTACCCCCTCGACAAGCACCGCAACGCGGAGCAAGGACGCCGCGCTCTCGAGCCGGTCGCCCACGAGCCCATCGCACCACCGCCGGGGGAAAATGCGGTCGCGCCCCTCCTGCGCCGCCTCATCGCCGATTACGCCGCCACCGGATTGCCCCCGGCCTATCTCCCCTTTAACCCCGACGAGGAATGAACCGTGAACAAGAAGCTCCTGGCCCTGTACGGCCTCAAATGGAACCCCTTCTCCCCTGAACTCCCAACCGAGACCCTCCTCACCACCCCCGCCGTCGACGACTTCGCCTGGCGCATCGAGAACGCCCACGTCCGCGAGGGCGGCTTCGCCCTCATTACCGGCGACCCCGGCACCGGCAAATCCGTCGCCCTGCGACTCCTTGCCCACCGCCTCGAGCCACTCCCCGACCTCACCGTCGCCGCGCTGGCCCATCCGTCGGCCAACCTCGCCGACTTCTACCGCGAGCTCGGCGACCTCTTCGCCGTCGAACTCAAACCCCACAATCGATGGATGGGCTTCAAGGCGCTCCGCGCCCGATGGAACGCCCATCTTGACGCCACCCGGTTACGTCCCGTTCTGCTTATCGACGAGGCTCAGGAGGTCGCCCCTGCCGTCTTGAACGAGCTCCGTCTCCTCGCCTCCGCGAACTTCGATGCCCGAACCCTGCTCTCCGTTATCCTTGCCGGCGACCAGCGACTGCAAAACCTCCTGCGCCGCGACGACCTCCTGCCCCTGGGTTCCCGGATCCGCGTCCGACTCACCCTCGAGCACGCCTCCCGCGACGACCTCCTCGCCCTCCTCGAATATCTCACCGGGCAAGCCGGCAATCCGTCCCTCCTTTCCCCCAAGCTCGCCGCCGCCCTCGCCGACCACGCCATGGGCAATTACCGCGTCCTCACCAACCTCGCTTCCGAGCTCCTCACCCACGCCGCCAAACGCGAGCTCACCCAGCTCGATGAATCCCTGTTCTTCGAGATCTTCCACAACGAACGGGCGCCACAGCGTAAACGCCTGCGCACCGCCTGACGACAAATAGGAGACCAAAACGTGAACCGCGAACCCCCACCCTTCGTGCCCCTACCTGACGACCTCTCCGACGAGGCCGCCGCCAAGCTCCTCGAGTCCCTCTACGAGATCGCCCGGGTCATCGAAAATCACTATGCCGCCCAGCTCCACCGCTATTACCATCCCGGCGATGACCGACAACCCGACATGTGGGACGACCAAAACCCGCCGTTCTGATCTCGAAGGAAACCAGAATCACTTCAACCGACCGCGCCCCCATCGCAGAATGTGAAAATTACACCATCAAATAGCGTGAACACACTGAAACAGCTTCGCCTCAAGGGCCCGTTCGTCCATCCCTTCGGGCAATGGCCAGCTAAACCCCGCGACTTGGGCGCGTCGGATGTAGTCGCCGACGGTGGACGGCGACGCGTCGATGCTGCGCGCGATCGCACGAATGCTCAGTCCGGCGGCAAAGAACAGCCGTAGAACCAGATGAATCTTCCGCATGGATAACCTCTTAAATGCCATCGACCTCCCCCCGTCCAAAAAGGGCGAGAGGATGCCAGAATTAGCGGTTATCCCGCGTCGTTAAGCTCCTTTCAGGTCGGCCAGGCCGAATCCGGCGAAGCCCGAAAAGTGATCGGCTTGCCACCGGAATCGGGGATCGGGTTCGACCGGATTGGGTGATCGGCTTCCGCCGGAATCGGTGATCGGCTTCCGCCGGATTGAGTGATCGGCTTGCCCCGGAATACGCATCGGAGGACGTGTCATGGAAGACCCGGTCCGGTTACCAGCCC
>JBGMRN010000390.1:0-2329 GCA_048061535.1 Thermoanaerobaculales bacterium | reverse complement strand
AGAAGCGGATGCGGGCGACGGCCTCCTCGTGGGAGGGCCGATCGAACAGGTCGGCGGCGGCGATGGCCTTGCCGAAGGGGGTGACGGTGAAGCCGAAGTGCAGCACCCAGGGGGCACGCGCGGTCATGACGGCTCCTCCTCCTCGCCGCTGCTGAGGTCGCGATACACGAGGCGGCCGAGGGTCTCGGCGTCATGCTGGGCCTCGACCAGTCCCAGGTAGTCGATGCCGGTGGGCTCGGGCGGCGGTGGAGCTGCCGCCTGGGGCACCTGACGATGGACATGGCGGCCGATGACGAAGGGGACGGCCGGCCCCCAGCTCCGCCGCTCGTGCCAGACCTCGATGCGGCTGAGATCCTCGGGGTCGAAGCGCAGCTCGACGCGGCGGCCCACGAGGGCCGGCTCGACCGAGTAGCGGTTGCCCGCGAGCGACACGGTCGCGGTGCGGGTCACGACCCGGGTGACCGACCAGCGGAAGGCCTCGCGGAGGAGCTCGGGGTCAGCGGTGCGGGGAGGACCACCGGCAAGGAAGCGGGCGATGGGCGTGTCACCGGTCTCGGCATGGACCCGGCTGTTCGCGTCCCGCTCGGCCCAGGCGGTGAAGCGGTCATCGAGGGTCTCGAAGGTCTCGATGCCGGTGTGCAGGGCCTCGGCGAGGAAGGCCTCGCGGATGAAGCGGTTCAGACGTTCCTGCTTGCCGCGGCCCTGGGGCGAGTAGGGCCGGCTGTGGATCAGGCGGATGCCGAGCACCGCGCAGGTGCGCTCCAGGGCAGCGTTGGCATAGGGCGCTCCGTTGTCGAGGTACAGGCTCTCGGGCAGTCCCCGCCGCAGGATGGCCTGACGCAGCACGGCCTGGCCGGCCCGGGTGTTCTCGTGGGTCATCCAGCGACCGTGGAGCAGCAGGCGGCTGTGGTCGTCGACGAGCAGGAAGAGGTACGCCCGCCGGCTGCCCGATGTCCGCGGGTGCGGCACGAAGGGACCCACCAGCACGTCGCCGATCCAGCGCTCGTTGGGGCGTTCGGCCTCGAAGCGGCCGAAGACGCGCGGATCCGCGGTGAGTCGCCGGCGGTCGAGCCCCCGGCGACGGAGGTGCTCGCGGATCGTCCGGGGCGCCACCCGCACCCCGTGGCGTGCGTGGAGGATGCGGCTGATCTGGCTGGCCGAGCGGACCGGCAGCTCCCGACGGAGCAGGCAGGCCTCCTCGATGAGCTCGGGGGCGACCCGCGCGGTGCCGATGTCCGAGCGCGGCGCCGGCCGCAGCCCGTCGAGGCCTTCGGCCCGCCAGGCTCGGATCCAGCGGTCCAGGGTCGCCCGGCTGACCTCCCTGCGCGAGCCATCGGGCAGCTCGTGGAGCCGGCCCGCGAGCGCACGGACGAGCAGCCCGCGCTCGGCGGGCGTCAAGCGCTCGTTGGTGGCCTCGGCGATGACTCGGTAACGGAAGAGGGCGATGGCTTCGGCGGGCTCGGCGGGCATGTGGACCTCCTTGTGGCGTGGCAGCCCATCTCAGCGGACCGAGCCGGCCGCGCCAAGACGCGGGCCCGTGTTGGTGCCCAACGCCCTCCCGCCGCAGATGGCGTTCCAGAAGCGCCACATCCCCGCGACGCCGTCCGACGAGCGGTCCCGGGCGCGGGCCCAGGCCGCCGCCAGGGCCGCCAGGGCCGCCGCCTCGAGCGTCGAGGGCAGGTCCGCGAGGTCGTCACCGAGCCGGACCGCCAGCTCCGCGAACCGGGCGAGGAGGTCCGGCGCCCGGGAACGGTGGCGCCGTCGCCAGTCGCGGGCCGTGGATGTCGGCACGCCGATCCCGGCCGCCACGCGGCGCATGCCCCGCCCGCCGACCGCCGACGCCAGGGCCGAGCCGATGACCTCCACGGTGTCGAGGCGGCGCTCGTGCACGAGGTCGGGGAGCAGGGCGTGCGTGCGACGGCAGGTCCGGCAGCGACCGCGCCGCACCCACACGCGGTGGACCACCTGGTCACGCAGCCAGCGCCAGTACCCGGACCACCACGCCAGGGTCCGGCCGCAGTCAGGGCAGGCCTGCCTGGGGACATCGATGCGCTTGCCGGCTGCCGCGTACTCCGCCACCGATAGGCGGCACGGCCATACGATGGCCAAGGGTGCTCTTTTCACCCCGTCGACCCTCTCGGTCCTTCCGTGACCGGGAGGGTCCTTTCTTTATCGGGCCATCATCACCCCTGCGCCCTGCTCACGCACGTCTCCGGCCTCAACGAGCGCCGCCGTATCCCACCGAACCAGCGTCATCCAGAGATGCCTCTAACACCTGGGTTCTGTAGCGACCCGTACCAGTGAACGTGGTCGCTCCGACCTACCTCTT
>JBGMRN010000389.1:0-2368 GCA_048061535.1 Thermoanaerobaculales bacterium | reverse complement strand
TCCTCCGCCGCGAGCTGGGATGGTCGTTCAAAGACTGGCAGCGTGAATGCGAACAATTCAACACCGCGCTCGAGGCGTGGACCATCGCGGGGATCAGGAATTAGGAATTTCGGATTTTTCGGCGCGAGGAAGCAGCCAGGTAGATTGACGCGTAGTTCCCGCGTTTGGGCGCGATGACCGGACGCAATTCGCCGGGCGAATTGCAAGGGGGCACTCTCGGGGAGCGCGACGAGAAAAGATCGCGTCACCTACCAGTAGCGCGAATCCGGAGCTTTGGAACGCGCGCCGACCCGGGACCGGTACGTACAGCTCCGATCAGCGCTGGACAGGCGCGGCTGTCTTCACGTCGCCGGCCGCGGGTGCCACGCGGCCTTGGGACCTGCGCGGCGGAGGCGGTCCCTGTAGCGGTTCAGTTCGGCGGATGATCTTGAGGCCGCGGCCGGTGACGAAGAGGCTCCGATCATCGCCGACGACGGACACAGGCCACACGCCGGTGCCGGTTGTTTCCGACGACCACAAGAGGCCGTCGGTGCTGGTGAAGACCGAGTCGCCTCCCGCGCGAACGACCGCGACGAAGTGCGTCCCCGTCCAGGTGACGTCGTCGAACGACGAACCCGGGGTGTGAGGGAGAACGGAGTCGGTCCACATCAAGCCGTCGGCGGTCGAGAGGATCAACCCGCCGACCTCGTCGTGGAAACCGACAGCCACGAGGCGGTTGCCGTTCCACGCCATGTCCCACAGGGTGACGCCCTCGGCCTGGATGTGCGGCTGCCAGACCACCCCGTCCGTGCTGGTGAGGTAATAGGTTCCACTTCCGGCCGCCACGAAACGCCTACCCGTCCAGCCGATTGCGAACAGGTTCCCGTCGAGATTGAAGTAGAGGGAGGACCAGTCGTGGCCGTCCGGGCTGGTCAGCACGAGCTGCCGTCCATCGCCTGGAGTTGAGTTCCGACCCACCGCGGCAAAGAGCGAGCCGTTCCAGACGATGTCGAAGAGCCTGATGTCGTAGTCCAGCAGTGTCCGCGCCCAGTGGACGCCGTCGATGCTCCTCAGCACCCCGTAGCTACCCGCAGTCCAGAAGGCGGAGCCGGTCCAGATCACCGCGTTGAGACCCGACTCGGCCGGCGACGAGCGCCGAACCCACTCTGTGCCGTGCCGGCCGGTGATGATCACCCCGGCCTCGCCGACGCCGACGATCGTCGAGCCGCCCTTGGCAAGCTCATTGATCTCACGAGAGGTGCCTCCGAGATCGAAGAACTTCGCGCTGAGCTGTGTCCACTCCGAACCCTCCGAGCTCGACATCATGAAACCGTCATCACCGACCGCCAGATAGCCATCGTCGCCCCACGCCAGTCCCCGCACCGGCGACTCGGTGGGCTGGTCCTCGATCGACCACGCGTAGCCGTCAAGACTCGTACCGACGACATCTGTTCCAACAGCCAGGAACCGATTGCCTCCGCCGACGATCACTCTGAGCCTTCTTGGTGATTCGTAGGTAACCTCGCTCCACGCTAGACCGTCGTCGCTCACCAGCGCGTCACGCTGACTCCCGATTGCGACAAACCGACCGCCGGAGGCGGCGATGGAATCTGGCGCATAATCGACCTCAAACGCAAACTGTTGCCACTCCTGTCCATTCTCGCTCGTGAAGTACGACGGAGCGCCAAAAAGGTATCCATCTCTCCCGATCGCCACCAGCAGTGAGCCGTTCCACGCGAGATCCTCCATGTACTCCGAGTCCTCGAACTGGAGTCTGGACCACGAAAGTCCATCGGAACTCAAGAGCACCCCGTAGCCGTTGCCGACCGCCACGAATCGGGTCTCGGTCCACGCCACGGCCGCCAGCGTCAGGCCCTCGGTGCGGTATCGCTCGACCCAGCTGATACCGTCGGCGCTGGTGAGGACCACCCCAAAACCTGGACTGATTTCGGGCCCCGAGGTGCCGCCGACGGCGACGAACAGCCCGTTCCCCCACACCACATCCGTCAGCGAGTATTCGGCACCGGTGTGGCAGGTCCGCCACTCACTGCCATCCGTGCTCGTAATCACCGTGCCGCCCCGACCGACCGCGACCATCACTCCGTCACCCAACGCGGCCGCGAAGAGATCGTGACCCTGCGGCCGGGGTGTCACCCACTCCCACAGCTCGTCGGCGGCCGAAACGGGCAGAGTGACCAAACAGCAGATGAATATGACCAGGATCCGACCGATCACCCGAACCCCCAAGCGGACCATCCTTCGAACCAACTCAACGGCCCACGGGACCAATATAGTGCCTAAATGCAAAAAAGAGCGCCTTCGCGACCGAAGGAAATTTCAGATTTCGGATTTTTCGGCGCGGGGAAGCAATTCGTAAATTCTCAATTCT
>JBGMRN010000388.1:0-2369 GCA_048061535.1 Thermoanaerobaculales bacterium | reverse complement strand
AATCTACACGGGACAGTGTTTAATATTTACAACGGTGTTGTTGAGCTGACAGCGTATGGGTTTCAAGAACCGGGAGCGGGTAGGACGACCGGCGCGATGATCTTGGACATGCCGGGCACGGTTGTCGGAGCGAGCAGCTCACCTGCGCCGACCAGTTCGAGGCGCAGAGAACCATCTTCCTGGAGCTCGTAGCCGATCAGCTCATCGGTGAACGGGTTGGGCTCGGCGAGCTCCGGGATCCCAGGGCGTTTTCGCGGATAGGACCCTGAGTCGGCGCCGATACGGCGCATCTCGATTGCGGCCCGCACCAGCTGGCGCTGCGCGTTGACCGATTGCGCCCGCGCGATCACCGAACCGAAGCTCTTCAGCAGGTCGGACATGACAGGCTCAGACAGTGATTTCATAAAACCGTCTGTTTTCTCGAAACGCTCTGGATCGCTCCCGTAGGGCACGATCGACGCCTCCACGGCCCGGAGCCCAGCTTCGAGGATCTCGGCGCAGTCGGGTTCATCAGGTTTTCCGGGGCTCTGGTCCGCTTCCTCGGGGCCTTGCCCTGGACCGCGCTCCACAGATTGGCAGAGCGTTCCCGCCCAGACCGCGAATGTGCGACTGAGCATCGCCACCAAGTCGACTGGAGACAGAGTCGCTTCGAGCTCGTCGAGGAACGCATGCTGACCGGCCCATGGACGATCCGACCCTGCGGTTTCGGCGGCGGCCACGAGCAGCATGCGTTCGCTTGCGAGACCGATCAGCGCCGTCAGAGTCGCGCTTTCCTCCTCCAACGAGGACGCCAGCCGGCTCAGAGTCGCGAATGCGACCAGGCCACGATCCGGGTCATCGTGTGCAAATGCCACGCGAGCCTCGGCGAGCAACAGCCGACTCGCCGTAATGAGGCTCAGGAAATCGGGCATCTCCGCCTCCAATCCATCGCTGTAGCGGATGCCGTAACTTGAGTGCTCGAGCTCCGCCGCCACATGCAGCGTCTCGAGAGCGCCGTGGTACCGCTCGAGGGCCGATTCAGTTTCTTTCCTCAGCTCGGAACTCCAATCTTCGAACGGCTCGAGCGAGGCCTCACCGATCTTTGCGCTGTCCTCTTTGGACCACACCACCGCGCCGGCGCCTGCCACGAGCCACGTGGCAGCGTTGTCCTCGTCCGCAAGGTCAGGACCTTCGAACGAGGCGAGATCGACCGGCTCGCCGTTCCATGACTTCTCGCTGTCCGATGGCGGTTCGGTGATCCTGCCATATAGATGCATCGTAGGCGTGATCATCAACACGACAAGCGCGGCTGCAGCAGCTACCAGGAGGGACCTTCTGACCCAGATTCTGTCCGTGATGCTCATGTGTTGTCTCCATTCTCGTTTGATTCATCGTCGTCGCCGTACACTTGCAGGGCCCGATCGACCTGCGGAGCCGCCTCGGCCAGGGTCCATCTCCTCGGCCGGTGTCGGCTGATGATTGCGATCAGATGGGGATCTTCGAAACCGGGCTGGGCGTCCAGGGCTTCCGATTCAGGAGTGCTCTCGGTTGCCGAACGACCCGCAACGACGGTGGGCGCCGGCCGCGCGAGGAAAAGGTTGACAGCCAGCAACAAGGCCGTGACCCCAAGCCACGCGAGCCGCAGCGTCGAGCTTTCCCACAGGCGGTCCTCGAGCCGGCGGGATGCTCTCGGCTCGACCTCGACCTCGACCTCAGCCGCAGCCGACAACACCTGTTCCTTGAATCCAGCCGGTACGCTGAGCTTCCTCAGGCCCGCGAGCAGACGATCGCCTTCGTGATTCATGGTGCAACCCCCAGCAGAGCTCGAAGCTTTTTGATGCCGAGCCGGTACCGACTGGCCGCAGTGAACACGGGAATGCTGCACGCGGCCGCGATCTCACGGAAGCTCATCTCAGCGAAGTGCCTCAGGCACACTGCTTCCCGCTGAGGCGGGGAAAGTCGGAAGAGCAAGGTGGCCGCCTTGGCCGCGTCCAAAGCCTCTGCTGCGTCAAGATCGACGACGGCGAACTGGACTCCCTCGTCCAGAGGCTCGGTGCGCCCGTTCTTCTTCATGATGTCGACGGCGGCGTTGTGGACCATGCGCATGAGGTAGGTGCGGGGGTTGCGGACGCGGGTCAGGCAGTCGGGTGAGCGGGCCAGACGGACGAAGACGTCCTGGACCGCGTCCTTTGCCTCGTCGATGTGACCAGACCGCCACAGCGCGAAGCTGTAGAGGTCGTCGGCAAGCAGGTCCCAGATCGCCTCAAGAGCGCGGCGCCTGTCTGTCGTCAGCTCGTGCGACAGCGCTCTGAGCCTGATCTCAACGGTTTTTCTGGTCCGGAGATGTGCTTCGACCGGGACATCAGCCATGGTCACGGAGCCAATCAGTC
>JBGMRN010000387.1:0-2378 GCA_048061535.1 Thermoanaerobaculales bacterium | reverse complement strand
ACCCCCACCCGCTCGTGCACCCGCAGCCACGGGAAGCACGCGATGTCGGCAATAGAGTAACCGCCGGCGAGGAACTCACCCTCGGCGAGCCGGCGGTCGATGACACCGAAGAGACGGTCCGCCTCGCGGGTGTAGCGTTCGACGGCATGAGGAATCGGTTCCGGCGCCTTGTTGCGAAAGTAGCCGGCCTGCCCGAGCATTGGTCCCAAGCCGCCCATTTGAAACATCAGCCACTCGATCACCTCGCTCCGCCCCCGCGGGTCCGCGGGAAGGAATGACCCGCTCTTCTCGGCCAGGTAGAGCAGGATCGCCCCAGACTCGAAGACCGCCAGCGGCTCGCCCCCGGGACCGTCCTGGTCGACGACGACCGGGATCTTGCCGCTCGGGCTGATGGCGAGAAACTCCGGCTCGAACTGCTCCCCTTCCTGCAGGTTCACCGGGTGCGACCGGTAGTCGAGGCCGGTCTCCTCGAGCAGGATCTGCACCTTGTGCCCGTTGGGCGTCGGCCATGTGTAAAGGTCAATCATCATCAACTCCTTGCAGACTGCAACACCTTCGGTTCGATTCTCGTTCCCGCGGCTCGCCGACGTGGGAACGAGAACCGAGGGAGGAGATACAATCAGACGCGAGAAGAGCTTTTCGAAGGAGGAAGCCTGCCATGGGAAAGAAAATCGGTGTGATCCTGTCGGGCTGCGGTGTTTACGACGGTGCGGAGATTCACGAGACGGTGGTGACCCTGCTGGCGCTCGATCGGCACGGCGCCGAGGCGGTGATGTGTGCACCGGACATTCAGCAGATGCACGTTGTCAACCACCTCACCGGCGAGGTCGAGGAGGGCGCCGAGCGCAACGTGCTTGTGGAGTCGGCACGCATCGCCCGCGGCGCGATCCGCGATGTTGCATCGGTCGAGGCGGACGAGCTCGACGCGCTCATCCTGCCCGGCGGCTTCGGCGCCGCGAAGAACCTCTGTGATTTCGCGGTCAAGGGCGCTGACTGCTCGGTGGACCCCGGGGTGGCGGCCCTGGTGCGGGCGGTCCACGCCCAGGGGAAACCGGTCGCCGCGGTTTGCATCGCCCCGGCACTCATCGCCAAGGTGCTCGGCGACGAGGGACCCGAGCTGACCGTGGGAAACGACGCCGACACCGCAAGCGCCATCGAGACCATGGGTGCGACCCACATCACCTGCCCGGTCGCCGAGTTCGTGGTCGATCGCGAGCGCAAGCTGGTGACCTCCCCGGCCTACATGCTCGCCCAGAGCATCTCCGAGGCCGCCGAGGGAATCGAGAAGACCGTGACGACGCTGCTCGAGATGGCATGAGTCACAACCTGGAGAAGTCAATCATGCGGTCACTCAAAGGGTAGATTCCGTCATCGAGACCGTCTTCGCTTCGCTGCCCCAGTTCCTCCTCGCCTGCCTCGCGCTGGCGGTTGCTGAAGCGGTTTATGTCCTTCTCGGCTTCGGCGCCGGCCTCATCGCCGTCGGCGCCCTGGCCCTGGTGCTCCCTGAGCTCAAGGACGTGGTTGTCCTCCTGCTCCTCGTCAATCTTCCGGCGGAGCTCTGGGTGGTGCGCAGATCGTGGCGCGAGATTTCATGGCGTCGCGTGCTGGTCCTTTTCGTTGGCGTCGCCGTCGGCATCCCTCTCGGCACGTGGTTCCTGCACTGGGGCGACCCGAGCTTTCTGCTCGTCGTGCTCGGTCTCTTTCTGGTGGTCGTGGGCGCCGTCTTTCTTCTCAGTCCGAAGGCCCGCGGAAGCGGCCTGCCCTCATGGATCGCACCACCGACGGGCCTGCTTTCCGGCCTCCTCACCGGTCTCTTCGGCACCGGCGGCCCGCCTCTCATCGTCTATTTCCAGCTCAGCGGCGCCGACAAGACCGCGTTCCGCAGCAACCTGATGGCGGTTTTCCTGCTCATGACCACCGTCAGGGTTCCCTCCTACGCCGCTTTCGGCCTCATCACCGCCCCCCGCCTGTGGTCCGCCCTCGCGGTGATGCCCGCAGTGCTCCTCGGCGCCTTCATCGGCAACCACATCCACCTCCGGCTGGCGGAGGGTACCTTCCGCCGGATGGTGAGCGCGGCCCTGGTGCTGATCGGGCTGCTGCTTTTAATTCCAGCGGCAGGGTAGATCGTCAGGTTCAAGGGTGCCTGCCACCTGTGACCCGTATGCAGGCACTGACCTACCTGCGGCTGATGCACCTGAAACTTGCTCTGGTATTCAATTTCGGCAGGCCTCTTGTCAAGAATGGCGTCGGTCGAGTCGTGAATCACCACTCCTCTTTGCGCCTCTGCGTCTTCGCGCCCTTGCGTTGATTTCCTCCTTACGTAAAGGCGAATGCGGTTGGGCCGTCCGGGGGTTCACGCAGAAAGCAGGTCTGCAGCT
>JBGMRN010000386.1:0-2387 GCA_048061535.1 Thermoanaerobaculales bacterium | reverse complement strand
GTGCCCGCCCCGATGCCCCACACGACGGCGTCGATCGATTGGTCCACCACCCGCTTGAGGAACCGCGACATGAAGTCGCCGAAGCCTGCCACCGAGTCGGCGAGTCGCGCCACCACGTTGCTGTCGGCGGCGAAGAGCCACCGTCCCAGGCGGGATACGGGGTCGACGATCAGCACACGGGCCGCGGTCGGAAGCCCCCACCACCCCGCGATGAACTCCCGCGTGCGAGACGACAGTCCGAGTGTCACCAATCGGCCCCGTCGCCACGCAACGGCTACCACGGCGATTCCGAGCGCAACGAGCGCCCATGACAGCACCGTCTCGGCTCGAGTCGGCGCCAGGATCGCCCCGTCTGCCGCCCACTCCAAGATGGCGTCGCCTCCGGGGAGCCAAAGTATCCCAAGCGCCAGTGACAGCGCTGCGAGTATCCCGAGCGCCGCCACCTCGCCTCGTCGCGGCGAGCCGTGAATCTCTCCGGTTGGGCCGGGTCCGTACCCGAGCATGTGGAGCCTCCCGGCATACACGGTGCTGAGCAGGCCGGCTACCGCGGTCCCCAAACCCACCCAGATACCGGAATGGAACGCTCCTGCCAGCACGGCCTCTTTGGTGAACGCAGCTCCGAGCGGCGGCACCGCGCCAAGGGCCAGTGCCCCGATGCCGAAGAGCACCGCCACTCGCGGCAGAGCCGACCCGAGTCGCAACTTGCTCAGATCGAGGGTGCCCCTGGCATGGAGAGCGACTCCTGCGGCAAGGAACAGCAACGACTTGAAGAGGGCGTGGGCCGTGAGCTGCCCTGCGGCGGCTGCCGTGAATCCTGCACCCACCGCTATCAGCATCAGCCCGTACTGCGCAGATGTCGATCCGGCGAGGGCCTTCTTGAGATCTTGTTGCGCCAGGGCGACCATGCCCCCCGCGAGGGCAGTGACGAGACCGATTCCCACCACCACCGGGGCGAACCAGCTCACCATGGACAACGTCGGCGCCAGACGAATCAGCACGTAGGCGCCTGCCGCGACCATCGTCGCAGAGTGCAACAGGGCCGACACCGGGGTGGGTCCCGCCATCGCAGAGAACAACCACGGCGAGAACGGAACCTGGGCGGACTTGGCCGCAGCCGCCAGTACCAGCCCTCCTGCCACGATCGCCATCCATCCGGGTGTCGCCGTCGCCAAATCCGTGTACAGAAGGCTTCCGGTGGCGGCGAAGACTGCGCCGGCGGCCACGTAGATGCCGAGGTCGCCGAACCGGGTGGTGACGAAGGCCTCTCGAGCCGACCGGGGACGGTCGGGGTCGCGCCATTCGTGTCCGATCAGTGCCCATGAGGCGGCACCTACCAGCTCCCATCCGATGAGCAGCGTCAGGAAGTCCGCCGCTACCACCAGCAGCTCCATGGCGGCCACGAACCAGGTCAGGATTGCCAGCAACTTGACGATCGCCCGATCCTCCTCGGAGTCGGCCGCGGCAAAGATGAGCACGACGGCGGCAATCACCGGAACCAGAATCACCATGAGTCGACCGAATCCTGTCACCGAAACGGCCAGGTCGAGGCCTCCGCCCCACGTCCATTGACCGGCTGCCTGCGTTGCTGCCGCTATCGCTGCCGCCACCACTGTGGCCACCATCGCGACTACCGATGTGGCCCGGGCCGCGTTCGGATGCCGCCGGAGTGCCAGGATGACGACGCCTCCGATCACCGGCGTGAGCACGGGTAACCACACCATCAGGCGCGCAGCCTCTTGAGCTTTTCGGTGATGTCGGCTTTCCTGGACCTGTACACCGCCGTTACGAGAGCGAACCCGATGGCCGCCTCGATGGCCATCACCGCAAGGATCACGACCACCAGCAGTTGCCCTGAGGGGTTGCCCCCCGTCGTCCCCCACCAGAACGTGACCACGACGAGGACTGCGCTGTTGAGCATCAACTCGAGACCCATCATGATCATCACGAACGACTGCTGGCTGAGGGCGCCGTACACACCCACCCCGAAGATGGCTGCTGCGACGACGAGGAGAATGTCGATCACGTCCGGCTCCCGGTGCCGACTTCGATGTCCGGTTCCTGAGATCCGGCGTAGGCGTCTCCGAACCGGCCCCGCTGGGCGGCGAGGGCGATCGCTCCGATCATGACCGCCAGGAGAGCAACGCCTGCCGACTCGAAGATGAGCATCGAGCGCCCCAACAGCTCTTCTCCGAGGGCGACCGTCGGGTCGGCAGCGCCGGCCGGGCGATCGGGGAACTGTGCGACCACCCCTACCCAGGCGAGAACGAGGAAGGACCCGACACCTGCGATGATCGACGTCCGGTGCTGATGGACCATGGTCATCGGGTTCAAACCGGCAGGGTTCATCATGAACATGATCATGAAGATCGCCATGATCGTCATCTCGC
>JBGMRN010000385.1:0-2423 GCA_048061535.1 Thermoanaerobaculales bacterium | reverse complement strand
TCACCCCGCTGCCAATAGAGTTGGCCGAGGAGGTCCAGAGGCTCGGAGACCGTCGCCGACTCCTCCGGCTGCGCACGCAAGATCTCCAGGGCTCGGATCAACTGGGGCTCGGCAGCGTCCAGATTCCCTAGATTCATGTTCGACCAGGCCAGGCGCAGAAGCGAGGCTGCGATCCTAGGATGGTTGGGTTCCAGCCAGTCTTCTCGAATCGATAGCGCTGCCTCGAACAGCACGGCCGCCGAGTCGAAGCTCGCCCGAGACACCTGCACCTCGGCAAGCTCGTATAGGACCTCCGCGATATCGGGATGCTCACTCCCTAGCAACTCGATCCGCGTTTCGTAGGCCCGCTGGAGCTGCCTCTCGGCGTCGCTGCTTCTCCCGAGGCGATTGTACACGTTCCCCGCGGCGTACCGAACCGCAGCGTCGACCTCGGGGTCGTCCGAGAAACTGCTTTGGAACTCGTCGACGATCCAATCCAGGGCCTCGATCACGGTGGCCTCCGGACCTAGACCGGAAATCGGATCGGCCGACATGAGCACGCTATTCATGAATTCCTGCACCGCGAGCGCCTTGAGGGTCTCCCGCTCGGCCCTGTCGCGTTCTTGGCGGATACGCTCGGCTTGCACCGCCATAGTGATTCCGAAGAACACCAGGGCGACGACCGCTGAGCCTGACAAGGCGACACCGACCCGGTGACGCCTGACGAACTTTCGCAGCCGGTAACCCTTGCTCGGCGGGCGGGCCCGCACGGGCTCGTTTCTCAGGGAGCGCTCGAGATCGAGGGCGAACTCGCCTACCGTCTCGTACCGACGGTCCCGCTCCTTCTCCATAGCCTTGAGAACAATCCAATCGAGGTCGCCCCGCAGCTCTCTACGAAGGTCCGAAAGCGTCGTTCGCCTCTGCCGCACGACCGTTTCGGCCGTATCGAGTGTGGTCAGCCTGTTGCTTGGCCGGGGGACCTCCACCTCGCCAATGACCGTGACGAGCGTCAGGTCCACCGCCTCGCTGACGTCGTAGGGTCGGTCCCCCACGAGAAGTTCGAACAGAACCACTCCCAAACTGTAGATGTCGGATCGCGTGTCGATGTCGGGATTCAGGGGGTCCGCCTGTTCGGGGCTCATGTATTCCGGTGTGCCGAGGAGCTGTCCCATCCGGGTGTGCGGGGACGACGGCTCCGCGGACTGCCCCATCGCCTTTGCGACGCCGAAGTCGATCACCTTTACGAACGGTCCACCATCGCTGTCCTCCACCAGGAGGTTGGAGGGCTTCAGGTCACGGTGTACGACTCCCTTTTGATGCGCGTGTTGGACCGCCCGACACACTTGCGTGAAGAGCCCTATGCGCTGGCGCGTTCTGAGTCCACGAGAGTCGCAATACTCCGTGATCGGCGTTCCTCGAACGAGCTCCATTACGAAGTACGGGCGTCCGTCGTGCGTCGCACCTGCGTCATGGATTCGTGCGATATTCCGGTGGTCCATCAGAGCCAGGGATTGCCGCTCGGCCTCGAAGCGAGCAAGAACCTGCTTCGTATCCATGCCGAGCTTGATCAGCTTGAGCGCTACCTGCCGCTTCACGGGCTCGGACTGCTCTGCGAGCCACACTTCCCCCATCCCGCCCTCGCCGAGCACCTCGATGAGACGGTACGGTCCGATGTGCGTCGGGTGGTCTGCGGCGCGATCCCGGGACGAGACCACTCGGTCGTCCGCGAAAGTGACGAGAAAAATACGCTGCGGACCCTGGACCCCTTTTAGTGAGCGTGTGCCCAGGTCGTTTATGTTGAAATCCGGACGTTGTTTGATCTGTTGTTGAACGACCTCGGTGACCACGACCTGGCCGGGCCCTGCCTGACCTTCGATGCGCGAGGCGACATTGATTCCATCGCCGTAGACGTCTCCGTCCCTCGCCCAAGCCACCTCGCCGAGGTGGCAGCCGACGCGGAGGGCTGCGCGGTGCTGCTGCACGCGTTCGTTCTGGGAGAATTGTTCCTGCAGGGTCAGCGCGGAACGAAGGGCGGCCTCGACGCTGTCGAATACCACGAGAACCGCGTCTCCAACAAACTTGACGATCTTCCCATCGTGCTGGTCGACGATCTGCTGCGCGAGGCTCTGCAATACGTCTACGACCGCGAGCGCGGCATCCTCATTCCGAGCCGAGAGCGACGTGTACCCGACGATGTCGGCAAACCATACCGCGGCGAGTTTACGCGACTGCTCGGCCGTCATGGTCTCGATGAGCCTCGGGAGTTACGAGAACGGATCTTCATCCTAGGCGGAGTATTGGAGCGGGATTAGTGGGCCGCAAGCGTTGAATTCAGGGGTGCGCTACCGCACGTTCTACCGTCTGGGCGCGAGAGGCTCGGTGCTACACCTTCGCCCCACCGCCGGCGTAACCTCCCCCTTCAGCTGTCATCGACCGCCCTCCGC
>JBGMRN010000384.1:0-2433 GCA_048061535.1 Thermoanaerobaculales bacterium | reverse complement strand
GCCGAGCTCGAGAGCGTGGTCGAGGGCGCGCATGGTCTCGGCCTGGTACGGCCGCACGGTGCGGGTCTCGCCCTGGCGGATGTAGTGTTCGGGGATGTCGATGGTGGCGAGCGGCTTGCGAGTGGCCCGCATCTCGACCATGCGTTCGAGGTCGCGGCGGGAGAAGAAGCCGGCGATCGGGCGGGCGTCGTCGTTCTGGTAGTCCCAGAAGTAGGTGATCTCACCGTTGGTGAGAAAGATGAACGGCGCGCCAAGGGCTTTGGCGTAAGGCAGCGTCTGCTGCTTGGCGACGTAGGGGTTGATGGCGTTCTTCTTGGCCTCGATCACGGCCAGCGGGCGGCCGCGTTGGTCGTAGAGGACGTAGTCGGCGCGGCCTCGGGCGGGCTCCCCGGCGGCGGCCTCCAGCACGCAAATGAACTCGCCGATCATGCGCAGGTCGCCCTCGGCGCTGGGGTCGAACACGAGGTCGCGGTAGGCCGGATCGGGGTTCAGGGGCTTGAGGCGGATCTCGCGATGGCTCCAGCTGCCGTCGGCGGCCGTGGCCTTCGTGCTCGTGTAGTTCTTGACCGAGTACTCACCGCCGAGCGCCGGGTCAGTGCAGCCGCGATGCCAAACGAGAACAAGCTTGCCCTCGCGGCTGCCTCCACGATCGGCCCGGAAGAGGCAGTAGGAGCCGTCCGGGATGGCGGGTTCCATCGAGTGGCCCTCGACGCGGGCGACGAAATGGTCGCGAGTCAAGCGGACGTGGTTGGGCACCGGCAGCCAGCCGAGCTCGTCGGCCGGCTGTCCGACGGCGCGGTCGGGACCGAACGCGCCGGCGGCGGCCACCAGGTCGTAGACCGGTGCGTGCGTCTCGAAGGGCCGCGCGACCGAGCGATCAGCCAGGGCGGTGGCATCGGGCGCAGCCGTGGCCGGCACCTCGGTGCCAACCATCGACTTGTCGCCGGGATCCCATCCAGCCTGGCGCAGCAGGTCGTCGATGGCGATGCGAGCATCCGCCTCGCTCTCGTGCCGGGTCATCGATTGCTCCCCATCCATACGGGAATCGACTGGTGCAATTCACGTGCCGTCATGCGCCGACCCCGTAGCGTTTCATCCAGTTGCTGAAGGTCTGGTAGCTCGGCAGGCCCACGAGCTCAGCCGCCAGCGTTTTGTTGCCGTGGCTCTCATCGAGCCCCCGCTCAAGGTAATGGCGTGCGACCGTGGCGAGAAGTGCTGGCAGATCGAGACCTTCTCCGAGGGGGCGGCCCAGAACGGTGTTCTCGTCCCCGGCGCGGGTGATCGGCAGCAGCGCGTCGCGGATTTCCTCCGCCTTGAGCGTGGCCTCGGGCGTCCAGATCGCCGCCCGGCGCAAGGTGTTCTGGAGCTCACGGACGTTACCCGGCCAGGGTTGCGAGACCAGAAGATTCCTTGCTCCAACAGAAAGTTTCTTCTCCACGAAGCCCGGCTGCTCCCGCCCCTCCCGGTTCACTTGGGCGAGGAGGTGATCGACCAGCAGGGGCAGATCCTCACGACGCTCACGGAGTGGGGGCAACCGGAGCACCGCGACCGCGAGGCGGTGGAAGACGTCCTCGCGGAAGGTGCCGGCGGCGACCTCCGCTACGAGTGAGCGGTTGGTGGCCGCGATCAGCCGGACGTCGACTTTACGGCTGCGCGAGCTCCCGACCGGCAGGATCTCTGCCTCCTGGAGCGATCTCAAGAGCTTCACCTGGGCCGGCTTTGGGAGCTCGCCGACCTCGTCGAGCAAGAGCGTGCCGCCGTCGGCCTCTTCGAAGTGGCCCTTGCGGCGCGCCGTGGCGCCCGTGAAAGCGCCCTTCTGGTGCCCGAAGAGCTCCGATTCGACGAGTTCGGGTGGAATGGCCCCGCAATTCACGGGCACGAACGGCATCTCCCTCCGCGGACTGGCGCGGTGGATGGCGCGGGCGAACAGCTCCTTGCCGGTGCCGGTCTCGCCCTCGATCAACACCGGGACTGAGCGAGGGGCCACGCGGCGGGCGCGCAGGATGAGGCGCTTCATAGCGCGGCCCCGGTGGACGATCGCGTCGAACTCGGGCGCCTCGGGCGGAAGGCCGGCGCTGAGCCGTTCGAGTTCCTGATCTGGGCGGCGCAGCAGGTCGGGCAGGAAGTCGGCCGAGATGTCGAAGGGGACAGAAGCCGTCCGCACGCCGTGCTGGCGTGAGGATTCGACGAGCTCGGCCGGAAAGCGCGTCTTGGCCAGGATGATCCAGACCGCGGCCATCGCGGGCGTGCCGGGGCTCAGATGGAAGCTGAAGTTGACTCCCTTAGGGTGCCGCGTCAGGACCCCGTCGAGCACGCCAACGGCCGCCGTGTAGATCTCACCGAACTCGGTGGGGCCCGAAAGGTTCCGATACTCCAGGCGGATGCGGCGAGACGAACGGGCCGAAAGCCACCGGACGTACAAATCGGCGTCGG
>JBGMRN010000383.1:0-2444 GCA_048061535.1 Thermoanaerobaculales bacterium | reverse complement strand
TGGTCCAGATTTTTCCGACCGAGTTCATCGAGGTGGCGCCCAGGAGTGTCGATCTCGATCTCTTCGCCCTCCGTCTCGACCTGGGACGCGACACGCTCGATGCTGCCGCGATCGAGGATCTCGCCGAGATCCCCGGCGTTGACGCGGTCTTTCCGAAAATGCGGTTGATGGTGCCGGCTCTGGCTTCGGGCGGCACTTCGCTCTTTGGCGCGGGAATGCAGACCGAGATCGTGGCCGATGGTATCGACCCGGGGTTGGTGAGCGCGGACATCGGCGCTGCCTTTCACGAGGTCGTTCGAAAGGGTCGGGGCAGCGAACCTTGCAGCCGGGATCGTGAGTGCGGTGAAGGTTCCTACTGCGATCGTTGGAGCAACCCGGGGGAGGGCGTGTGCCGGCCTTTCATCCCGGTGCTGATTTCGCCATTCGTGGTCGAGCTTTACAACGGCGCCTTTCGCCGCGCCTACCGGATGCCGAAGATCAACCCCGACGCGTTGCGCGGCCTGAAATTCGAGATGGTGTTCGGCGCCTCGACGATCCGGCCCTCGGCAGCGGGCGCGATTCGCGAGCGGATGCAGTTGGTGGGGGTATCGGACAAGGCGATTCCCCTGGGGGTGACCCTGCCGCTGGGCGAGATTCGGCGGATCAACGCAGCGCTCGCTTCGGCCGAGGCGAGCGAGCGCTTCCACTCCGCAGTCCTCGAGGTGGGGTCGAAAGAGCGGCTGGCGGGGGTGGTTGAGGCGGCTGAAGCTTTGAACCTCGAGGTTCGGGACCGTGGGGCGCGGCGCGCGGCGCTGGTGACCGCCGTGGTGATGCTGGTCGTCGCGCTGGTGGGTATTGCCGTGGTGGTGGTCGCCACAGCGCATATCATGCACGTTTTTTTCCTCGTGGTGATGATGCGCCGGCGGGAAATCGGGCTGTTGCGGGCGGTCGGCGCCCGTCGTGGAGATATTCGCGCCCTGCTCCTGGCCGAGGGCGCGACGGTGGGTTTTGGGGCAGGCGCCGTGGGTGTTCTCGCGGCTCGCGCCGCCGGGCACTTCGCCGACCAGCTCGCCGCCGGCCGGGTGCCGGATTTCCCCTTCAAGCCCGATAGTTTTTTCGATTTCTCACCTTGGATTGTCGGCTCGGCGCTCGCCCTGGCGGTGACCGCATGCGCCTTGGGGGCGCTTGCCCCGGCCGCCCGCGCTGCCGCAGGAGATCCGTCGGACGCGCTCGCAGGCCGGTAATGCTGGAGGCAGCAGAGGCAGGAGAGGCGGAAAGACATCGCTGAGTGAGGTGCATCATTCACAATCCAAACTTCAGAATTGGAACTGAAATCGGCGCCAACGATACCGCTCATCAGCGCTGGGGCGAAGGGTGGTACTGCCGCACGTACACTTCGGCGCCGGCGCGATCCACTTTGACCTTGATTGTAAATGTCTCGCCGGTGTCGGGCGGCGGGATGATCTCGAGCTCGTAGTAGCTCGAGATCACCCGCACCAGCTTGGTCATGGCCGTGTCGGGGAACAGGTGGGTCTTGACATAGAAACCACCGGTGTCCTCGGCGATGGTTCGCAGACCGAGTGCGAGGGAGTGATAGTCGGCGTCGGTGATGTCGAGCGAGAAGACCGAGGTCCTGGCGGCGCTGAGAGCCTCCATGGCCCTGCGGTAACCGTCGTCGATCGTAACTCGCGGTCCAGCGCTCATGCGGCCGAGAGCGTAACCGAAGAAGACCAGCGACTTCGTGCCGGGGATCGTTTTGAGGGCGTCGCCGATGAGCTCGAGGGCATCGGCCATCGAGGCGACGTTCCGAGCCTCCTCGAAATTGAAGTCCTCGGGCCCGAGGCCGAGAACCGGCGATCCGTCAAAGTGGACCACCCGCACCTCCGTAACGATGCGCTTGACCTCGACGGTCGTTCCGAAAGCAATCTGCTCCTGCGCGATCGACGGTCCCGACGTTGACACCATCAGCAGCGCGCTGCTGGCGAGCCGAACGACGGGCCCTGAAAAACTCACCAGCTCCCGGCCCTCGGGTCGTTCTCGAGATCGGCGAGCAGCACTTCAACCGCCCGCTCGAGCTGCGTGTCCTTGTCTGCCGAGCGGTCCTCGGTGGGCGGCTGCCAGACCAGGACGTTGGGCTGCGCGCCGTTGTTTTCCATGTTCATGCCCGTGGACGCCACGAACCAACCCCGCCCGGGGAGACGGACAAGCGCACCGTCGAGGAGCCTGGTTCCTCCGGTGGAAATCACCGCACCAAAGGTCGGGGCGCCGACCAGCGGGCCGCGCTCCAGCGACTTGAACGCATGCGAGAAGATCTCCGCGTTCGAGTAGGAATCCTCGTTGCAGATGGCGGCGGCGGGTTTGGTCCATGCCGCGAGCGGAAGTCGGCTCTGTGGGTAGGCCCGCTTCTCAGGATCGCCGTCCCGAGGGACGGTGTAGGCGTGGCGGCGGACCATGAGCACCGCCAT
>JBGMRN010000382.1:0-2452 GCA_048061535.1 Thermoanaerobaculales bacterium | reverse complement strand
GCTCGGGCGAGGAACCTTGGCGTTCCGGCGGCGGGTGCGGGCGCCTGCCGTTGGTCGGGTGTGCCGTCGGTATCGTGCTGCTGATTGTGGCGCTGGTGATCGGGGTCTCCCTGGTGCGTCGGAGCGTGTGGATGACCGCGGAACGGGCGCGGCGGCAGGTTGTGCAAGGCCTGCCCTTCAAGTTGCCGCCCGGTGAGAGGCTGCGTATGACCCGTAATCTGGATCGTTTCCGCACCATCCTCGAGACCTCGCCGGATCCCTACCCGATGATGGGCGAATTCGTCAGCCGGGTACGGGCGGCCTTCGAGGACGGGCGGCTCACAACCGAGGAAATCGAGGAGCTCAACCTCTTCCTCGAGGAGAAAATCGAGGAGTCGGGTTTGCCGGGTATGCAGCTGGGATCACAGAATTCGGAATTCCGAATTCCGAATTCCGAATTCGTATGAGCTCCTCCCGGTTTATCCTGAAAACTCCCTTCGAGCCGGCCGGGGACCAGGTGCAGGCGATCGAGCGGTTGGTCGAGGGGGTGGAGGGAGGCGTGGCCTACCAGACGCTTCTCGGGGTGACGGGGTCGGGCAAGACCTTCACCATGGCCAAGGTCATCGAGGCGACCAACCGGCCGACCCTGGTGCTCAGTCACAACAAGACGCTGGCGGCGCAGCTCTACCAGGAGTTCCGGGCGTTCTTTCCGGACAACGCGGTGGAGTACTTCGTCTCGTACTACGACTATTACCAGCCCGAAGCCTACGTGCCTTCGAGCGACACGTTCATCGAGAAAGAGACCTCGATCAACGAAGAGATCGACCGCATGCGCCTGTCGGCCACCCGCTCGCTCTTCGAGCGTCGGGATGTGTTGATTGTCGCCTCGGTGAGCTGCATCTACGGCCTCGGCTCGCCGGAGGCGTACTTCGGAATGCTCCAGCTCTTCGAGCGCGGCGGCGAGGAACCTCTGGAGGACATCCTCCGGCAGCTCGCGAAGATGCAGTACGAGCGGACCCATCTCGATCTGGCGCCGGGGAGCTTCCGCCTCCGCGGCGACTCGCTCGAGGTGTATCCGCCCTACGACGACGTCGCGGTCCGGGTGTCCTTCTGGGGCGATGAGATCGAGCGCATCGAGCGCATCGACCCGGTCCGGGGGGTGGCGATCGAGGACGTCGACCGCCTTCCGATCTACCCACGGACCCACTACGTGACCCCTCGTGAGAAGCTCCTCGCGGCGATCGAGAGCATTCGCTCGGAGCTCGACGGGCGTCTGACCGAGCTCCAGAACGAGGCCAAGCTCCTCGAGGCCCAGCGCCTCGGTCAACGCACCAACTTCGACCTCGAGATGCTCACCGAGCTCGGCTACTCCCAGGGCATCGAAAACTACTCACGCCACCTCACCGGGCGTGCGCCGGGGGAGCCGCCGCCGACCCTGCTCGACTACTTCCCAAGCGATTTTCTGTGCATCGTCGACGAGTCACACGTGACGGTTCCTCAGGTCGGCGGCATGTTCCACGGGGACAGATCGCGCAAGCAGACCCTGGTTGATTTCGGCTTCCGTCTGCCCTCGGCCCTCGACAACCGACCCCTCACCTTCGAGGAGTTCGAGGAGCGGGTCCACCAGGTGGTCTTCGTCTCTGCGACCCCCGGTCCCTTCGAGCTCGACCGGTGCGCAGGCGAGGTTGTGGAGCAGCTGATCCGGCCCACCGGGCTGCTCGACCCGAAGATTGATGTCCGCCCGGCGAAAAACCAGGTGGATGACCTTCTGGCCGAGATCCGCACGGTGGTGGCGCGCGGCGAGCGGGTGCTCGTGACGACCCTCACCAAGCGCATGTCCGAGGACCTCAGCGCCTACCTCGCGGAGGTCGACGTTCGGGTGCGCTATCTGCACTCGGAGATCAAGACGCTCGAGCGTTCGGCGATCCTCGCCGACCTGAGGAGGGGCGAGTTCGACGTGCTGGTGGGCATAAACCTCCTGCGCGAGGGCCTCGACCTGCCGGAGGTCTCGTTGGTGGCGATACTCGATGCGGACCAGGAGGGCTTCCTGCGCTCCGAAACCTCGCTCATCCAGACCATGGGGCGGGCCGCGCGCAACGCCGACGGCCGCGCCATTCTTTACGCCGACCGCGAAACCGGTTCCATGCAGCGGGCCATCAACGAAACCCGGCGCCGGCGGGCCACGCAGGCCGCCTACAATGCCGAGCACGGCATCGAGCCGGCCACCATCGTCAAGGATGTCGCAAGCCCGCTGCTGGCGATGGCCCGGCTCGACTACTTCGGCCCGGGTGGCCCGTCTTTCGGGGTGACCGAGGCCTCGGGAGAAGATCTACCCGACGACGCGGTCTCTCTCAACCGACTGATCACCGAGCTCGAAAAACGAATGCGGGCTGCGGCCAAGGCGCTCGAGTTCGAGGAGGCCGCGCGCCTCCGCGACCGGCTCAAGGACCTCAGGCGGCAGCAGATCTACAAG
>JBGMRN010000381.1:1392-2469 GCA_048061535.1 Thermoanaerobaculales bacterium | reverse complement strand
CACGTTTGCCGTTGCGAAGACGCCGAAATTCGCCAGGTGGCCGCCGAGCTGGGGCTCGATCCCGACCAGTCTCTCTGAAGAATCAGCTATCATTCCCACTCCGCGCGACGGGCGTGGCCGGAGGCTGGGAATGACCTGGAACTACTCCAAGAAGACCACCGAGCTTTTCATGGCTGCGGTGCAGGGCAAGCCCGGCACCCACCTCGGTGAGATCGAGGATGCCGACGGGTTCGGGGAGCATGGTTCGATCGCCTGCGGCGACGCCCTACGCTTTACCTTCAGGGTCGATCGTCACCCCACCGACCCCAAGCTGGACCGCATCGTCGAATCCCGTTACCTGACCTTTGGCTGCACCTCGGCCATCGCCGCGTCAGAGGCGCTGTGCGCAATCATCGAGGACGGAAAATTCACCCCGATCGAGGCTCTGAAAATTACCAATCAAGACATCGTCGACTATCTCGAAGGCCTACCGAAAGCGAAGATCCACTGCTCGGTCATGGGCGCCGAGGCCCTCGACGCCGCGGTCTTCAACTGGGCCCAAAAAAGAGGCGTAGATCTCACCGATCTCGGCATCGACATTCGGCGCGAAGAACAGGAAGAGGGGCGCCTGGTCTGCAAATGCTTCGGCCTCACCGAGCCCTACATCGTACGCAAAATCGAAGAGCTCGAGCTGACGTCGATCGGCGATATCACAAACGCCATCAAGGCCGGCGGCGCCTGCATGTCCTGCCACCATGCCCCCGGCGGACTCCAGGACTTGCTTACCAGGGTCTGGGGCCGGCGGCCGACTGGGTTCAAGGAGCTCCCGGTCCTGCCGCTGGCGCGTGAGCCGTTGGGGAAACAGCCGCGAGAGCTTTCTCCTTTCAAGTTCGCAAAGCTCGTGGAGCGCGTGGTCGAGGATTTCGTCCGGCCCCAGCTCGCCAAAGACGGCGGCAACCTCGAGATCATCGACATCAAGGACACGGTCGTCTACTGTCGGATGGAGGGCGCCTGCTCGGAGTGCGCGGGCAGCGGCCGAACCATCCAGCTGATGGTGGAGCAGGCGCTCAAAGACCATGTCGACGAGCGGATACGGGT
>JBGMRN010000381.1:0-1292 GCA_048061535.1 Thermoanaerobaculales bacterium | reverse complement strand
CGGTCATTTATCTGGACAACAACGCGACCACCCGGGTTGCGCCGGAGGTGGTCGAAGCCATCACACCATTCCTGGTCGACGAGTACTTCAATCCGAGCTCGATGTATGAAGCGGCCCGGGGCCCCGCGAAGGCGCTCGACGACGCCCGGCGTACGATCGCGAAGCTCCTGGGAAAGGTTCGCCCGGACGAGATTCTTTTCACATCGTGCGCCACCGAGAGCGACAACACCGCGATTGTCGGCACCGTGAAGGCCAACCCCGAACGCCGGCACGTCCTGACCACCGCGATCGAGCATCCGGCCATCCTCAACGTCGCCCAGGAGCTCGATCGGGAGGGCTTCGACGTCGATTTTCTTCCCGTCGACGCCGAAGGCCGCGCCGACATGGCCGATTTCGTGAGGGCGTTGCGCCCCGACACCCTGCTCGTCACTGTCATGCATGCCAACAACGAGACCGGCGTCATCTTGCCGATCGAAGAGATGTCACGGATCACCAAGGAGACCAATCCCGACATCGTCTTCCACACTGACGCCACCCAGTCGGTCGGCAAGCTGCCCATCGACCTCAGGGGCGCCTTCCGGCACGTGGACCTTCTCTCATTCTCGGGTCACAAGCTCCACGCTCCCAAGGGCGTCGGCGCGCTCTTCATCCGCCGCGGAACCCCCTGCCGGCCCTTCATGCTCGGCGGCCATCAGGAAGACGGCCGACGAGGCGGAACGGAGAATGTCGCCTTCATCGTCGGCCTGGCGCGGGCCCTCGAGCTGGCGACTCAACGCCACGACGAGGCACAGCGAGCCATTCTTGCCATGCGCGACCGCCTGCAGAGCGAGCTCACGGCCCGCATCCCCTTCCTCCGGGTCAACGGCGCCGGCGCCCAACGCCTCGCCAACACCCTCAACGTCGCCTGCCACTTCATCGAGGGAGAAGGCATCCTCTATCAGCTCTCGGCCCACGGCATCTGCGCCTCCTCCGGATCGGCCTGCACCTCGGGTTCCCTCGAGCCCTCACACGTCCTGCAGGCGATGAAGGTCCCATTCACGGCCGTTCACGGCTCAGTGCGCTTCAGCCTCAGCCGTTACACCACCGAGGCCGAGATCGACCGCGTGATCGAGGTCTTCCCGGAGATCGTGGCCAGCTTGCGGCGCCTCTCGCCCTACTGGGATGCCGAGCACGACCAACCGCGCCCGGAGGCGATGGAGATGCTCGAAGAGACCTCGCCGCCAGCCTAGCCCGCATTTCACCATCTTTCTACTGTGGGGCACAATGCACAGCGCGTGTCGGCGCTTTCTCGA
>JBGMRN010000380.1:0-2494 GCA_048061535.1 Thermoanaerobaculales bacterium | reverse complement strand
CGACGACCTCGTGCTCCCAAAGCACGCGCGCTAGCCAAGCTGCGCCACAGCCCGATAGGCGAAGGGTACTTCCGCTCCCTTTCTTGTCACAGTCGATTCGTATCTTTCGGTTATGGAACTCGAGGAAGCGGTCCTTGAGCGGGTAGGGACATGGGAATCACTGTCGCGGTGGGAGAAGTCCGAACTGGGGAAGGATCTACGTCGCCAGGGACTGTCCTATGGCGAAATCATGGATCTGATCCCGGTCAAGAAGTCGACCCTGGCCACCTGGTGTCGTGAGGTGGATCTGACTCAGAAACAGATCGAGTCGATCAAGAAGCGGCGGGCACAGATCCCAGGTCTTCCTAGAGACACCAACTGGCGACGAAGGGAAGAGATTCAGGAGCTCAGGGTTATTGCCAGGGACCTTGTACCCGAGTTGGCCACCGATCCTTTCTGGGTTGCCGGACTGGTGCTGTATTGGGCCGAGGGGGCGAAATCCCGAAACTTCGTCAGTATGGCGAATACCGATCCGCGTGCCCTCAGACTCTTCGTCCGATGGGTTCTCACCTTCATTGACCCCGCAGCGAGGTTCTCGCTGCACCTTCATCTTCATGAAGGTAACGATGATGCCGCCGCTCAAGCATTCTGGCGTGAAGAGACCCGACTCTCCAATGCCAACTTCCACAAAACCTTCATCAAGCCAAAGGGCACCGGCCATCGAAAGAACCACCTCGCGCATGGCATCTGCACAGTCAGGCTGCGTCGCGCCGCCGATCCCTGGAACATCATCATGGAGTGGATCGACACCCTGGCTTACCATTTCGAACTTGACAAGCCGGATCGGTAATATTCCGTTGGGCCGCTAGCTCAATTGGCTGAGCAGGGCGCTCTTAACGCCAAGGTTGTGGGTTCGAGTCCCACGCGGCCCACCATTTCCCGCCAGAAACCGCTATTTGCGGGATGGCGCCCCACAAGCGGGTGTGACGTAATTGGCAGACGCGCAGGGTCTTAGCTTGGTGGCCTCATCGTCGCTCCCTTTGACGAACATTTGTTCGTCGGTTTCAACGTACGCGGATGTACCGGCAGATTTCGATTCGTGGAACCAGCCCACGGCTAGGTTGGTGGTGCCGCGGGCGTGGTGAAAACGGCAAACACGTCGGCCTTAGGAGCCGGTGCTCGAAAGAGCTTGAGGGTTCAAGTCCCTCCGCCCGCACTCTGCAGCATCTCCACCACAGGGCGTTGCACTGGATGGATCAGATCGGCCAGCCGACTATCGATCGGCGCCCAGTCTCGACCGACCCGTTGACGACTGGGTGCCTGCCTCGGGATGATCGAACACCAGGACGGCGCCCTCTCGAACAACGCAGGCGAATGCCTTCTCAACCGCACCCGCCGAATCTTTCCTATGTCTCGCGACATGCCTTTCCTATGTCGTGAAACAGCACACTGTCACCCGCACCAGACAACCCCAAAGACCCGCCAAGCGCCCGGATTGCCCGTGCCCGATGGGACAGCTCGTTCTTCTCGTCCGCCGTCATCTCGGCCAACGTCCGTCCCTTCACCTCGAACACCGGGTCGTAGCCGAATCCCCTGCTCCCCCGCTTCGCCTCCGTGATCACTCCGTCGACCGACCCCTCCGCCACGATCTCCACCCCATCTGGAAACACCAGCGCAACCACGGTTCGGAAACGGGCCACCCGATGGCTTACCCCCTCCATGACCTCGAGTATTCGGGTCACGTTTTCGTCGTAGGTGGCATCTGGACCGGCAAAACGAGCCGTGTGCACTCCTGGTTCCCCACCCAAAGCCTCCACCTCGAGACCCGTGTCGTCCGCTATTGCCGGCAGTCCCGTTGCTTCCGCAACCGCCCGGGCCTTGATCGCGGCGTTCTCCTCTAACGTCTCACCCGTCTCTTCCACATCGGGCCAGTCCAGCCCTTGAACGATCTCGTCAGCAATCCCCATCGGCCTGAGAACGTCTTCGATCTCTCTGATCTTGTCCGGGTTCTTGGAGGCGACCGCCAGCCTCGGGATCAATCCGCCACCGCCCGGCGCTGCATGTCGTGCAGTTCTTCGATGCCTGAAGCCGCCAGGTCGAGCAGTCGATCAAGCTCCGCTCGGGAAAACGGCGCACCTTCGGCAGTCCCCTGCACCTCCACGAACAACCCGCGGCCGCTCATCACCACGTTCATGTCGACCTCGGCCGCAACGTCCTTTTCGTAGTCGAGATCGAGGTACTGCTCACCTTCGACTATCCCCACTGACACGGCAGCAACCTCGTCAATGATTGGGTTTCGCGGAATCACATCGCGTTCGACTGCATCCTCCAAGGCCTGATGAAGAGCCACCCACGCACCTGTGATCGCCGCCGTCCTGGTTCCCCCATCGGCCTCGATGACATCACAGTCGACCCTGACCATCACCTCGCCCATGACCTTCATATCGACAGCAGCCCGGAGACTCCGCCCGATCAGCCGGGAGATCTCCTTGGCCCGACCGCCGGAGACGTGATC
>JBGMRN010000379.1:0-2498 GCA_048061535.1 Thermoanaerobaculales bacterium | reverse complement strand
GTTGCCCTTCTCGACGAGGAAGGCGTAGAGGGCCTGGTCCCAGGGTGAGGACTCGGTGGGCAGAGCAGGGAGCGGGCTGGTCATCGAGGACTCCGATGCGGATCGTGGTCCCCGCTACGACTCACTCAGGTCGCGGCGGAAAGCAACAAGATGGGCAGATGGTGACGAATGCTCCAGTCGGCCTACCCAGCGGCGGCTGCACCTGCCAGGCGTCGAAGTGAGCGGGGCTGGCCCGCTACTCGTGGGCCAGCCGTGTGGCGATCTCCGCCCATTCCCAGAGACGTCGGGGATCGCGGCGGCATGTGCTGATGTCCTTGAGCGTGATCTCCACCGGACAGCCGTTCGCTCTGGTGACTTCCAGGACGTCACGGATGTCCTTCTCGGCGAGCGCGGGCACCCACTCCTCCATGGCGACCAGGGCCGGGTTCGGCTTGCGGCTGAAGACGTAGTCGGGTCCGATGGCCTCGGCGCCCACCGCGATGTCCGACCAGGCGCTCATGCTGATCTTGCGGACGTTCGGGATCTGGCGGATGCCCTCGATCCTGTCGTGGAGCGGTTCACAGCAGCCGTAGTAGCCGAGGCCGAAACGCCCGTAGTAGCGGATGGCGCTAGGGAGCTCCATCTCGGCCCACATCGAGTACGACACCGAGACGAACAGCTGGGCCATGCCATAGACCCAGTTGTCGATGGCTCGCGGCGAGGTGACATCGAAGCCGTCCTTGGGCAGCTCGTCGGTGTGTGCGCCGACGCAGTGCACCCGGTCGAGCTCCCAGCCAAGCAGCCCCTCCTCCTCGAGGATATCGAGCTCCGCGAGGCGGATGTCGGTCATCCGCTCGGCGATCCTGACCAGGAACTCGGGCCGGTCGACGAGGTCGTAGAGGATGGTCTCGGCGCCGCGCAGCATCTCGATGTCATCCCACATCGAGAACCAGGGCGAGAGGCCCTGCATGCGGACGTCCAGGATCCCGTCGACCAGCTCAAGAGCGCGGGCCTCGACCTTCTCGGTGGTCTCGGCGTCCAGCTCGATCTCTGGCACTCGGAGCTTCGCGAGCGCTTCATCGTCGGGGATCTGGTCGAGGTACTGATGGGAGCTGATGGCCTCGCCCGCGCCCTGGCTGATGGTGTGCTCGGTGATCGCAAGGCCGAAGCCGGGATGATCGATGACCTTGCTGATGTCGACATACGGCTCGACCACCATGTCGCAGCGCATGTGCTCCCACTGATAGAGGGTCTGGCAGAGCGACGTCTCGAGGCTCTGAGCAAGGATGTCAGTGCAACGGTTCCGGAGTGCCGGGTCGTCGCCGAGTTCGTGCCAGGGGACCTCGTCGATCTGGACCATGGGCCGCTGGGGCCGCAATGCATTGAGATCCTTCCATGCCCTGATCGTCTCCTGCTGGACCGGTAGCGCGGCGATCTCCGCGACCTTCGTAGCCAGCTCCCGGATGACGGCGACATCCTCCGTCGGCAGCGGAGCATCGAGATCGCCATAGCGGACCCAGGGGGTCCCGCTGGCATAGGTGGGGGCCATGACCCAGGGCGTCTTCTCGGGCATCGGCCGTGGTTCTCCTCCGCTTGCGTCTTGCGACTGCGGCTAGGAAGCCAGCAGGCCGCGCGCCAGGTCGACGGCGGCCCCGGCGTCCGGAGCGTAGCCGTGAGCGCCGATCTGCGAAGCGTACTCCGGGGTGATGGGGGCACCCCCGACGATGACTCTCGCCGAGAGTCGGGCTTCCCCGATGGCATCCACCACACTCCCCATGTTGGACATCGTCGTCGTGAGCAGGGCGCTGATCCCGATGAGGTGGGCGTCGTGCTCGCGTGCGGCCTCGACGAACCTCGCGGCCGAGACGTTCACGCCGAGGTCGACCACCTCGAGCCCTCCGCCCTTCCACATCATCCCGACCAGGTTCTTGCCGATGTCGTGGAGATCGCCCTCGACCGTGCCCACGATCGCGCGGTGCTCTGGCTCGAAGCCCGACGCCGCGAGGAGCGGTTCGAGGATGTCGGTGCCGACCTTCATCGCGCGCGCGGAGACCATCATCTCGGGAACGAACAGCTCGCCGTGCTGGAACTTCTCACCCACCATGTCCATGGCGGCGATCATCGCGCCAAGCACGGAATCGGGATCGACGCCGTCCTCGAGAGCGGATCTCGTCTCAGCCGCGGTTCTCGCGCGATCGCCGACCACGATGGCGGTGGTGAGCGCAGCTAGATCAGCCATAGGCGTCTCCTCCTCTAGTCGGGTGCTCCGACATCCGCTCTTGATGTCCCTTGCACGCCAGTCTCGTTGCCCTCGGGTGCGGCGGCAGTCCGCCGACCGCATCTCCGCACCTGTGGAGGGTACAGCGGCTCACCACGGGCAGCACTCGAGGTCGGGGAAGGTTCTGAGGCGGTAGTCGACGGCGGCGTCACGGGTGCATGACTGGTGATCGATGGCGCAGCAGCGGCTACCGTCGTGAAAGCCACGTTTCCTGCTGGACCCACACGATGAGGACATCGTC
>JBGMRN010000378.1:0-2508 GCA_048061535.1 Thermoanaerobaculales bacterium | reverse complement strand
CCGGGCACCGCACCTCACCGCCCTCGCAACTGAACCCGGTGAGATATGCGGGCTAACAGAATACCTTGGAAGCCCTGCTATTCTGCGGGCACTCAGTCTGGATGGGGGCCCCATGCGCGTGACCAGCAAGCGGCGAGACATGCGGATCGGGGAGGCTTCGTTCGGTATCGCGCGCACCGGCGAGGGTGTTCTGGAGCTGTGGGCGGAGGACGATGTGGGCCTCGCCCGCGGGCTCGGCTACGCCCATGCCCACGACCGAATGGTGCAGATGATGCTCGTCCGGCTGGTCGCTCAAGGTCGGCTCTGTGAATGCCTCAAGAGCTCCGAAGAGACGTTCGTCGTCGACGTCTTCATGCGCGAGATGGGGCTCTGCCGTGACGCCGAAACGGATGTCGCCAACCTGGATCCACACGGTCTGCGCCTGGGTGAGGCCTATGCCGAGGGAGTCAACCACTATCTCGGCCGTCATAACCGGCCCCTCGAGCTGATGCTCGTGCGCTACCGGCCCGAACCCTGGACGGCGGCCGACACGCTTCTCACGATCAAGATCATGTCCTACGTCGGGCTCGCCCAGTCGCAGCAGGACATGGAGAAGTTCCTCATCCAAGCGCTCCGCGGCGGTGTCGAACCGAAACTTCTCAAAGAACTGATCCCCCAGCACCTCGACGGCCTCGACGAGGATCTCGTAGATCACCTCCGAAAGCTCCGCTATCTGCAGCCGCTGCTCCCCAAAGAGATCCGGTTTTCGGCATCGATCCCAACGCTGAAGGCCAGCAACAACTGGGCCGTATCCGGCGCCCGCACTGCCTCGGGGAAGCCGCTGCAATGCAACGATCCCCACCTCGAGTGCAACCGCCTGCCGGCGATCTGGTACGAAGCGGTGATGCATACCGGCGACGACTACCGGCTCGGCATCACCATGCCGGGCGTTCCCGGCCTCGTCATGGGCCGCACGCGGGAGCTCAGCTTCGGATTCACCTACGGGTTCATGGACATGGTCGACTACTTCGTCGAGGATTGCCGCGACGGCGCGTGCCGCCGCGGGGACGCGTTTCGCCCGCTGGTCGTGCGCCGCGAGACGATCCTCCGCAAGGGCGAGGATCCCGTAGAGATCACCATCCGAGAAAATGAGCTCGGCGTGCTCGAGGCCGACCCTTTGGAGGCGGAGTTGGCCGACGGTCTTTATCTCACACGGGCGTGGTCCGCCCACCGGAACGGCGCCGCGGCCTCTCTCGACGCCCTCGGCCGGCTGCCGCTCGCCCGGAACGTTGCCGAGGCGCAGGCGGCGGCGCGAGAGGTGACTATCTCGTGCAACTGGCTGCTCGCCGACCGTGACGGCAATATCGGCTACCAGCAGTCCGGCCTGCTCCCGAACCGACGGCACTCCGGCCTCTACCCCGTTCCCGCGTGGGAGGAACGGTGGCACTGGCGGGGCCTGGTGCCGACCGACCGTCTACATGCAGTCCTCAACCCTTCGGAAGGTTTTTTGGTCACCGCCAACGACGACCACCAGGCGCCCGCCGGCCCCCTTTCCATCAACCTGCCGATGGGCGCCTATCGAGCCGATCGCATCCGCGCCTTGCTCTCGGAGAGTGCAGACTGCACCCTCGACGACATGCGGCGCATTCAGAACGACCTCCGGTCGCTGCAAGCGGAGCGTTTCATGATTCTCTTGCGGCCGCTGATCCCGGACACCTTCGCCGGCCGCCTTCTCGCCGGTTGGGACCTTTGCTACGACCGCATGTCTCGAGGCGCCACTCTCTTCGAAGACGTTTACCGGGCCTTGCTTGGCGAGGTTTTCGGCAGGCGAGTCTTCGGAGTCGAGGCGTGGAACGAGATGATCGATTCGACCAGCGTCCTCGCCGACTACTACCACCTCTTCGACAACGCCCTCCTGAGCACCGGGCATGCATGGTTCGGAGAGGAGGGTCGGGACGCCCTGGTCGAACGTGTGTTGCGGGAGAGGCTCACCGAGGTCGACCCCGCAGCGCTCGTTCCCTGGGGGCAACACCAGCAGATCATGATGACCAACATCTTCTTCGACGGCGCCCTCCCGCGCTGGGCGGGTTTCGACTACGGACCCGTCGAGCTGCCGGGTAGTCGCGCCACCGTGGTCCAGGGCGGGGTTTTCGCAGCCCATGATCGCCAGACAACCTTCACACCCTCCTGGCGCTTCGTCACCGACCTCGGCGAGAACCGGGCCGATACCGCCCTCGCCGGCGGCCCGTCAGGCCGGCGCTTCTCGCGCTGGTACACGACCGATGTCGAGCGCTGGCTCGAAGGGCGGTACAAGACGCTCGAGGCGGAGTGAGTTCTAAGTTTTTAGTTTTTAGTTTTTAGTTTTCGGCGCGGGGTGGCGATCGAGTAGCTGAAGGCGTTCTGCCCGCGCTTGACCGGTAGCCCGTATATCTCACCAGATTTCGTCGCGAGGAAGGTGAGGCGCCGTGCCCGGTGGGTTTTCGACCTGAGGGGCGCGGAGCGCGTACTTGCGGTACGTTACGGCGCGCC
>JBGMRN010000377.1:0-2528 GCA_048061535.1 Thermoanaerobaculales bacterium | reverse complement strand
CCTTCCCGTGCTAATCTTTTCCGCCATGCGCCGACGAAGACCGGCGCCGCGAGGAGTCAGATGCTGCCAGCCGTCCATCTCAAGCAACCGACCGCCGATGAGTTTCGCGATCGCTTCCTTCACTACCTGCGCTACACCGGCGGGCTGGAGCTGCGCTACGCGCGCACGGCCGACCACGTGGCCGCCCTCGAGCAGGCGGTGCGCGAGTCGATGATCGATCGCGAGATTCTCACCCACCGCACCTACGACGAGGCCAAACCGAAAACGGTCCACTACCTGTCGATGGAGTACCTGCTCGGCCGCCTGCTGCGGAACAACCTCATCGCCACCGGCCTCCTCGACACCGCCCGCAACGCGATGCGGCTGCTCGGCCTCGACCTCGACACCATCCTCGATGAGGAGTCCGATCCCGGGCTGGGCAACGGCGGTCTCGGCCGCCTCGCCGCCTGCTTCCTCGACTCGCTGGCCACCCTCGACTACCCGGCTTACGGCTACGGGCTGCGCTACGACTACGGCATGTTCCGCCAGGCATTCGAGGAGGGCTGGCAGGTCGAGCACGCCGACACCTGGCTCGAGGAAGGCTTCCCGTGGGAGATCGTGCGCCACGACCTGACGGTGCCGGTGCGGGTCGGCGGACGCGTCGAGTGGACGCAGCGCGAGGACGGCAAGCACAGACCCACGTGGGTCGACTGGCGGCTGGCCTACGGCACGCCGTTCGACATTCTCGTCGCCGGCTACGGCACCAACACGGTCTCGACCCTGCGGCTGTGGAACGCCCAGGCAGCCTCCGAGTTCGACTTCCACATCTTCTCCCGCGGCAACTTCGTGCAGGCGGTCGAGGAACGGGGCAGGGTGGAGGCGGTGACCCGAGTGCTTTATCCGGCCGACGACGTCGAGGCCGGACGGCGCCTGCGCCTGATGCAGGAGTACTTCCTGGTGGCGTGCTCGGTGCGCGACGTGATGGACCGTTTTCAGCGGCGCCACGGCGAGGAATGGGAGCTGCTGCCGGACAAGGTCGCCTTCCAGCTCAATGACACCCACCCGGCGCTGACGGTGGCCGAGCTGATGCGCTACCTGTTGGACGAGGCCGGGCTCAAGTGGACGCCGGCGTGGGAGATCACGCGCGCAACCTGCGCCTACACCAACCACACGCTCTTGCCCGAAGCGCTGGAGACATGGCCGGTGTCGGTGATGGAGCCGCTGATCCCGCGCCACGTGCAGATTATCTACGAGATCAACCGCCGCTTCATGGACTCGCTGAAAGAGAGATTCTCAGGCGAACCCGACCGCCTGCGGCGCATGTCGATCATCCACGAGGACGGCGACAAGCGACTCCGCATGGCCAATCTCGCCATCGTCGGCAGCCACCGCGTCAACGGCGTCGCCAAGCTCCACACCGAGCTCCTGCGCACGCGCGTCGTCAAGGACTTTGCCGAGCTCTGGCCCGAGCGCTTCGTGGCCATCACCAACGGGGTGACCCCGCGCCGCTGGCTGCTCTCATGCAACCCCCGCCTCGCCGCGGCCATCACCCGGCGCATCGGCGACGGCTGGGCGCGGGACCTCGACCGCCTGGCCGGGCTTGCAAAATTCGCCGATGACCACGAGTTTCAGGACGAGTTCCTGGACATCAAGCAGATCAACAAGAGGGACCTGGTGGCGACAGTCGACGAGCTGTGCGGCGTCACCCTCGACCCGGACTCCCTCTTCGACGTGCAGATCAAACGCCTGCACGAGTACAAACGGCAGCTCCTCAACATCATGCACTGCATCCTGCTCTACCGGCGCATCAAGGCCGACCCCGCACAGACCGTGCAGCCCCGCAGCTTCATCTTCGGCGCCAAGGCGGCGCCCTCCTACCATATGGCCAAGCTCATCATCCGCCTCATCAACGGCGTCGGCGAGGTGGTCAACAACGACCCTGATGTCGCCGGCCGTCTCCGCGTCGTCTTCCTACCCGACTACCGGGTCAGCCTGGCCGAGAAGATCATCCCGGCCGCCGATCTCTCCGAGCAGATCTCCACCGCCGGCATGGAGGCATCGGGAACCGGCAACATGAAGCTGGCGCTCAACGGCGCGCTCACCATCGGCACCCTCGACGGCGCCAACATCGAGATCAAGGACGTGGTCGGCGACGACAACATCTTCATCTTCGGGCTCACCGCCGAGGAGGTCGAATCCCGCCTCACGACCGGCGCTCACCGGCCGTGGAAGATCTACCGCGCCGACACCGAGCTGGCCGGGGTGATGGACGATCTGCGCGACGGTGTTTTTGCGGGCGACGACGCTGCCCAGCTTCGGCAGATCTGGTCGGCGCTGATGGAGCACGGCGACCGCTATATGTGCCTCGCCGACTTCCGTTCCTACGTCGAGACCCAGGAGCACGCCGCGGCGTTGTTCAGCGACCGCCGGGCGTGGGCCGCGGCCGCCATCCGCAACATCGCCGCCATGGGCTACTTCTCGTCGGACCGCGCCATCCGCCAGTACGCCGACGAGATCTGGAACCTAGCCCCGGTACCGGTGGAGGAGGA
>JBGMRN010000376.1:0-2558 GCA_048061535.1 Thermoanaerobaculales bacterium | reverse complement strand
AGCTCCACACCTCCGCCTATGCCCGCCAACTCAACCGCCTCCACTGCCTGCTGCTGGTCGCCTGCGGCCACAGCTGCTACGAGGTCGCCGGTTACTTCGGAGAGAGTCCGCGCAGCGTGGAGCTGTGGGTTCACCGCTACGCGGAGGAGGGGATCGGCGGCCTCGAGGAGCGCCGGCGGGGCGGGCCCGGATCCCGCAAGCTGACGGCGCCGGTGGTCAACGCGCTCGAGGCGGACCTGCTCCGGCGCCCGAGCGAGATCGGCTACGAGGACCCCGCCTGGAACGGCAAGCTGCTGGTGGCGCACCTCGCGCGACGGTACGGGGTGAAGCTCAGCGTTCGTCACTGCCAGCGGCTACTCCACGATCTCAAGATCTGACCGCGGGAACGGGGCCGCGCGCAGGCCGCGGTGGCGGAGATCTCCCCCGGTGGGGGACGAGGCGGGAAGTTGCGGTGACGGCCGGCCGTGGCCGTGCCCCCTGCCGTAGGGGGTCGTGGCCGGAAGGGCCCCCCTTTCTCGCCCGCGGCACCGGCCAGATCCGGAGGGATCCGCTTCACGAAGGCGGGTCGGCCTGGCACGCCCCCGTAGCAGGGATTTTTCCGGGGTGGTTGATTTTCCCATGTCGTTCTCTCGTCACGACGCTCGCAAGTCTGAGTCGAGTCAGCCCGCCATGGTAGGTCTAAATAAATGTGGCGGTTTGACTCTTCGTGAATCGACGTTAATGCCGGTAATACGGCACTCTGAGACCAAAGGTATCCGAAATTACCGCCATATATAATTAGACTCTCCTCTTCCGCCTTGGTATCCTGGCCCCGTCGTCACCCGGCGACTCACCGGAGACCCTGCCATGGTGTGGTTCGACCGCGATCAGCAAATGCTCATGGGATCAGCCGGCTCACTGCTGGTCCTCGACGACGACGAAATCACCCGCAAGCTCGCCATGCTCATCGAAGGGGAGTGCGAGGGGCTCGGCCCCACCAAAGCAGCTCAGAAATTCAGCTTCAGCAAGCAACGCTACTTCCAGCTCCGGGGCACGTTCCACGAACACGGCGCCTTGGCGTTGCGCAGCCAAAAGCGCGGCCCCAAACGCAATTACCGGCGCACCGAAGAGGTCGTGCGACAAATCATCCGCCATCGCTTCCTCGACCCCGATGCGTCGGCCGACGTCATCGCCCAAAAACTTCGCCAGGCGGCTTTGTCCATCAGCACACGCAGTGTCGAGCGGGTCATCGAACAGTTCGGCCTTCAAAAAAAAACTCCATCGCTACCGTCCCAACCCTGAACCACCCATCGAGACGATTCGAACCAAAAAGCGCACCAAGTCCGAACCCTGCGACCCCACCAGCCTCGAGCGCGGCGTGCGCCAACTCTTGGCCGATAAGGTCAGTGGCAACCTGGTCGGCCTTTGGTTGCTGGTCCCCGAGCACCTGCGCCTGGGAACCTGGGACCTGCTCTGTGGTTGGACCGGCCAGCCCGGCGAGCGGGTCGAACCGCGCCTCGCACTTCAGCTGGTTCACGAAGCCGCCCTGTGCATCACCGGCGCGCGCCAACGCCGCACCCTCTCGCAGAAAGGCTTCGAACTCGCCCACGGCCTGCCCTTCCTCGCCTCCGACCAAGCCATCCATCAGCTACTGGCCGCACACACCGTCGAGGATGCGAAGCACTTGCAAATCACCCTCGGACAGATCCGACGCGCCTCCGGACACTACGACGCCAAGCTTCTGGCCATCGACCCTCACCGCGTGCGCAGCTACTCCAAACGTCAGATGCGCCGCCGCCGCGACAACGTGATTGACCCGCCCACCAAGGTCGCTCAAACCTTCTTCGCCCTCGATGCCGACACCGGCCAGCCCGTGTGCTTCCTCACCGCGACCTCGGCCCGTTCGGTCACCCAGGCGACCCCGGCGCTGCTCGAGATGGCCGCCAGTATCCTCAACCCGCGCCCCGGCCAGACCCTCGTCGTTGCCGATGCCGAACACTTCTCCGCCGAACTCCTCGACCAGGTCCAGCGCCAGACGCGCTTTGACCTGCTGGTGCCGATGCCCAACCATCCCTCGCTCAAGAAGCAGCTCCACAGCATCCCGCCCGAACAGTTCACGCGCCGATGGGCCGGCTACGCCACGGCCCGATTCCCCTATGAGATGACCCACAGCGAAGCCGGACCTTTCTGCCAGTTTGTCCAGCGCCACGGCGAACGCGCTCAAGACTGGACCTTCAACGCCTTCCTGTGCACCACCGACCGCGATGAACTCGACCCATTAACCCGAGATTATCCGAAACGCTGGCACGTCGAAGAGTTCTTCAATACTCACCAGGCCCTCGGTTGGAAACGAGCCGGCACGTTGAATCTGAACATCCGCTATGGGCAGATGACCATGGCGTTGATCGCCCAGGCCGTGACTCATCAACTCCGCCACCGACTCGGCGAACCGCAGAAGACCTGGGACTCCACCCACCTCGCCCAAGGGCTTCTCCAGGCGCTCGACGGCGATATCCGCGTCACCAACGACACCATCCTCGTCACCTACTACAACGCCCCCAATGTCGACCGTCTACGCG
>JBGMRN010000375.1:0-2571 GCA_048061535.1 Thermoanaerobaculales bacterium | reverse complement strand
GGTGGTAGGTGATGTCGATCCCCATCTCTGCGTAGACGGCAGCTTTGTCGGCCGGGTCGGCTGCAGCGAGGGTGGCGGTGATGTCTCGGAGGCTGGCAACGAGGGCCTTGATGTCGTCTTTGGCGAGTTTGGTCGTTGGCTTCCTGCCGAGGAGGGTCTCGAGGCGGCGGCGTTCCTGGTTGGTATCGGCGATCCAGCGTCCGACGGTCGTCGCGGCTTCGGGCTCGGTGCGGACGATGGTGCGGTAGCTGTCGAGTTCAGTGTCGAGCTTGCTGATCTTCGCCCGGATCTGGCGTCGCCTGGCTTGTTCGTCGGCGTCTGGCTCGGAGGCATCGGCGAGGGCCTGGCAGGTGTTGTCGAGTTGCTCATCGGTGAACAGCTCGGCGAGCCAGGAGTCCAGGCTGGGGAGGATGGCTTCTTCGCGAACGTAGATGGTGGCCGGGTGCTCGGGGTGCTCGTCCGGGTCGTCGCGGTGGATCTGGCATCGGTAGTAGGGGCGGTCGTGGTTCCAGGTGCCTTCCATGCGCCTGCCGCATTGAGCGCAGGAGAGCCTGCCGGCCAGCACATATTGGCGGCCGTGTCTCGGTGTCCGGGTGTATCTGCGGCGGTTGCTGCGGAACTGCGCTTGAACGGCTTCCCACTGCTCATGATCCACGAGTGCTTCGTGGCTGGGTTTCTCGGACCAGATCCAGTCGTCGGGGTCGTTCCTCCGCATCCGGGTCTCGTGGCCGAGCCCGACATCGTGAACGTCGATGAGGACCTCGTCGCGGCGTTGCCGATTCCACACCTGGCGCCCGGTGTAGCGGGGGTTGTCCAGGATGGCTCGCACCGCGGTGTGTTTCCACGCTGGTCCGTTGGCGAGGCGATGCCGGTTACGTTCCGGGTCGGCGGCCGATGGGCACAAGATGCCGTCGGCGGTGAGCCCCTTTGCAATGGTGTGCATGCCCTTGCCGGCGAGGAACTCACTGAAGATGCGCTGTACGACGGGGGCGGTCGCTGAGTTTGGTTCGAGGCGCTTGGCGCGTACACCGGCGGCGGCCTTGGCGGGGTTGGGATGCGGGCCGGCGTCGGCGAGCTGATAGCCGTAGGGCGGTCGGCCACCGAGGAAGCGACCTTCGATTGCGGCTTGGGCAGCCATGGCGGATCGGACCCGGGTCTTGATCCTGTTCCGCTCACCCTTGCTGATACCTCCGTAGAGGCTCATCACGATCTCGTGGGCGTCTGAACCCGGGTCGATCGCACCACCCACCTCCGGTACCCACAGCTCGACGCCGTAGTGGACGAACACGGGGAAGGTGAGACCGAACTGGTTGCCGTAGAAGGCCCGCTGCGGCTCAGCGATCACGACCCCGTCGAAGCGACGATCCGGGTTGCCGAGGAGCTCGAGAACTTTTATCGCCTCGGGTCGTCGTGACCACGGAATCGACCGAGACTGACCGATGTCGAAGAACTCGGCGACGATCTCACCACCGGCCGGATCGACGAGCTGACGGGCTCGGGTGAGTTGCCAATTGCGTGACGACTCGGGATCCTGTTGGTCCTCGGTGCTGACCCGGCCGTAGAACGCGAACTGCATGCTGTTCACGACTGTACCGGACGGTCCGCGTCGTCGAGGGTCCCGATGGCGGAATCGCCGCGGCCGGCGGCTCGCAGCAGGATCCGAAGGAGTGCGGCTGCGGCAGCCCGGTCGAGGGAGGGTGGGTGTGCCGCCTGCAGCACGACGCCCCCGTCACGTCCCTTCCGGCCATTGGAGCGCTGTTTAGACCCGGCCATCCACCGATCGTGGAACCAGACCCTGTCAGCCAGATGTTATTTCGATGCCATCTTCGGATGGGTCCTTTCCTCGGCTCTCTGTGGAGCGCCGAGTTCGAGACGTCGTACGAGCGCGTTTCGCTGTCTCACGTAGTCGGGAGTTGGAGGGTTTCTGACAGGGTGTTTGACACTCTGTTGAAAGGGTTGACACTCGAATGAGAGGGTCGAGCCGGGCGCTCCGGTCGGGAAGAAGCTGTGTGTTGCTGGCTCGCGGCGTTCCGAAGAAATGGACCAAGGGCGGTTTCGGCAACATTCGTGGCCGTGGGACACATCGCTGTCTCCCCTCGACTGGATCCAAGAGCCCGGAGGCCCTCAGGCACCTCGACCCGGCGATCCTCACTGAGCCCGCCGGTTTTCACGGTATCGACCACGGCGTCTCGAGCCTTCGTGTCAACGCCGATCTCATACCGTTACCCGGAAATGGTCACGAGATAACAGGGCTCCCCTCCAAGATGAGCCAAGACGCCATCTGAGAGGAGAAGAACCGATGCCCGAGGCTATCAAACCCAGAAATCGTCTCGCCGCAAGGAGCCAACGGAACCTGTACCCGAATCGCGTGCACAACCCTGTCAACACCACACGCACCTGCAACAAGTTGCTCGATGTCTACATGTAGACAAGCGAGGTCGTGATGGATCTGGACCGGGGCACGCTGGCGAGGATCGACCGGAAGCTGCTCTCTGGACTCGGCCAGGTCGAGACCTTTCGGATGGTCAGGGTGCCGGTAGCGAAGGCGAGGTGGTCAACATGGAAACGCTA
>JBGMRN010000374.1:0-2575 GCA_048061535.1 Thermoanaerobaculales bacterium | reverse complement strand
GGCCGAGGTCGAGTTCGATCGCAATGCTCGCTCCGAGTGCCAGCACGATCGCATCGTGGTCGCCGAGGAGCTCGTCGAGGTGTAGGTCGGCTCCGAGCCGCCTGCCTCCCTCGAATACCACCCCCAGGTCGAGGATGCGCTGGATGTCCCGATGCAGCACCTCGCGGGGCAGCCGGTACGTGGGGATGGCGGTAACGAGCATTCCGCCGGGCTCGTCGTTGGCATCGAAGAGCCGAACCTGGTAGCCGCGCATGGCAAGCTCATGGGCCGAGGCGAGTCCCGCCGGTCCTGCACCGACGACGGCCACGCTCATCCCGTTCTTCGGCTCACCTCGGGGCTGATAGGGGAAATCCTCTTGGCCTTCGGCCCAATCCATGGCGAACCGCTTGAGATCATTGATCGCAACCGGCTGATCGACCCGCACGCAGGCGATCTCGCATGGGCGGTGGCAGACCCGACATACCGAGTCGGGCAAGGGCAGGCCACTCATGATCAACTCGACCGCATCTGCGTAACGCCCCGCCGCGATATGCGCCGCGTAACCCTGGATACATAGGAAGAGCGGGCACTTGGTGGCGCACGGGGCGACCGGTGGCCGGGCGAGATCCTTGCCTATTTCGAGCGAGCGGGCTCGTGCCATGGCACGTTCGAAGCCTTCGACAACTCCCTGATCGCAGCGTTGTCCACAACTGGAGCGCCCGCAATGCTGGCAGCGGTCGTGATCGATGGCGTAGGTGGTTATCACCCCTGGGACCGCTCCGGCAGTGTCCGCCCTTATCTCCAGGACCGATCCGGTCGTGTCTGGCTTCACCTCCAGGACCGCTCCGGCGGTGTCCCCGCCTACCTCTAGGACCGCTCCGGTGGTGTCTGGCTTCACCTCCAGGATCGATCCGGCGGTGTCCCCGCCTACCTCTAGGACCGCTCCGGTCGTGTGCCGAATCTCACGATCGAAGAAGATGGGACACGCCCGCTCCGAAATGACGACGCTGAGCTCGCTCCGCTGCTTGGCGCGTTCGAATGCGGCCACGGCCGAGGCGAGATCGTTGGGGTCGATGGTCTCGACGTGGCGGGCCCCGAGAGCCTTGACCACTGCTTCGATGTTGACCGAGCGCCGGAGACGGCCCCCCTCGATCTCGATGCCGGGACTCTGCTGGAATCCGGTCATCGCAGTCACCTGATTGTCCATGATGACCGCAACCATGTTCACGTCTTCCTTGATGGCGTTTAGCAACGCCGGCATGCCGGAGTGGAAGAAGGTCGAGTCGCCAAGAAACCCCAGGGTACGCTCCCCGGTCGTACGAGCCACGCCGGCGGCAAGGGTGAATCCCGCCCCCATGGAGAGCAGCGCATCACCGGCGTTGAGCGGTGGTGCGGCCCCCAGCGTGTAGCAGCCGATGTCACTGAAGTAGAGGGCCTCATCTCCAAAGACGGAACGCGCCGCGAAGAAGGCCGAGCGGTGGGGGCACGCCGCACAGAGTATCGGCGGCCGGTTGGGAAGCGGCCGCTCCTCGCCGGCAGGCTGAATCGGCGAGCCGATCCCGAACGTGTCGTTGAGCGCCGACTGGATGATCTCGGGCGTGTATTCGTATTCCTCCGGGAGGTGCCCGGTGCGCTTGCCGAGGATTTTCGGGGAGAGGCCGTGGAGGGTGCAGAGGGCTCGCACTCGATCCTCGAGATATGGCGAGAGCTCTTCCACCACGAGGACGGTGTCGAGCTCGCGCAACATCTCCACCAGCCATTCTTCCGGCAACGGATAGACGATGCCCAGCATCAACAAGGTCACGTGAGCGTCGGCTTCACCTTCGCCGAGCAGGTCGGTGCAGATAGCCGCCGGCGCTCCCGAGGCGAGGATCGCGTCGCGTCCGTTCCCGCGACGCTCGAAGAACCCCGATTTGCCCATGAAGGCGCGGGCAGTCTCGAGGCGCTGCTTGATTTCGATTCTCATCTTCCGAGCGTTGGGTGGCAGGGGCAGGAACCGATTCGGGTCGCGGTGGAATTCCGGTACGACGGGCCGGGCTCGCGGTCCGAAACGAATCGGTGCCGAGGTGTGGCAGACACGCGTCGTCGGGCGAATGACGACCGGTAGCCGGCAACGCTCCGAGAGGTCAAACGCGGCGCGGGTCACTTCCAGTGCTTCCTGCGGGGTGCGGGGATCGAACATCGGGAGGTGCAGCATGGCTGCCAGATGGCGCTGGTCCTGCTCGTTGGGGCTGGTGTGGAGGGAGGGATCCCCGGCGCTCACGATGACCATTCCGCCGACGGTCCCGACATAGGGGATGGTGCTCAGCGGATCCCCGGCAGACATGAGCCCGAGGTGTTTCATGGCCACGATGGAGCGGGCCCCGGCGAGCGACGCGGCAAAAGCCATTTCCAGCGCCACCTTCTCATTGACCGAGTACTCGAAGGGAATGCCGAGTACGGGAGCCAAGCGGGCAAAGGTGTCGGTCACCTCGGTCGATGGGGTACCGGGATAACCGCAGGCGAACCCAACGCCGGCCTCGATCGCACCGCGGGCGATCGCCTCGTTGCCGAGTAGGAACTCGGTGCGTCCTGCCTCGTCGGCGAGCAGCGGATG
>JBGMRN010000373.1:0-2581 GCA_048061535.1 Thermoanaerobaculales bacterium | reverse complement strand
GGTGATGGTCATGGCGTTGGTAGCGCCGCCGACCCCGGCGAGAGGATGGCCGAGGTCCATCAGCTGCGGGGCTACCGAGGCGCGCACGTTCTCGCCATCCCGCCACACCCGGCCGATGAGCTTGAAGCGCTTGCCGTCGGCTGCGGCGGCCTCGATCTGCGCGGGCGTGATCTTGGTGATGCCCTCGCAGGGCGTGTCGTCGGGGCTGAGCGAGGCGCCGAAGACCGTGTTGGCGAGGATGGTCACCTTGGCCAGAGCGTCGAGGCCGAGAACGTCGGCATCGGGCACCGCTTCGGCGTAGCCCAGCTCCTGGGCCTGCTCGAGGGCGGCCGAATAGTCCATGCCGCCCTCCATTTGGGTGAGCATGTAGTTGGTGGTGCCGTTGAGGATGCCCTGCATCTCCGAGATCTCTGAGCCGGCGAGGCTCTCGCGCAGCAGGTTGAGCAGGGGCGTGCCGGCCATGACCGTGCCTTCGTAGAGGAAGTGCACGCCGTTGGCTGCGGCGAGCTCCTCCAGCTCGTTGGAGAAGAGGGCGAGCGGGCCCTTGTTGGTGGTGGTCACCGACATGCCGCGCTCGAGGGCGGCGCGGATGTGGTCGGTCGCCGGTTGGCCGGTCTTGATGTCGGTGTAGGTGACCTCGAGCATTGCATCGGCCTCGGCGCGCTCGATCATCATCGGCGCGTCCCAGTCGCAGCCACCGTCCGGGTAGTCGGAGATCGAGCGGCCGTCGGCCGCCATGGCCATGATTTCCCCGAGGTCGAGTCCCTCCGGGTTGTGGGCTGAGCCCTTGAGCATGTCGACGACGCCGGTGACCTTCCAGTCGAGGCCGTATCGGTTGGACAGCTCCTCCTTTTTCTCGATCAACAGCTCCGACAGGCCCTGGGCGACGGTGCCGAACCCTACGAAAAGTAAGCGCATTTGATCCTCCTTCACAGTCTCTTGTTGATGCATCCCGCGAGGCGCTTCACTGCCTCCGTGAGATCCTCCTTCGACACAAAGGAGAAGTTGATTCGCATGTGGTTGTGTTCCGGGTTCTCGCCGAAGAACTGCTCGCCCGGGACGAAGGCGACCTTGTGCTCGATGGCGTCGAAGAAAAGCTCGGCGGTATCGATTTTTCCGGGCACCGTGACCCAGAGGAAGAGGCCGCCTTCCGGCCGGGTCCAGCGGACGCCGGTCTCGGGTGGAAAATGGGCGGCCATGGTCTCCAGGAAGACGTCGAGCTTCTCGCGGTAGTAGCTGCGGCAGTTGGCGATGTGCTCGTCAAAACCCATTTCCTCGAGGAAGGCGGTGCACATGTCCTGGTTGTACTTCGGCGTGTTGAGGATGTTGCCCTCTTTGATGTGGGTCATGCGGGCCACGACCTCGGGAGGGCCGATGTTGAAGCCTACGCGCATGCCGGGGCAGAAGAGCTTCGAAAAGGTGTAGAGCCCGATGACGTGGCCGCCCCCGCGCTGCTGGTCGAGGGTGAAGATGGCGGGGATTGTCTCGCCAACGTAGCGCAGGTCGCGGTACGGGCTGTCCTCGACGATCGGGACGTCGTGGGCGTAGCTGAGATCGAGAAGGGCCTCGCGTTTTGCCAGGCTCATGGTGATGCCGGTCGGGTTCTGGAAGTCGGGCACCACGTAGATGAACTTGGGTTTGAGCCCGTCGCGGGCCAGCTCCTCGAGCTTGCGGCCGAAACCCTCGACGTCGGAGCCGTCGGCCTCGATGTCGATGCCCACGACCTTCGGGCGCTGCATCTGGAAGGCGACCAGCGCTCCGGCAAAGGTCGGCCGGTCGACCAGGATCACATCGCCGGGCTCGAGAAAGAGGCGGCCCAGGAGATCGAGCCCATGCTGGCCCGAGGTCGTGATGAGGATGTTCTCATCATGGATGTGGATGTCGTCGCGTTCGAGGAAACGGAGGACCGCCCGGACCAGGTTCGCCTCTCCAGGAATGGGGGAGTACTGCATGATGCGGTCGATGTCCCGGTCGAAGGCCCGCTCGGTGGCCAGTCGGAGCTCCGAGCGCTGGAAGACGTCGGGGGAGGGCAGGCCGCCGGCGAGGGAGATGATCTCGGGGTCGGTGAGGTACTTGATGGTCTTGCCGATCGGATAGCCCTGGTAGTCGCGGACGTTGGCGGCGAAACGCGAGGGCCAGTCGGTCTTCATCGAACCTCCTGCCGAAAATGAGCTTTGAGTGTTGAATTTCCGAATTCCGATCTCACAAACGCGAAATCGTGTGGTGACGCCTGGTGGCTGATTACTGGCATCTTCTTTCCAAACACCGCCGGTACCGTCCGTCAGTATGACGCCCCCCCGAACCGAGTCCGGATGCCGCGCCGCATCATCTCCCGTCCGTCCTTGGAGGCCCGGAGCGCCTTGTAGTAGATGACGTCGCCGATCTTCTCGGCCGCCGCGTCGCGCTCTTCGTCGGAGAGGAAGTACGCCGCCATGGTGTCGAGCTCTCTTGCGGTGCCGTCCGATTCGTACTTGAAGGTCAGGTCGGTTCCGCTTTCCAATACCTTGAAGGCGTTGTCGGTCCAGTCGAAATCGGGCATTCCGAGATCCGGGTTGATCCGGAGGTGCGCCGCCAGGCTCAC
>JBGMRN010000372.1:0-2590 GCA_048061535.1 Thermoanaerobaculales bacterium | reverse complement strand
CTACATCCCGAAGGATCAGGGCAAGAAGCGGCCCATTGGAGTCTCGGCGTTCGAGTGATCAACGACAATTACTTTTGCCGCACCAACGACAACTAAAACTGCCGGTTTGCCCCTGTAGTTGAGGCTGCCCCACCCTTCGGGGAGGAGGTGGCGTGCATGGTGACGGACGAGCAGGTGCGGTTGTTGAGGCGAAAGCGCATGGATAAGAAGAGCCAGGAGGCCGCTGCGGCGGCCGCAGGGATGAGTGTTCGGACGGCCAGGGTGTGGGAGCGGGGGCCTCTCCCCTCGCAGACGCGGGAGAAGCGAAGCTGGCGAACGCGGAAGGATCCCTTCGATGGCGTCTGGGCGCGGGAGATCGAGCCGCTGCTTCGGCGGGATGAAGATCGGGTTTTGCAGGCGACGACGCTGCTCGATCTGCTGGAGCAGCGCTATCCCGGCCAGTTCGGCGAGGGCCAGGTCCGTACCTTGCAGCGGCGGATTCGGGACTGGCGCGCGCTTCACGGCTCCGATCGCGAGGTCTTCTTCGAGCAGGTCCATCCACCGGGCCGCGAGGCGCAGATCGATTTCACCCATGCGACCGAACTCGGCGTAACCATCGCGGGCGTTCTCTTTCCGCATCTCTTCTTCGAGTTCGTCCTCTCGTTCAGCGGCTGGCGCTGGGTGGGCCTGGCCTTCGGCGAGACCTACGAAGCCCTGATGGATGGCATTCAAGACGCACTGTGGGCGCTGGGCGGATCGCCCGAAGTGGCCCGCACCGACAACCTCTCTGCCGCGACCCATGAACTGAAGCGCAGTGGAGGCCGCGCGCTCACCGAGCGTTTCGCGGCGCTGCTGGCCTACTACGGACTTCGCTCGACGCGGATCCATCCCGGCCGTTCCCATGAGAACGGGGTCGCCGAGCAAGCGCATCATCGCCTCAAGTGGGCGCTCCGGCAGGCCTTGGTGATCCGTGGAAGCCGAGACTTCGCCTCCGTCGCCGACTACGAACAGTTCGTCCAGGAGGTGGTCCGCCGGCTCAACCGACGCTGCGAGGCCAAGCTTGAAGAGGAACGCGCTTGCCTCCGGCCTTTGCCCGTCCGGAAGCTCCCCGCCTATACGTCCTACCGGGTGAAGGTCCACAAGTGGAGCACGATTCGGCTCTCGAACAAGACCTACTCGGTGCCGTCGAGGCTGCGAGGACACGAGGTGGAGGCGCGTCAGTACGCGAACGAGGTGGAGATCTACTATCGAGGTCAGCTTGTCGAGCGGATGCCGCGCCTTCGCGGTGGCGCAGGCTACCGGATCGACTACCGACACGTAATCTGGTCACTGATCCGCAAGCCCGGTGCCTTCGCACGCTATCGCTTTCGCGAGGAACTGTTCCCGACGACGACCTTCCGTGAAGCCTACGACGCGCTCGTCCGGTTCAAAGGGGAGCGAGCCGACATCGACTACGTGCGAACCCTCCATCTGGCCGCCAGCACCATGGAGTCGACGGTGGAAGCAGCCCTCCGCTTGCTCCTCACCAACGGGAATCGCTTCGATTACGCGGCGGTCCGAGATCTGGCGGCGCCCGTCAAGCCGACGATCCCGGAGCTCGTGACGCCCAGCGTTCCCGATCTGGGTGTGTATGACGCTCTGCTCGTCGGGGCCGTCCGATGACCACGGCTCAGCAAGAACGCATCCAAGCCCTCTGCAGCGAGTTTCGCCTCCCCACGATCGGCGCCGAGGTAGTCCAGCGTTTCCAGGCCGATCAGCACGGCCAGGCCCTCAAAACGCTTCTGGCCGTCTTCGAACTCGAGGCGAGCGATCGCCGCCAGCGTCGGGTCGACCGCCTGCGCCGCGCTGCAAAGCTTCCGGCCGGCAAGACCTGGGACAACCTCGATCTCAGTCGCTTCCCGGTCAAGCTCCAGCAACAGCTCGAGGAGCTGACCACGGGCGGCTTCGTCGACCGGGCCACCAACGTGCTCGCGTTTGGCCTGCCGGGTACCGGCAAGACCCACGCGATGGTGGCGCTGGCCAACCGGCTGATCGAGGAAAGACGATCCGTGCTCTTCGTTCCGACCTTCAAGCTCGTCCAGGACCTGCTCGCCGCGAAGCGAGACCTCGATCTCCCTCGAGCGCTTCGCAAACTCGATCACTTCGAGGTGTTGATCCTCGATGACCTCGGGTACCTGAAACAACGGGCCGATGAGGCGGAGGTGCTCTTCACACTGATCGCCGAGCGCTACGAACGCCGCTCGATCATCGTGACGAGCAACATGGTGTTCAGCCAATGGGAAGAGATCTTTCAAAGCCCGATGGCGACCGCAGCGGCCATCGACCGAATTGTCCACCACTCGGTCATCACGGAGTTCGACGTCCCGAGCTACCGCACCGCTGAGGCCCAGGAAAAAGCGAAGAGACCGGCCGCCCAAGGGCGGCCGGTCCGAAAGAAGAACAACCGGAAGTGAAAGACACTTCCGGTCGGAACGCTCTCATGGTTCAACCTCGGGGAGTCCACCACAGCGGCAGAAATAGTTGACGTCGATCGGCAAAAACAATTGACGCCGGTCAAACGGCTCCTCGTTGGTTCGCAGCCAAAGGCAAGGCTTTCCATACTTGGGGTGTT
>JBGMRN010000371.1:0-2608 GCA_048061535.1 Thermoanaerobaculales bacterium | reverse complement strand
GGGCGGATGAGAGGACAAAGTCACATCGGTGTCGCGCAACCTTCGTGCGCCACCTATCTGACGCGGGCCGCAACGCATACCGCGCATCGCCCTTGCTCGATCTGCTGAGGTGACGACATCCAGGCTCTCTTCAGCGGGAATAAAGGCGGTTGCCCACGGATGGGAGACGCATCAGAAGGTCTCGCCCACGAACGGTATCTCCTTGCGCCGCGAGACCAGGACGAAGCCGGCACACAGCAGAACGACGACCAACGTGCCCACCATGTGGCCGCCGTCGTTGTCGACCACCAGGCCGAGCTGTGTGCAGTGGGCGATGATGGCGCCGAGCATCACGGAGACCGCGACGACCGACCCCAACGCGGCGAACGGCGACAGCAACAACAGCGCGGCCACCAGCTCGATGACGGCAATCGCGTAACGGCCCGCAGGCTCCATGCCGAGGCGCGCAAAGACCTCGACGCTGCCTGGATCTCCGATGAACTTCGTGGTCGCGGCCACGAGCAGGAGCAACGCCGCGATGCCCTGCGCCGCACGAGTCAGGTTCGGATGCCTCATGACAGCTCCTCTCGTCGTGGCCCGACCGGCGCTCGAGTGGGTAAGTACATATTTTCCTCAGTCAGCAGTCGTGCCGAAGACTTCCCCATGGCGGCCAGAAGCTCCACGTGATCGTGGTGCAGCGCCTCGATGTAGTTGGCGACTCGCCGCGCCTTGTCTTCGATGTCGAGACCCGATTGAAGCTGCTTTTGATGTGTGGTGATGCCGACGGGACAGGTGTTTCGGTTGCACTGCAGCGCCTGAATGCACCCCAGCGCGAGCAGGAACCCGCGGGCCGAGTAGGCCACGTCGGCACCGAAGGACAGTGCCTTCAGTTGCCTCCCTGGGCTAATCAGCTTGCCGGAGGCGAAGACTACAAGCCGGTCGCGAACACCCTCGTCCCGCAGGATCCGATGGACGGTGGGCAGGGCCTCGAAGAGCGGCAATCCGAGGTCGTCCATGAAGCTCTTCGGCGCGGCGCCGGTGCCCCCCTCGCCACCATCAACGGTGATGAAATCGGGCACCGTGTCCTGGCGTTCCATCTCCTGCACCAGGGAGCGGAACTCGTCCGGGCGGCCGAGACAGAATTTGATGCCGGTGGGCAGGCCGCTGACTCGCTGAATGCGGCCGATGAACTCCACCGTGGATGCGGCATCGACGCACTCGACATGATGCGCTGGTGAGATGACGTCCCGACCCATTTGGACGCCACGCAGCTCGGCGATTTCGGCGGTGATCTTCTCCTTGGGCAGGAGACCGCCCTTCCCGGGCTTGGCGCCCTGGGACAGTTTGACCTCGATCATTTTCACCTGGTCTGTAGCCGCGAGGGCGGCGAGCTTGCCTTCATCCAGACGGCCGTCCTCGGTGCGCACTCCGAACTTGGCCGTACCCATCTGGAAGATGAGATCGCAGCCCTCAATCAGGTGGTACTTCGGATGCCCACCCTCGCCAGTGTTCATGATCGTTCCGGCAAGTTTGGCGCCGCGAGCCAGGGCTCTGACAGCGTTCTCGCCGAGAGCACCGTAGCTCATCGCGCTGATCATGATCGGGCGCCTGACGTGATAGACGGTATCGAGGCCTCGTGCGGCGCCGACCGCGACGTCGAAGGGCTCGAGCCGGTCTTGGTCCACCGGATAAAACGAGTGCCGCAGTTTGGTCTCGGTCCGGTCGTATGTGAGCAGCGAGCCGAAGGCCGCTGTCGAGTCGAGGCCTTTCGCCTTGCGATAAACCTCTGCGCGCTCCACGCGATTGAAGGGACTCTCCTCGGTATCCGAAGCAAATAGGTACTGCCGAAACTCGGGACCGACACTCTCCACCACATACCGGATCTGCGCCAGGAAGCCGAAGTTCGCAAGCAAGGCGTGCGACCTCTGAGCGTGGCGCCAGTACAGATTGAGCAGGACGAGCAGGAAGAAGGCGACGGTCAGGAAATGAAAGTAGAACGAGACGAAGTAGCCCGCCAAACCGAAAAGTCCGAAAAGCAGCACGATGCCGACATTGGCGGTGCGCGACATCTTCTCGAGGTCGATCGCGAATGTAGAACTCATGCTGCGCACCCTCCGTCCTCAAACGATATTCGGCGTCCCTGCTCGTTCTCAAACCCCCGCTTATCATCAGATTCCACCGCGAGGAATGCAAGGCGCAATCACAAGAGGCTGAGAAGTGCCGGTACGATCAACTGTCAATTCGCGTTTCAGCGCGGTTGGTTACAGAGCCCGGCGCCAGGTTCCAGTTCCGGCCTCCGCCCTTCGTCATGGCGAACGAAGTGAGCCACCGCAATTCGCGCAGCGAATTGCCGCCTGTCAGGGCTGTGCCGAAGACCAGGCCGAGAGATCTCCCGCCTCGAAACCGTCAAAATCATCGTCGACGACGCCTGCCAGAGGAGCGCCGGTGTCGATGGCGAGCGCGCTGGCGGGCGTGAGACGGAAATTGGTGAAGGGGCTCGCCAGTAGGGGGTCACCCTCCTGTCCGTTTTGTCGGCTTTGCCAACACCGGTGGGTTCGGTCTCAATTCAACACATCGACTACCGGCTTCGAGTCGCGTCTGTGTACTATGGGACCATGCTGGATGCCAT
>JBGMRN010000370.1:0-2609 GCA_048061535.1 Thermoanaerobaculales bacterium | reverse complement strand
CTCTGCTGCCCGACGCCGGTCGCGCCGGTGGTGGGGTTCGGGGTCGTCTACCGGGTCGGTTCGCGCCACGAGGCGACCGGCCGGACGGGTGCGACCCACATCCTCGAGCACTTGATGTTCAAGGGCTCCGAGCTCTTCAACCGTGAGCGTGGGACCGAGATCGCGCGGGTGCTTCAGCGGGTGGGGGCGGCCTTCAACGCCACCACCTGGCTTGACCGGACCAACTACTACGAGGTCTTGCCGACGGACCACCTCGGGCTGGCGGTGTCTCTCGAAGCGGATCGGATGCGCGGCGCCCTCGTCCGCGGAGAGGACCTCGAAAGCGAACGGACCGTGATTCTCAACGAGCTCGACTCGGGAGAGAACGACCCCTTCGAGCTGCTGATGAAATCCTCCTTCGCCCACGCCTTCGTCGAGCACCCCTACCACCACCCGACCATCGGCTGGAGGGGTGATGTGGAACGGATCAGCGCCGAGGTGTTGCGCGGTTTCTACGACACCTTCTACCATCCGGACAATGCGACCGTGATCGTGGTCGGCGACGTGGACGAGGAGACGGCGCTGGCGGCGGTGGAGGGCGGTTTCGGGGCTCTGCCGCGCGCACCGGGACCGTTTCCGGAGATCGCTGTCGCGGAGAGCCCACAGCGCGGCGAGCGCCGTTTCGAGGTCCGTCGCGGCGGTGAGCTGGGTTGTCTCGCTCTGACCTGGCACATCCCGGAGGGTCTGCACCCGGACCTTCCTCCTCTGTCGGTCCTCACCCAGGTCCTGGGCGACGGCATCACCTCGCGGCTGCACCAACGGCTGGTGGAGACCAACCGTTGCCTCGGGGTCCATACCTTTGCGATGGAGCTGCACGACCCGGGCGTCTTCCAGGTCTTCGCGACCTTGGCGCCGGACGTCGATCACACCGAGGTCGAGGCATCGATCCGCGAGGAGGTGGCCGCGCTGAGAGCCGAGCCGCCGACCGAAGCGGAGCTACGCCGCGCGTTGGCGCAGACTCGGACCGATCTCGCCTTCAACCACGAATCTCCGGCGCAGATCATGACCGGGTTGACCGAGGCGGTGGCGATGGGCGATTGGCGCCGGTTCCTGCGCGAGATGGAGTTGGTGGAGGCGGTGACGGCCGAGGACCTGGTGCGGGTGGCAGGAGATCATCTCACGGACCAGAACCTCACCTCGGGTTGGTTCATCCCGGAGCCGGGTGGCGGCGCCGTCGTTGTTTCTGCGCCGACGCCCCAACCGTGCTTCTTCAATCGGCCGTTTGCGGAGCGCGTGCAAACCCAGGATCTCGAAGGAGGGGTGCGCCTCGCGGTTCTGCCCAACCCCCACGCCCCGACCGTCACCGTGGCCGGCACCCTGAGGGCGGGTTCCGCGATGGCCGCCGACGGTCGTTTTTCGGTGCCCGGTCTGACCGCCGCCATGCTCGAACGGGGAACTGTCAACAAAGATCGCATGGAGCTCGCGCGCGATCTCGAGGACCACGGCTTGCAGCTGGCGGTGCAGACCTCTGCGAGCTCACCCACTACCGTTTCCTTCTCCGCCCAGGGACTGGCGGAGGAGCTGCCGCGGCTGGCGTCGCTGCTGATCGAAGTTCTCCGCCGGCCGACGTTTCCGGCGCCGGAGCTGGAGAAGCTGCGTGAGCAGGTGTTGGGGGGATTGGTTCGTGAGCGCCAGGAGACCTTCGCGCGGGCATTCGCGGCCCTCACGCGCAGGCTCTACCCGGTCGGACACCCGTTCCACCGGCGGCCCATCGAGGATCGTGAACGGGAACTTCAGTCCCTGACGCGGGACGATCTCGAGGCCTTTCATCGTGCCGCGTACGGCTCGGCGACTCTGGTTGTGGCCGTGGTCGGCGACGTTGAGCCGGAGCGAGTGGCCTCCGTTCTTTCCCAAGAGCTCGACGGCTGGTCGGGTGGGACGATTCCCCGAAGGGAGTGGCCGGAAGGTGAGGAGGGTGGGCCGTCCGAGGAGCGGATCCGGATTCCGGACCGGCCCAACCTGGACGCTTTCCTCGGACATCGGGGACGACTGCGACGCGGCGACGAGGATTTTGCGGCGGCGGTACTCGCCAACTCGTGCCTCGGCCAGTCCACTCTGACCTCCAGACTCGGCCTCGCCGTGCGCGACCGCGAAGGCTTGAGCTACGGCGTCTACAGCCGTTTCTTCGGTACCCTCCACGCGGCCGGACCGTGGGCCACGTTCTTCAGCGTTTCGACCGAAAACCTCGAACGGGCGGTGTCCGTGAGCCGGTCGGTGATCTCGGACTACACGGCCGAGGGACCGGGCGAGGAGGAGCTCGCCGACGAGCGTCTCGCGCTCTCGGGGGCCTTCCGGGTTGGGCTGGCGACCAACGCCGGCGTGGCACGCACGCTGGTGACGGCGCTCACCGCCGGCGAGGGGGTCCAACGCCTCGACGAGTACCCGGAAGAGCTGCTGGCGGTAAGTCGCGAACAGGTGATGGAGGCGATCGGACGGCACTTCCACCCGGACCGGCTCGTGTTCACCGTCGCCGGGGACCTCGAGGGCTGACACGAAAAGCGCATCGGAAAGACACAACTCAACGCAGAGGCGCAGAGGCGCAGAGGCGCAGAGGGGAAGAGGGCACGGTC
>JBGMRN010000369.1:0-2616 GCA_048061535.1 Thermoanaerobaculales bacterium | reverse complement strand
GCAGATGCTCCAGGATGCGGTTCATGTAGGCGTCGCAGGCGTGCACCTCGTCAACCACCAGCACTTTCCCGAGCAGCCCGAACGCCCGCAGCGACTGGTGACGAACGTTGAGGGTGGCGAGAAGCGCCTGGTCGATGGTTCCCACGCCGACCTGGGCGAGGAGCGCCTTCTTGCGGTTGTCGGCGAGCCACGCAGCACAGGTAGCGGCGGCGCCCTGCTCGCCATCGCCATACGCCGCCTCCGGTTCGATGCGGTCGCCGCCGACGGACGTCCGAAACCGCTCGGAAAGGTCCCTTCTCGAGTGAGCAAGCACCAGGGAAGGCCTCGTTCCCGGCTCGAACATCTTCCGGTACACGGCGCCGACGCGATCGTACATGGCATCCGCGGTTGCGGTGGTGGGCAGCGCAACGTAAACCCCTTCGCCCTTCCCGGCGCTGAGCAGCCGGCCGGTTAAGGTCAACGCCGCCTCGGTCTTTCCCGAACCGGTCAGGTCCTCGACGAAAAAGAGCTGCGGGCCGTCGGCGAGCGGGACCATTTCAGCGGCTTTCTGAAGCTCCGTCGGCGCTGCGATCCCGGGGAAGAGCGTGTGAAATCCGGAGTCTGTGGCGGTCAGCACGGGTACAATCTCTGCCTGGACCAGAGCCCGCTGCGCCTGGGGTATCGCCCGCCGCTCCCAGTACTGTTCGAGCGGCATGGGCTCATCGACGAAAGGAAACCACAACCGGTTTGAGCCGATCCAGTCGCAGAGCACGGCGAATCCAGCGAAAGGCCAGGACGCGGCGGCGATCCGCCGTGCGAACTCGCCTGGGGGACCGAATTCGAGCGCGGGTGGAGCATCACCGCCGAAAAAGTGCCGGCTGAGGTCCCTGGACAAGATGCGTGCCGCTTGCACGTCCTCGTCCCGAAACCACGTGGTTTTCCATTCCACGATCTCCGGCGGCCTCCCGTGGTGACCGGCCGAGGTGCGAAGCAGGGTTGTGACCGCCTCTTCAAGCTCATATTGACCAGCAAGGTTGGGGAAGACCTCGTCGAGAAGTTTCTCCTCCCACAGCAAGTATCCAAGGGTGTCGTGGCGGGTATCGTAGCGGAACCGGTCGGCAACCGGATCGGCGAAGAGCTCCGGCCTGAGGCGCTGGAAGGCCGCAGCAAACTTGCCGATGTCATGGTGGGCAAGTAGCCAGATGAGCCATGGCTCCAAATCGCCGGCCGGGACTCCCATCAGGCCGGAAAGCCGGGTCAGCAGGGTCGGATGACGGGAGAGCAGAACTCGGCCAACCGCGGCAACATCAAGCAGGTGGAAGGTGAGAAGATGCTTGGCGGGCGTCTCGCCTTCGGACGCCGCCTTGCCCCAATAGGCCATATAGATTGGTTTGTCGGGATTCAACCCGCAGCCTCGCGCACAGGACCCCGCACCCATCATACGACAACGGGCGGGGCGCCGCCGCCTCGTTTCCTCGGGCGATCATGGACAGGGATCCAACCGAGGTGCTCTTACCTCACCCAGCTTCGGTTGTAGTCTTCTTCCTCGATGGCCCGGGCGTGCCCGGTTGGGAGGAGCGGTTTGAAGGTGTCGATCATGACCGCAAGCTCGTCGGTGCGGGTGGTGCCGATGGAGGCCTCGTAGGTCCCCGGGTGGGGACCGTGCGGGAGGCCGCGGGGGTGGAGGGTGATGGAGGCGGGTCCGATGCCCTTGCGCGAGGTGAAATTGCCTTCGACATAGAAGAGGATCTCATCGCAGTCGGGCGACGAGTGCGGGTAGGGACAGGGAATCGCTCCGTCGGCAAAATCCACCAGCCGCGGCACGAAGGAGCAGACGACGTAGCCCGGGCCGGCGAAGTTGGTATGGATGGTCGGTGGCAGGTGGAGCGATGCGGTCCGCGGTTGGAATGCCTTGATCGGGAAGGCGAAGGGCCAGGACTGACCGTCCCAGCCGACGACGTCGAAGGGATCGTGCGCCATCTCGAAGGCGGTCAGTCGCCCTCCGGACTGCACAATCAACCGCCGCGGGGCGTTGAGGGTCTCGGGACCGCCCTCAGGCCACTCGGGCTCGATGAAGTCGGAATGGTTGAAGGGAGCGTACATCGAGAGCTGGCCCTCCGGCCCCCGGTACTGCTTGGGCACTCGGACCGGAGCGCGCCCCTCGACCGTCAGGAGCATCGCCGGGCCGTCGAGCACCCAGCGGTGGGCCAGGCCCTGGGGAACGTAAACGTAGTCCCGGGCCTCGAAGGGAACCACACCCAGCGGACACTCGATGCGCCCCGACCCCTGGTGGACAAAGGTCAGCTCGTCGCCGTCGGCGTTGGCCACCAGGGTCGGTTCACTCTCGGTCGGCCGGCCCAGCCACACCCCGAGATCGGCGTTGGCGAACAGCAGGCGCCGGGCGAGGAAAGGGCTGCCGCCGTTGCCCTGCCGGGCGCTGAGGTAGTGGGACCGGCGCAGGGGCGCCGATGCTTCCGCCTCCGCCCAACCCGGGTGCACACCGAGATCTTCCTCGGCTTCCACCCAGTGCGGCGGTTGGCGGCGCCACAGAATGGTGTAGACCGACTCGAAGCCGCCACGGGTGAAGCAGTGCTCGTAGGTGAGCTCGCCGTCCACCTCGAAGACGGAGTGGGGCTT
>JBGMRN010000368.1:0-2617 GCA_048061535.1 Thermoanaerobaculales bacterium | reverse complement strand
GGGCCTGATGATCAGACCGGTGCGGTACCCGCGGAGTGGCCCACGTCGCTCCGGCCGGGATGGTCGGGCCGGTCAGTCAGGGGCTGTGAGGACCTGAGCGCCAAGCGCACCATCAAGCGCGACGACGCCACCGGGGGAGTCCTCGGTGTCCATCCGGACGACGGCACCGAAGCCGAGGCTGATGGGAAGCTCAGGCGGCCCCCAGGACGAGCGCCGCGGCTCCGGCCCGCGGCTTCTTCTTCCGACATATCGGACAGCCGACGTCCTTCCTGGCGCGCGTGAATGGCGACATCCGGTAGCTCGGGTGACCCGGATCGTCCCGGCAACGCCAGACCACGGCCTTGTCGTGAGTGGCCTTGATGCGAGCGGGCCGGAGCGGGCCGTTCGCGCCGGCGTCCCACTCGGGCACCAGCTCGGGGTGCATGGCTGCGAGCGAGTCCCTGCCATCCGCCCGCTCGGTGGAGCAGCGCTGGCAACGGGTCTGGCGCATCGTCCGCTGCACCACGGGGGCCTGCCAGTGGTGGCCGCAGCGGTGGCAGGCCCAGTGCGCCCGATGGTCCGAGCCCGCCTTCACCGTGGCGAGCGACACGCCGTTGGCGCCGGCGTCCCAGTCCCTCGCGACGAGCGGGAAGTCGCGCTCCAGGAGCTTGCCCCGCACCTTCACCGAGGCGGTCCGCCGGCCGGACGAGACGGTCGCGACGAGCGGCGGATGACCGGCGGCACCGAGTTCGGCAGCCTGGGCCGCGACGGTGGCGAGGACCGAGCGGGTCTTGGCCGCCGCCATGTAGCTCGCCGTGGCCGCCGCGGAACGGTCGTGGGCGGCCCTGATGAGTTCCGCGATCGAGCAGGGCCTGGTCCGTGGATCGTGGAGCGCGGTCCAGGCGAAGCGGGCGTCCGGGGGCAGCTCGCGCAGCTCACGCTTGACGATGGCCGCGAACGTCGCCAGGTCGGCCTGACCGGCATGGTAGGCGCGCACGAGGGCCAGCACGAGCCGCAGGCGGCTGGTGTTGCGCAGGCTGTAGCGGCGACGGCGACCGAAGCGTCGGTCGATCCAGTCGAGGATCCGTTCGGCCGCGCCGTTGCTGCGGGGGTAGCCCCTGAAGCGGCGGCGGAGCCCGATCTGCTGGCGGATCAGCGCGTCGTTCGTCCGCCACCACGTGGCGAGCTGCGTGGAGGCACGACCGGCGATGAAGCCCCCGAGGGCATCCCAGTCGTGGTCCGACCAGAAGGCCCGCTCGAAGAGGCTCGCATGGGCGGGATCGTCGGTCCAGATGCCGTCCTGCGCGGCCGCTGCCCGCAGCGCCCTCCCGAGGTGGAACTCGCACGAGTAGAAGTTCGCGTCGGGCCAGCGGCGCAGGACCGCCATCGCGATCGCCGTGGCACCGTCGGCCACCACCCACTCCGGCCCCTCTCCCTCGAAGCCGTCGAGGAAGTCGAGCCACGAACTCGTCGTCTCGTCGGCCGCGAGGCCGATGCGCCAGGGCATCAGGGGCTTGTCGGTGTCATCCCCACCGACGGCGACGAACACGGCACCGCCGCGCTCGGCGGTGTTCCAGGTCGGGTCGGACCGCTCCATGCCGTATGCGCGCAGGTTCAGCGGCTTCGAATCGAGGACCAGGATGCGGGGACAGCCCCGAGGCGCGAGCGCGGCGTCGACGGCACTGCCGAAGAGGTCCAGATAGCGCGCCGCGAGCGTGTGCTGCCGGCTGGCGTGGCGCAGGCCGTGCTCGTCCTCGAGGAAGCGGTGCGCTTCGAGGCGCACCGTCCGACTGGCCCGCCGCAGCGACATGCCCTGGGCGACGAGCTGGAGCAGGTGCGCCATCTCGACCGCGGTATGGAGGTGGTCGACGGGCGAGATGGGACCCTGGGCGACGCCGGGCCGGATGTCGCAGGTGACGCATTCCTCGCCGGCAGGATGATGATCGGACGCGCGTCGGCGACCGAGCGAGAAGGTGTGCGATGGCGAGCCGTCGGGCGGCTGGCAGCGGAAGCGCTGACGACGGAAGGGCGCGGCCGTCCACTCCCGCGTGCCCCACAGGGTCACGCCACCCCGGTGGCCGCGGGGACAGCTCGTCGGTCGGTTCGGGACGTCCAGCCTCGGCCGGCCCATGCGCCGCTCGAGTCGCTGACCGGCTCTCTTCGTCCCTCGCATGCAGCCACTGTGCCGATCGCCCGTGACAGCTTCCGTGGCACGGGTAGCTGGGACTTACCAACCGGGCGTGACGCACTAGAGGGTGGATGCTCTGGCGGCCAGTGGTGGTGGTGCCACCGAGTCTCGATCCACCCGCGGACAGGCGACGCGATGCTGTGGAGCCCCCTCCCCGTGTCCGACCAGGAACTCGACGGCCCAGCGACCCATGGCGTAGTGGGGAAGGGCCATCGTGGTGAGGCTGGGTACGAGCCAGGGCGCGATCAGGACCTGGTCGTCGAACCCGACCACCGAGATATCCTGAGGGATGCGCAGGCCACATTCGGCGATGGCCCGATAGGCGCCCATGGCCATCTGGTCGTTGAAGCAGAAGAGCGCTGTCGGAGGGTCGGCGCTCGCCAGGAGCGAAGAGGCGACTTCCCAGCCTCCGGCCGCGTTGGCGGGCCCCTTGGCGATGAGGCCAGGGTC
>JBGMRN010000367.1:0-2641 GCA_048061535.1 Thermoanaerobaculales bacterium | reverse complement strand
CTATCAGTAGCGCCCATCCGGAGCTTTGATACGCACGTTGATCGGAGGTGCCTGGCATCCTCTCGGAGAGCGCGATGAGAGAAGATCGCTTTGAAGTCAGCAGCCCACCGCGGCCGATCGCCGCGAGCAACCTTGCGCCTTGGACCTACAACAGCCCCGCGCCGAAAAACCGTCCGTGGAACACGAACAGAATCGTGAAGATCACGACTCCGACAAACCCTAGAGGAAAAGGGAGCTCGTCGGTCGCGAGCCGGTTGCGACGGGTGATGATCGCGACGAACGGCAGCACCGAGGTCTGGCGGCAGAACTCGCGATAGGCATCTCCCTTTTCCCGTTTTTTTCGCCCATCCTGGTGGATGGGGCCGAGCACACCGAGCACGAAGAAGGACCCGAAGAAGGCGACGTCGCCCACGGCGCCGTTGGCGAGCAGGTGGGCGAGACCGAAACAGGCGACACCGATATTCATGGGATGGCGGGTGACGCGAAGGACGCCGCGGGCCTCGATCTTCCCCGGCATCATTCCCGCCGGGCTCGGGGTCGCCAGCGACATCAGGATGAGCTCGAGGGCGAAGAGCATCAGCACCACCGCCAGCGCTCGCTCGGCCCAGAACGGCAGCTCCCACAGCACCGGGCCGAGGTGGCGGTTCTGCCACCACAGGATCGCGGCAGGCGCCAACGTGAGCATCGAGACCAGTGAGTACAGTCCCTCGAAGGGCCAGTGACCGAGCTTGGACACCAGGCCTGCGCGCATCGCACCGTGGGACATGCCGATGTGCGTCGCGACGAAGAGCACCGAGAACACGACAATGAGCGTGAGGGTCATGGTGGGAGTATAGCTTTGTCGGAATTAGGAATTCGGCTACCTCACCTGTTTGAGATCCTCGAAGCGGCCATCGGCGCCGTCGTAGTCCTCGACCTCGATGTGGCCGTCGGCGTCGATGCGTAGGGCCGCCGCCACGTGGACCTGTCCCTCACCTCTGCCGAATCCGTCCACCTTGAACTCGGCAATTCCGAACGGGTAGTCGAGGGAGTCCTCCCCGAAGGTCGTCTCCTCGATCTGGATTCTGCGCGGTGTGAGGAAGAGGTATCGATAACCCTTGCGCAGGGGTTCGGCGACTACCAGCGCGACCGGCATGTGCAGGGCGCCGAGCCGAAGTTGGCCGTCGTTTCGTCCGGTGAGAGCGGCCAGCAGGGCGCCTTGTCCACCCTTCTCGAGGACATCGCCGAGGTGTTGGGCCTGCTCCACCGATGTGAACCGGTTGGCAACGAGAGTGATGAGCATTCTCCGCGTTCCTTGCGATCCGTCCACAACGGCGGTGGCGGTGAACTCGCGTCCGGGGTCCCCGGCAAGGGCAGGTATGGTGAGGGCGACGGCGGCCAATGCGGCGGCCACCATGATGGGGCGAGCAGCTTTCATTCATCGACTCCCTTTTCGAACCCAGCGTTTCGGTTCCGGAGAGCACGGTGGCCGACATCATTTCGCGGCGACCACCGGATGGGCGCCCGGATTTCGGCCCCCACCGTACAATAGCCCGTGATGTTTCGCCGGGCCGGGGTTTGAATCAACAGTCTGTCGTTTGCCGATTTCGGATTTCGGATTTGTCGGTGCGCTTCCGCGAGGTGCCGTTCCCGGCATCCTCACGGGTAGGACGATGATAGAAAGGCCGCGTTGAAGTTTGAAGCGCCTTCCTAGAACATCGGGAATGCGAGGACGTCTGAAATGTCGCAGGTGTCGGCTCTGAGCATCAGCAGCCGGTCGATGCCGAGGGCGACGCCGGCGCAATCGGGGAGTCCGTGCTCGAGGGCGGCGAGGAGGCGATCGTCGATCTGCACCTCAGGCAGACCTGCCTGGCGCCTGGCCTCGAGATCGGCCTCGAAGCGGCGCCGCTGCTCATCGGGATCGGTGAGCTCGTGGTAGCCGTTGGCGAGCTCCACTCCCTCGGCGAAGACCTCGAAACGCTCCGCCAGCGGCGGGTCGCCCGGCCGGATCCTGGCGAGGGCCGCCTGCGAGGCCGGGTAGTCGTGGATGACGGTGGGCCGATTGTGGCCGAGCTTCGGCTCGATGATGTGGGTCAGGATCAGATCGAGCAGATCGTCTCGTCGAAGTCCATCGGTGCTGTCCATTCCCAGGGCCTCGACCCGCAGCCGGAGGTCTTTGTCGGAAGCCGAGTGGGGATCGACTGAGGCGTATCGCTCGAAGGTCTCTGCGTAGGTCAATCGTTCACCCGGCCGGGTGTCGAGGACCTCTGCCAGTAGCTCGTCGATTTCGTCCATCAGACGGTGGTGATCCCAGCCCGGGCGGTACCACTCGAGGATCGTGAACTCGGGGTTGTGCCGCCGTCCGGCCTCGCCATCGCGAACGGCCTTGCAGATTTGAAAGATCGGCCCGCAGCCGGCGGCGAGCAGGCGCTTCATGGCGAACTCGGGCGAGGTTTGGAGGAAGAGCTCGCGCCCACCGTCGGCGCCGGGCCCTCGATAGCGACAGCTCAGGGCATGCAGATGGAGATCGGTGACCGGTGCGGCGGCGAGCAGTGGCGTTTCCACCTCGAGAACCTCCCGCGCGCCGAAGAAAGAACGGATCTGCGCAAGCACCCTCGCGCGCAGCCGCAGGACCTCGATCGAGGCAGTGGGGCGCCAGTCG
>JBGMRN010000366.1:0-2642 GCA_048061535.1 Thermoanaerobaculales bacterium | reverse complement strand
AGCACTACGGCGACCCGCGGGATCTCAATCGTGATCTGGCCGACGCTCTCAACGTCGAGATCCTGGCGTTAGTCGCGGCGGGATGCGCCCATATCCAGGTGGACGAACCGGTATTCGCTCGCAAGACCAAGGAAGCTGTCGGATCGTTCTCATCGGAGATCCCCGCCAGTTCTCAACGGTGGGACGAGGCGGCATGTTCGCCCACTTCGTCGACGTCTACGGGGCTGTTGAACTCGACCAAGTCCACCGTTTCCGAAACCATTGGGAACGCACCGCCAGCCTCCGCCTCCGAGACGGCGACCCGGACGTCCTTGTCGAATACGAGCGGCACGGACGGCTCCACGACGGCACTCTCGAAGAGATGGAAACCGACATTATCGAAGCCTGGCAGCAGGCCCGCCTCCGAGGCGAGGCCGTAGCAACAATGGCGAACAGCGTCGACACTGTGGACCGGCTCAACCGCCTCGCCCAACACACCCGGATCGCGATGGGCGACCTCGACCCCACCGCATCCCGGCTGCGAGCCGGTGATGAACAGATGCTGGTGGGAGATGAGGTGGTCACCCGCCGCAACGACCGAAGCCTCCAAACCGACCAGGGACTGATGGTCAAGAACCGCGACCACTGGACCATCACCAACATCTACCCCGATCGCAGCGTCAGTCTCTCCGGACCCACCGGCGCGGTTTGGCTCTCAGGCCGAGTACATCGCTGAGCATCTCGAACTCGGCTACGCCCAGACCAGCCACGCCACCCAAGGACGCACCGTCGACACCGCCCTCCTCCTGGCCGACACCTTCATTGACAGTCGCGGCGTCTACACCCCCATGACCCGAGGACGAGAAAGCAACCACGCCTACGTCGTCGTCGAAGACAACCAGACCGCCCGAGACGTGCTCACCCAGGCCGTCACCCGTGACTGGATCGACCAGCCCGCGGTGGCCCGCAAAGCCGAACTCGATCCTCACCGCCTCCGCACGGTCGCTGCCGCCGGTCCGGGTGAGGAAAACGAGTTTAACGAACTCGAACGGCGCGTCCGGCGGCTCATCGCAGAGCGCCGGGCACGAACCGCCGAGGTCGAGAGCGCAGGCCACCCCCGAGTTCGCCGGAGGGAGCTGACCATCGACCGGTGACCTATCGACGGGTCTGCTTCTCAGAGTTCTCCGATCGACTCCCAGCGCTCCACCAGTTCAGCGAGCAGCCGCCCCGAACCGAGCATCTCGGGGAAGACGGCAAGGACCTCGTCGACCCCGGTGGCTGACGGGGCTCGGATGGCTTGAGATCCGGTGGCGTGGGCCGCCTCGCCGATCTGGCGAGGGACGCCGAGATCGGCTCCTACGACCTGATGGGTGGTGATGCCGAGATGATCGAGGGTCTCACCTGATGTGAGATCGAGCACCCGGTCGAGAGATAGCTCGTAGCGGTACAGCACCCGCGGGAGCAGGCCCTCGACACCCATGACCAACCGTTCGCCGCGGTAGCGCAGCTCGGCGGCAGCGCAGAGTCGAGTGGTGCACAGATAGAGAACCGGGAAGCTGTCGGGTGGGTTGAACCTACCGCCGTGGACGCGGGCACCCTCGCCGCTCAACGGATCTTCCCAGCGGGCCGCCATGTGTCGGAACGCCTCACCGAGATAGGTGATCCGTGGCGCAGTGGCGACCTGCTCGGCGCTGATCTCCACGTCAGGCGGTGACACCCTCGGCCAACGCCAGAATGGCGCCGATCACCCGCCGGTACTCGCCCCGCTCGATCAGGTCGAGCGGCTTCTCGTAGCCGAGGTCAGGGTTGGGACTCCGAATCCAGAGATGTGCCGGTTCCTCGCGAAGCACACGTCGCAGGAGGTCGACAACGGCTTTCAGCTCGAGGAGACGCTCCTCGGCTGCCCGCCGCGGAGAGGCGCCTACCAGCCATCGGGAGACACTGCGAGAGGTAGCTCCTGTGACCCTGGCCACGTCCGGAGAGTCCACGATGTCATCGACGAGTAGCTCATCCACCAATGCGGCCATACCTGGCACAGGGGCTCCTTTCCTTACACGCCTGTGATTCGACGTCCTAACGTGTAGTCTAATGACAGGATAACGCCTATGGAACGTCTCTTGTTCGGACGCGGGTTCGTCCCTCGCTGGATCGCGCTCCTCGTATGGAAGAAACGGTCCGAAGTACTCGCAGCCTCCAACCAGCTCCTTGGCCCCTGGCCCAACCTCGTCGACAGCAGCAGCTAAACCGACAGCCGCCGAACCGCTGCGGACGCCATCCGCGAACTCGAACGCAGTCTGGGGGCGTATGCACGCTCGCAGCGTGGGCTTGACGGTTATCCGATAGCCGCTCTCACTGCTACCACACAGGTAACCCACCGTGGTCTGGACAACCCAGTCAGGAAGGGCCTTTCACGGGTTTTCCCAGGTCAACGGCTTATGGCTAATTCGGGCTCATAGGCCTATCTGGATCCCCGCTCTTGCTGCGACAGGAGGCTCCATCGCGCGTCCATCGCGCGGAAGGAGCGCGATTGCACCATCGAGGGGCCACACGCATGGCAAAACCACGGATGACGGAGAGTGCGGCGGATCAAATCATCCGGCGAGTGTAAGTTTACCCGTCGAAACAACGAATGAGCATAAAAATGATGGCTCGGGCGGAACGAG
>JBGMRN010000365.1:0-2648 GCA_048061535.1 Thermoanaerobaculales bacterium | reverse complement strand
CCACCCGGTTTCGACCCGGCCCGGTTCGACATGGAGGCGACGAGCGCAGCGATGCGTTCTCCGCGGCCCCTCGAGGGCTGGTTCTAGACGGAATCGGTCAACCATCTCTTCGTTCGGCCGCGGGACGCGAACGCGGTTGCAGCTGGGACGTTTCCGCGGTTGGAGAGAGGGACGAGGCGGTAGATGACGTCGCCTCCACGGCCTGCGAAGCTGCCGGTAGCATTAGTGCGAAACTGCCGCTAGGGTTACTGCGAAACCGCCCCTAGTTCTAGGACAGTTCGATTGATCGCACTATCGCAGATCGTCCCCCGTCTGGCCGACGCCCACATCCGGATGCTCGTGTCCGAGGAGCCGGCCGTGTTGATTGAAGGTCCGCGCGGTTCGGGAAAGTCGACGGTGCTCCATGCTATCGCCGGTGAGTATGGCGTACCGGTTGTGGATCTGGACGATCTCCCGACCCGTGCCGCCATCCTGGAGGGCTCTGTGGCACCGCTTCTCTCACCGGGACTCGTGGTGATCGATGAGTTCCAGCACGCTCCAGGTGTTTTGTCGACTGTGAAGCGGGTAGTCGACCGCGAAGGCGGGCCGGCGAGGTTTCTGATCGCTGGTTCCGTGAGCGGGCGGCTGCTCCCGGCAGGTACCGAAACGCTGACTGGTCGTGTCCACCGGGTCACGCTGATGCCACTTGCCACAGGCGAGCTTCTCGGAGCACGCCCTGAATGGCTTGCCGAGGTCCTCGGGGCAGAGGAGCCGCCGAGCGTGCGGTCCGAGGTCGACCGCGACGGTGTGTTCGAACTGGTAGCTGCCGGCGGGTATCCCGGGGCATTGTTCAGGCCGACGCCGAAGCTGCGGGACCGATGGTTCGCCAGCTACCTGTCGACGGTCGCCGACCGTGACCTGCCGAACCTCGTTGACATTCGGAACCCGGGGGCCATCAGCCGGCTGTACCGGCTGTCTGCCGAGAGGACTGCATCGATTGCGACGATGACCGAGCTGGCGCAACGCCTTGACGTCAAGCCGCAGACAGCGCGTTCATATCTAGACCTGCTCGACCGCTGCTATCTAACTCACGAGCTCCCTTCGTGGACGGTGGGGGTATCCGCCCGGGTAGGGCGTAAACCGAAACTGCACGTCACGGACACTGGGCTTGCGGCGGCGGTTCTTGGGCTCGACGCCGCTCGCCTCGGCCGCACGACGATGGGGGGTTTGTTCCTCGAATCGTTCGTGGTCACAGAACTGATGAAACAAGCAGCGATGATCGACCAGCCGCTTGCTCTCTCGCATTTCCGTGATCGGACCGGGGCCGAGGTCGACCTGGTCGTGGAACGATCCGACGGGTCTGTCATCGCCGTCGAAGTCAAATCTGCCGCAACGGTGAATCGATCCGACGGAAAGGGCCTGAGGTTCCTTCGGGACAAGCTCGGCGATCGGTTGATCGCCGGGGTGGTGTTCCACACCGGCCCGCTCACGGTTCAGCTCGATGACAGGATCTGGGCCACACCAGTCTCGGCGCTGTGGGGCGGCGCCGGACCGAAAACCGAACAGGGACGACCATCATGATCGATGGGCGCCATCGAGCCCTATTCCAGGAATGTGCCGAATGCTGGAATAGTGGTCCGACGCGGTCGCCGCTATTCCAGCCTGCTGGATCGAGACAGGAGGCGACATCGTGAAACCAGACGAGACGGCGTTCGAATCGCACATCGCCGAGTGGCTCGTCGACCACGGCGGCTACACGGCATGGAAGCTCGGGACCCAGTCGACCGACTTCGACCCGGCCCGTGGGCTCGACACGGTCGAGCTGTTCGCCTTCATCGAAGAGACCCAGCCAGAGGAGTGGGCCAAGGTCCTGACAACCCACGGAGGCAACAGTGTCGCCGCCGAGAAGGCATTCCTTGATCGGCTCACCAAGGAACTTGACTCGCGCGGGACGGTGGACGTGCTCCGCCATGGGCTGGTGTACGCCGGACATGAGAAGGCCGAGTTCGCCCTCGCCTACTTCCGTCCCGCTTCGGGGCTTAACCCGTTGCTTGCTGAGCGCTATGCGGCGAACCGCCTGACCGTCACCCGCCAGGTTCCCTACGACCCGGGATCGACCAAGACGGTCGACGTCGGTCTCTTCGTCAATGGGATCCCGGTCGCCACCGCCGAGTTGAAGAACCCGCTCACCGGCCAGACGGTCGACGACGCCAAGGCCCAGTACCGGGATGACCGCGACCCGAAGAATCGGACACTGCGCCGCGCGGTTGTGCACTTCGCTTTGGACACCGAGCAGGTGTTCATGACCACCCGGCTCCAAGCGCAACGGACCGCCTTCCTGCCCTTCAACCGCGGGGACGGGTTGGCTGCCGGGAATCCTGCGAACCCGGACGGGCACCGCACGGCCTACCTGTGGGAGTCGGTGTGGCAGAAGGACGCCTGGCTCGACATCCTCGCGCGGTTCGTCCATGTCGAGTCTGCCCCGAAGGGGTCGAAGAAATCGGCGACGATGATCTTCCCACGCTTCCACCAGTGGGACGCAGTGCGGCGGTTGGAGGCAGCGGCCCAGACGGAGGGAGCCGGAAACACGTATCTCGTGCAGCACTCCGCCGGGTCGGGCAAGTCCAACACGATCGCCTGGCTCGCTCACCGACTGTCCAGTCTCCACG
>JBGMRN010000364.1:0-2671 GCA_048061535.1 Thermoanaerobaculales bacterium | reverse complement strand
GCCCCGGGCTAGCGCCCGAGTTTTATGCGCTTTGCCAGCTTCGCTACGAGTTCGACGTTCGACTCCGTCGCCCGCATCAGGCCGAGAATCTCGTTCATCGCCTCGACCGGCGACCTCCCCGCCAACTCGCGTCGCATGGCCTGCGACACCTGGAGCGCATCGTCGTCGAGCAGAAGCTCCTCCCGACGCGTCGCGCTCGCGTCGATGTCGATGGCCGGGTAGATGCGCCGGTCGGACAGATCGCGGTTGAGCACGAGTTCGCTGTTCCCCGTCCCCTTGAACTCCTCGAAAATCACTTGATCGGCTCGCGAGCCGGTGTCGATGAGCGCCGTGGCGATGATCGTCAACGAACCGCCTCCCTTTGACGGATCGATGTTCCGGGCGCTGCCGAAGAAGCGCTTCGGCTTCTCCAGCGAATTCGCGTCGATCCCACCGGTCAGTGTCCGCCCGCTCCCCTCCTGGGTGGTGTTGTAGGCGCGAGCCAACCGGGTGATGGAATCGAGAATCAGGACGACGTCCTGTCCCAACTCCGCCGCGCGACGAGCGCGTTCGAGCGTGATCTCCGCGACGCGAACGTGTCGGTCGGCCGGATAGTCGAAGCTCGACGAGACGACTTCACCCAGCCCGGTCGACTCCATCTCGGTAACCTCCTCGGGGCGTTCGTCCACGAGAAGGATGTAGATCTTCACGTCAGGCCTGTTCTTCGAGATGCCTTCCGCGATGGCCTGGAGAACCATGGTCTTCCCGGCCTTGGCCGGCGACACGATCAGGGCCCGCTGACCGACACCGAGCGGGCAGATGAGGTCGATGATGCGGTTCGTATAATCCGGCTGACCGTTTCGCTCGAGACCACATTCCAGGATGAGTTGATGGTTCGGGTGCAGCGCGCTCAACCGGCTGAACTGAGGACGGTGCCCCAGATCTTCGGGGGGGAACCCGTTTACGGTGTGGAGGTGGCGAAGCGGAGCGCTTTTTCCGGGGCGGGGTGGAGTCCCCGCCTGCCCGCAGATCTCGTCACCCGACCGGAGGTCGTATTTTCCGATCACCTTCGGGTTGACGTAGATGTCTTCGTCGCTCGGCGTGTACCCGTATTCCTGCCGGCGGATGAATCCGGCTCCGTTGCCGAGCCGTTCGAGTACCCCCAGACGCTCATCGAGCGGCCGATCGGGATCGGGCGTCATGTTCACATGCTGGTGACCGCCACCGGCGCCACCGGCGCCACCGGCGCCGCCGCCACCCCGCCCGCCCTTGCCCCGCCGTCTGCGCGAGCGTCCGCCGCCCTTCTTCCCCTGACCCTGGCCTTGAGACTGGCCCTGTTTGCTCGCGCGGTTGCCGCCCTGGCGGTTGCCTCCTCCGCCCTGACCTCGCCCACCCCCTCTGCGGCGGCCTCGGCCGGAGCCCCCTCCCGAACCGGAACCTCCACCGCCGCCAGAACCTCCACCGCCGCCGGAACCACCCGATTCGCCTCCACCGCCGCCGGAGCTGTGCGATTCTTCGTTCGTCACGTCTTCTTTCTCACCATGAATGGAATCCAGGTCTCCGTGGAACTCATCCAGGCCTCCATGGAACTGATCCAGGTCTCCGCGGAACTGGAGAACAGGCCCTAGGAAGCTGCTGAAAAACCCCAGGTGGGTCGCGTCGCAGCGCCACAGGCCTGGGTTCCTCGCCGCGGGGGTAACTCGTCGCGCTCGAAAAGGCCCGCGCCGGGTCGTCCGGGTCGGTGTAGCCGGTCCGGATGCGGCGAGCCGGAGCGGCAGACAGTGCCGCGAGGCACCGCAAGTATGGGGCTACGGGCCCGGATTCGCCAGCGGATCGCGTCGCGAAGACAGATTCGACGTTTCCGATTCACGATAATCCTGTATATTCCGGGGTCTTTTAGTGGGGGGCGACACGCGTGCGCGCATCCTCGCGTGAAGCCATCAGATTCGATAACGAAAAAATGGGACAGGTGATATTATGAAGCGATTTCTTTCCACCGGCCTCGCCGGACTTCTCTCCTTCGCCCTCGTGGCGTGCGGCGGCGGTGACGCGGACACCGGGTCGGACAGCCCGGCGCCGGCTACGCCTCCGGCTGCGGCACCTGCCGCAGCTCCTGCCGCGGCTCCGTCGGCGAGCGCCGCCGAAGCCGACTGGGTGATCGTCGACGAGGCTGCCAGGACCGTGACGATCAATCTGATCGCCGGCGAGACCACCGAGAACAACAGCTGGAACTTCAACGGGCTCGCCAAGGGCGAGGCCACCGTCGTCGTGCCCGAGGGCTTCGCGGTGACGATCAACTTCTCCAACATGGATGCGGCCATCGTACACAGCGTCGCGGTACTCGATGTCCCCACCGGTGCACCGCCAGTCATGTTCGATGGCGTTTCGCCAGTGTTCGACGGTGCGATCACGTCGAACGCGACGTCGATGACGGAGGCCACGGCCGACGGGCAGTCCGAGTCGATCACGTTCACGGCCGACGCGGCCGGCGATTACGCGATCATGTGTCTCATTCCAGCGCATGCCGCCAGCGGGATGTGGATCGGATTCGAGGTCTCCGCGACCGGCGAGTCCGGCCTCAAGATGTAGTTGCAACGCGGGTACCGCTGAGGGAGGCCCGGGCTGTCGGCTCGGGGGGGAGGGGGCGAGGTCGACTCGCCCCCTCTTCGCATCAGGGAACCTCTGCACAACT
>JBGMRN010000363.1:0-2674 GCA_048061535.1 Thermoanaerobaculales bacterium | reverse complement strand
TCTTCGCCGACAGCGGCGAGTATCCACGTGAGAGCAGATCGGTCCAGATGACATCCTGATGCGGCGCCAACGGCCCCCGCATCCGGACTCTTGATGGGTGGCGCATGAGAAATCCTCCGTTCTCCAGTAAACAGCCGGAGAAGAAGGCTCTCATCCCCCAGGATTATTACGCCACCAAGATCCACAACCTACATCAGCGCAACCACTTCGAATCCCAAGTCGGAATAATCTGGAAGTCGGAATAATGCCGCTTATTCCGATATCGGAATAAGCGGCAGATGTCGTCCTGATTGCCGGCCGGACCTTGGGCCTTGAAGACCATGTAGCGGCCGTCGGCCGACATGTCGATGTCCTCGAGCTGCGTGTCGGCGGTCAACACCACCTCGGGAGGCCCGCTCGCGTCGGCGGGAACGCGATACACGGAGTTCCGGTCACCGCCCTGCACCACGACGTAGTAGAGAAACCTCCCGTCCGGCGACCAGATTGGAAGGTCTTCCCGCTCCACGGTGGAGGTGAGCGGGCTGAAGCTCTCCTGGACCTTGTCGTAGACCCAGAGGTCGCCACTGGCGTTGCCGACCTGCATCATGATGGCGAGGTATCGTCCGTCCGGAGAGACATCGACGGCCTCGAAGTCTCCAGCCAATCGGCTCGGCGCCAACTGCGTCACCTCTCCATCCCGATCGATGATCGATATCAGCTCGTCCGAGCCCGAGTTCGCTTGGCCTCCGGTGTCGTAGACCAGATGTCCCGCGTCCGAGATCGCGAACTCCGGGTAGCCCCACACGCGGGTGGAGACGCCCTCGAGGAGCGGGAGGATGTGCGGGTGTGCAGGTTGGCCGTCGTCTTGATCTCGGTCAGGAAGCGCTCGGCACCGATCACCCCCGCCAGCTCGGGCTTGAGGACCTTGATGGCGACCTTGCGGTCGTGCTTCAGGTCTTCCGCGAGGTAGACGGTGGCCATGCCGCCCGCACCGATCTCCTCGTCGATGGAATAGCGATCCTCGAGAGCTGACCGCAGGCGGGTGATGAGGTCGGGCATGGCGGACAAGATGCGGTGCGAAGAACATCGGCGACAGGAGCAGGCTCAAGCAGACATCGGAAAGCCCCTGGAACCCCATAGAAGATCTCCGGAGATGTTCGGGTGCCCGAGCGCCGCGACAACCATGGACGCGGCTCGACCTCGGGCTCGCAATCCACCTGCTGCGTTGAAAGCGCTGTAGCCTTGACCCATAAACACAGTACACACACATTCTGTGTATCATGGCAACCAAGACAATATCGCTTCGTGTGGAAGCCTACGAAAAGCTCCGGCGTGCCAAAGGGAACGCCGGCGAGTCCTTCAGTGACGTCGTCATGAGGGCCCGGTGGGACGAACAAACGGTGACGGGAGGGGAGCTTCTCTCCCTGGTTCGAGAGCGTGGCCCCTTGTACGACTGCGACGAGCTCGACGCGATCGACGAGATGAAGTCCACGGGGCGGGAGCCGACGGATAAGTGGTCGACGCCCTGATCCTGGAGACCAGCTTTCTGGTCGACCTCGAACGGGAGCTGATCGTTGGAGACGTCGGACCCGCACACCTCTTCCTCGAGTCACACCAAGCCCAGAAGCTCCACATCACTTTCACGATCGCGGGTGAGCTAGCCGCCGGACCTCGGATGAACGACCGGGCCAAGTGGGATCGATCGGTATCTCCCTTCGAGGTGCTGGAGTGTACTTCAGAGGTGTCCTGGCGCTACGGTCGCCTGTATCGGTACCTGAGAGAGAACGGCCTGCTGATCGACGCCAACGACCTCTGGATCGCCGCGACGGCCCTGGCCTTTGGCATGCCTATCGTGACGAGGAACGAGAGGCACTTTGGGCGGGTGCCGGCCCTGAACGTGATCGGGTACGCGTCGATCCCGTGACGGGGCTGCGGGAGGAGTAGGCCACGGCCGATCGAGATCGGCGGAACCGGCTTCACAGCCGTCGCGGGCCTCGAGCCTCATCCCCCCTCGACCGCGGCTCGCAGCGCCCGGTCGAAGGTATGGATCCGCCTTACTTCACGACGGCGGCAACAGGCCAGGTGGAGCAAGTCTCGCGCGGGCAGCTCGGGGTGTCGCACGATGGATGACCGCGCCAGCGCGAGATCGTCGACTTCAATGGACCAGATGTCGACCGCTCTCGACGTCGCCAGGGTCCACGCCTTGTCGAGCGTCTCGATACGCTCGACCGGCAGGTAGACGTGCAGGAACTCCTCGAGGACCTCACACGAGGTGACCAGTGCTTCGGAGCCGTGTGCCGCGTCCAAGAGGACTCGGCGAGCCGGGTCGCGCAGCGGGTGAGGCCGACCTACGGCGTACACGAATACGTTCGTGTCGACGAAGATCACTGCGCCTCGAGGCCCCCCGCGCGAGACCCCTGGATCAGCCGCTCATGCTCCTCCCAGTCGGGCTCGGCGGCCTCCGTCCCCTGGTGGAGCTGATCGCACTCCTGGAAGAACGACTCCAGGTCCTCCACGGTGTCGAGCTTCCGGTCCACGTCGTACTTGGTCGCTTTCTCACGGACGGCCTCCCGCATCCAGTGGCTCATCGTCGTGCCTTCACGCTCCGCGATGGCGCGGTAGCGCTCCTTCTCTTCCGCAGGTAGCACGATGTGGATGCGGTCTTTCACGGGACTGTCTCCCAGGAGATGAATAC
>JBGMRN010000362.1:0-2691 GCA_048061535.1 Thermoanaerobaculales bacterium | reverse complement strand
CCCGTGAGCCGGACACTCTGATAATGGGCGATGATTCGCCTTGGAAGGGAGTCCGTATGGCGGAACAACAAGCACAACGGTCGAGGCGCAAGTTCTCCGACGAGTTCAAACGGGACGCGGTGGAGATCGTCCGCAGCTTCACCCGGCCGCAGGTGATAGTTCGGCTTCGCCGGCTTCTCAAACAGCGGGAGGAGGAGCTCGAGATCTTGGGAATAGCGTTGGCCTTCTTCGCTCGGTGGGCGGACCGGCAGTGGTCTGTGTCTGGATCGAAGCGGAGAAGGAGCACCGTTCTGACCTGAATGTTGTTTTGGCCTGTCCGATCTTGGGGGTGTCCCGTTCGGAGTTCTACGCCTGGCGGGCTCGTCTCAACGGGCCGCCCCCGCCACGTCAACATCAAAACCGGAAGCTGTTAGGCGAGATCCGCCGGGCTCATACCGGCTTTCCCGCGTATGGCTTTCCCCGGGTCTGCCACGAGTTGCGGCATCGTGGCCGGATGGTGGGGGTGAACCGTGTGGTTCGGCTGATTCGTGAGAACGGGATTAGAGCCTGCTGAGGCAAACCCAAGAGACAGCCCTCGTCGGCGCCACCCCGACGTCGGCCCGACGTTACTGATCTGGTCTACGAGCAGGGGCTTCGTGAGGGCAATGAAGATACATTCGCCGTTTCATTCGGGCGGACGAGCTGATCGATCTGTGGGACGAACTCGTTCTTCCCCGGAATGTGCGCCGAAATCGGGGCTGAACGGTTGCAGCACCAACCGTGGCGTTTCGCTGTCTTGCTGACGTCTTTCCAGGAGCTCACCGCAGGGATCGTCAGTGGCCTTCCCGAGGTCTGGGGGTTCGCTCTCGCTGGAGCTCGCGGTTTGGTGGTTCGGGGTCTCATCGACCGACGGAAACCGGATCTTGCCTAGAGGTGTTCGAGAGGTCGTTTCGTCGACCGGGTGAACCCCCTGAGACTGCACGGGATATCAGGCGCTCGGTCCGGTCGCGAGGCTCAGGCTGACGGGATTCGAGTGAGCTTGGGTCTAGCGGCGTCTTTCACGTCTTGGCCGTGATCCCTTCCCCAAATTGGAGGCGGAATCTCGTGAAGTAGAGTTGTCCGCGAAGGAGGGTTCATGGAGGCCGATCACCATGCCACCGATCAGATCTTCGAGGCCTTCACAACGCCGGGTTCGGCAGGATGCGCGTGCCACAACGCGTGCATCCCAAGGCGAGCCGATCGGGACGTCGAACAGTACTTCAGCGCCGAAGGCCATCGGTTTGGCTGTTGAGTCGATCTTTCTGCGGCAACTGAGTTGAGGCGCCTTTCCGGGTGGACAGTTGGTGGTGCGAGTTGGTGGTGAGGAGGTCCTGAACCTGGCGGTTGGCGTTGCCCGGGGCTTCTCGGGGGACGACCACCAGGCTGTTGCCGTGACGCAGGCGACCCTGTTTCAGGTCATGTCGGCGTCGAAGCCGGTGATTGCCTTTGCTGTGGCGGTGCTTGAGGACCGTGGTCTCTTCGATGTGTCGAAGCCGGTGGTGGACTACGTGCCAGAGTTCGGTCAGGCGGGAAAGGGTGAGATTACGGTGCTCGACGTGCTCACCCATCGGGCCGGGGTGCAGGTACCTCGCCTTTGGCGTGATCCCAGCCTGTGGACCGACTGGCATCAGGTGCAGGAGGAGATCTGGAAAACCCCGCCCCGCTACCGCCGTGGCACTCTCTGCTATCAGCCGTGGGAGTTCGGCTCGATCCTTGCCGAGGTGGTCCAACGGGTTTCGGGCCAATCCCTTCCGGAGTTCGTAGAGGGGGTCCTCCCAGGGTTTGGTGCCAGGCTGCGGTTCAGGGTGACATCCGATGAGGTGCCGGCAGTGGCCTATTCCTGCTGGCTGGGTCGAGCCCACTATCGGCTGGCGGGAGAAGATATCGGGGCGCGGTTCGAGGCGGTCAACAACGCACCGGAGACGTTGACCAACCTGGTGGCTGGCGCCTCCATGCTCACCACCGCCTCCGCCCTCGCCGAGTTCTACGAGATGATCGTCCGCGAGGGAGTCGTTGTGTCCGGTGACCGCCTGATCAGTGGAGATACGTTGGATGCCTACCTGCGACCGGCGATCACCGGCCGTGATAGGGCCAGCGGCAACCTGGTGACTTTGGGGCGCGGATTCATGCCCGGATGGCTGGGTCCAAGTCTGTACGGGTGGTGGAGCACCCGAAGCTGCGTTGGTCATGCCGGAGGGTTCAGCACCGTGGCCTTCTGTGACCGTCGACAAGGGTTGGCCGCGGCCATCGTTACGAACGGGAACCGGGGATTCGGCGACATGCTGCGCCGATTCGCCCCGTTGGGCAGCGCTATCCGGAGAGAATTCGGCGGGAATCCGCCGGATAATCCCGTCGGGCTGCCGCCGGAACTCTGACCGCGACTCTGGTGTGGAGTTGACCCGGTTGTGTGGACACCCGATTCTGGGGTGGAATCCCTGGAGGAAGGAGGCCCTGATGGGTCGTCCGTCGAAGTATCCGCCCGAGTTTCGTGCTGAGGCGGTTGAGTTGGTGAAGTCGTCGGGTCGTCCGATAGCTGAGGTTGCCCGGTCGTTGGGCCTTTCGGACACGACGTTAGGAACCTGGGTGAGAGTCGACCGTGAGCGTGTGTCTGTGATATAGACACAAATGGATGTTCATACCGTGTGGCTCTGCAGACGGCACCTCTATGGGCGG
>JBGMRN010000361.1:0-2702 GCA_048061535.1 Thermoanaerobaculales bacterium | reverse complement strand
ACGGTGTATTTCGGAGTTTCGTGAAGGTCCCGTTGAGGCGAATTTTCGGAGCAGTGCTGCGAGTACGGACCGAGAATGCAACGAAAACGGGGCTTCACGCCGCCCGAAGAGCGCCGTGCATCCTATTCCTTTCACCTTCCTAGGGAGGGTTCGGCGTGGCCGATATTCAACTCAGCGTCCAAGATCTTCGCAAAACCTACCGACCGGGCCTCTTCCACCGGGACATTGAAGTCCTCAAGGGATTGAGCTTCGAGGTTCAAAGAGGTGAGATCTTCGGGTTTTTGGGTCCCAACGGCGCCGGCAAGACCACCACCATCAAGGCGATCACCGAGATAATCTATCCGGATTCCGGCACGATAACGGTGTGTGGTTTGCCGCACACCGCCTTGGAGGCGAAACGCCGGCTGGGGTTCATGACCGAGAGTCCGTACTTCTACAAACACCTCACGGGCCGAGAGTTCCTCCGTTTCTGTGCTGCGCTCCTCGAGGTTCCCCTTTCTCGGGCGGCGTCACGGATTGCCAGTGTTCTCGATGAGGTGTCGATGGGCGCTCAAGCAGACCGAATGATGGGGACATACAGCAAAGGCATGCTGCAGCGGATCGCTCTCGCCCAGGCGCTCCTCGGCGAGCCGGAACTTTTGCTCCTCGATGAGCCCCTGAGCGGTCTCGATCCGGTGGGCCGGCGGGACGTGCGTGACATCATCCTTCAGCAGGCGGCGGGGGGCACAACGGTGTTCTTCTCCAGCCACATCATTCCCGACGTCGAAACGATCTGCGATCGCGTCGCCATCGTCGTGGACGGGACCATGCGGGCGGTCGGAACCGTACGTGATCTGGTGCCGCGAGAGGTGGAGAGCTTTGAGGCGACATTCGTTGCGGCTGCGCCGCTCGGGCTTCGAACCCCGGTGCTCGCCAGCCACGAAGGGGGTGACGCGATGTGGGTGCGGGTCTCCGCCCAACACCGGGACGCACTCATCCAGGAACTGGCGGAAAGCGGAGCGCGGTTGGTGAGCCTCAATCCGGTGCGGAGCTCTCTCGAGGACCTGTTGCTCGGCCACTTTGACGGAGGAGGCGTATGAGGGCAATCCGGGCTATCGCTGTCAACACTTTTCGCGAGGCAATCCGTGACCGCATCCTCTATCTCTTCCTCGGCTTTTCAGTTGTTCTTGTCGTGGGCTCCAAGCTTTTCGGCATGCTCACCGTCGGCGACGAGGCGAAGATCGTCAAGGACCTCGGGCTGGCCGCGATCCAGCTCTTCTCGATGCTTATCGCGGTGATGATGAGCCTTCTCCTGATCAGCCGCGAGGTGGACAGCCGGACGGTGTTCAACATTCTCGCGAAGCCGGTGCGGCGGTGGCAGTTCCTGCTTGGCAAGTATTTCGGGCTGGTGGCCGTGGTCGGGGCCAACCTCGGTCTGATGACCGGCGTCCTGGTGTTGGTGGTCTGGATCTATGAGCACGAGCTCGACCCGATGCTGGTGTTCGCGGCCGCGATGACCATGCTGGAGATGTTGGTATTGGCGGCTTTTGCGACCCTGTTCGCAGTGCTGACGCGGCCCATACTCGGTTCGCTCATGACCCTTTCGGTGTACGTCGTGGGTCACATGTCTCAGGACCTGTGGATGCTCACCCGCCAGCTCCCGGGCGCCTTTGCCCGAGCTGTGATCGCCACCGTCTACTATGTGTTGCCCAACCTCGAGCGATTCGACTTCCGGACCGAGGTCGTCCACGATCTAGCGGTCCCGATCACAGCGGTGGGCTGGGCCTGTCTCTATGCGTTGGCGTTTGTTGTCCTGGTACTTTTCCTGGCCAACCTCCGCTTTCGGCGGAAGGATTTGATGTGAGGCGGACCGCTTCGACTCTCGCCGTTATCGGCATCCTCCTCTTTTCGGCGGTAATTTCCGAGGTAGAGATGAGTCGGATCCCGCGTGAGGATCCGTTGGGCCGGGAGCTCCTGTACTTGCCGTCGCCGGAGATGCTCAAGCTCGTGAGCTTGGGGAACCCGGGTCTCGTCGCCGACATCCTCTACCTATGGTCCATCCAGTACTACTCTCAGTTCCGTCCGGAGGAGCGCTTTCTCTACCTGGAGACCATCTACGATCTGATCACCGACCTCGATCCGCTGTACTTCGACGCCTACCGAATCGGCGCCCTGATCATGCAGATTCAAGTTGGTGGTGACGACGCCGGGCTCCAAAGGGCGGTGAAGCGCCTCTTCGACAAAGGGCTTCGCAACCTTCCGCAGAGCTGGGCGCTTGCCGAGGCCGCCGCGTGGGACATGTTCATCCGTTTTCGTGACCGGGGAGCGGCCCTCCACTATGCCGAAATCGCGGCAGAAAGACCCGGCGCCCCGCCGCGCCTCAAACGAATGGTCGGCGTCTGGCGCGATCGCGAAAGCAGTTGGACGGTCAACGACTCGGTTGAATACTGGCGGCGGGCCGTCGACGACGCGGAGGACGAGTACGACCGCAAGATGTGCCTGAGCCATCTTTACGACGCGGTGGTCGCAAAGGACCGGCAGCGCCTCGACCAGGTGCTCCGCGCATATGCGACTCGATTCGGACGGTGTGCGGCCTCGTGGGGCAATACAATCGACGCCGGTCTTCTGGGTCAGATCCCGCTCGACTTTTTCGGCAACCCCTATGAGATTGACCGGGAGAGATGCACCATCGTTGCCCACAAGAAAATCCGCGACCAGTGACG
>JBGMRN010000360.1:0-2707 GCA_048061535.1 Thermoanaerobaculales bacterium | reverse complement strand
CTCGCCGTGCGAAATGTGCTCAGGGGCGATCCTTCTGTACGGGATCCCGAGGGTGATCATTGGGGAGAACCGAACCTTCATGGGTGCCGAAGACTATCTACGATCCCGCGGGGTAGAAGTAGAAGTGGTCGACGATCAGCGGTGTTTCGACCTGCTGGAAAGGTTCATCATCGCCCACCCCAACCTGTGGAACGAAGACATCGGCAAGTAGGGCTACTCGCCCCGCCAGCTTGGGGCTCGCTTCTCCAAGAAGGCCGCAACACCTTCTTCGGAGTCGGCGGTTCCCAAAGCGATGGCCTGGGACTGTCCCTCCCAACTGAGACTGTCGGCAAAGCTCGACTCGAACGACGCATTGAGACCCTGTTTGGCGAACATCTGGGCTATCGGTGCACCCTCGAGAAAGCTCTCGGCAACGCCCCGAGCGCGACCAGCTAGCTCCTCCGGCGGAACCACTTCGACCGCTAAACCGATTGCAAGTGCCTCCTCGGCGTCAACGATGCGGCCGGAAAGGGCGAGTTCCTTGGCGCGCTGCAGACCCACTATTCGGGGCAGTAGCCACGTTCCCCCAAAGTCGACCGTCAGCCCGCGTTTCACGAATATCTCAGAGAATCGGGCCCTGGTGCTGGCGATGACGACGTCACAGCCGAGAGCGATGTTCATCCCCGCGCCCACGGCGACACCGTCAACGGCGGCAATCGTCGGTTTGGTAGTGCGGTGAAGAGCCGAGGCTGCCTCGCCGATCGTCTTCATCCTGCGGTGCCTGTGGGTAACCGACTCTTGCAGCGCAGACCCGCTTCGGTCCAGGTCGGCGCCTGCGCAAAACTCACCCCCCGCACCCGTGATGATCAGCACCCTCGCCTCGGATTTCTCGAAGTCGGCGAACGCGTCCCGCAGGGCGGGCCAACCCTCCGGAGGAACAGCGTTCTTTCGTTCTGGCCGGTTGAACGTCAGTCGGCGTATCTCACCGTCATCTTCCGTCAGCAGCCAGTTCACGGATGTAACGGTAGACAATGCGCTAGCGCGGTTACCGTTTCGGCGTGGGATTCAACCCTTTCCGAACCCAGGAGAAGTCAGCCCTGGACATCGCGGTGGTGATCATCGCGGTGCTCGCGACATTGGCGGTTATCGCGTGGGCGATCTTTTCGACATAACCGTCAATCCGATCCAGCCCTACCAGGCAAAGAAGGAATACCTCTGCCCGGGCTGCGATCTGACGATCCCGCCGGGCACATTCCATCTCGTGGTGGTTCCGGACGAAGCGGCCGACATGCGTCGTCATTGGCATCACGGCTGCTGGCACAAGGAACTGCGGCGACGTTTCGGCGCCTAGCACTAGGCGTCGCGGCGTTGAAGCCCCCACCACGTCAGCACAACACCCAGCATCGACCATCCCAGAGTGATAACAATCGTTTGGATCAGTGAGAGGTCGGCGCCGGGTATGAAAACGCTGAAAGGGCCATCACCGCCAACGTCGAACATGCCATTCGAGGCCGCCGTGAGGGACACCTTCTCGTAGGGGCCGAGGAAGGGAGCCAGGATGCTGTCTAAGAAGGAAAACCCAAGTGCAATGCCCATGGCGGGTCCGATGGACCTTGTTATCCCTACAGCCCCAAGCCCGATGGATGTCCAGGCAACAGCGATCAAGGCGAAACGCCAGACCAAACCCAGCCACTCCGCCATCTCCGGGGCCCCGGACCCGTCTGCTGCAAGAAATGTCACGACTGCCCAGAGCGCAGTGCCGACCAGGAAGGCAAGCCAAGAGGCTGCTGAGAAGATCAGCAGCCGGGACGCGACATGGTTCAGCTTCCGAGAGTCTCTGGTCAACGCGGTTGCCCAGGCCGTCCCGCTCAACTCACCGCCCAACACCGTCGTCGCCAGGATTACCGCGAACCACCATGCTTGACCGGCAACCTGCTGTGCACCGAACACGAAGGCGTCCGGGCGATTAGGCACTGGAGAATCGCCCGCAAACTCGGGGATGGCCGGTAACACGACGAAGAAAAGAACGGCTGTGAGCAACATCAGGAGCCCGAGGATGAGGAGCATCACCGGGAACAACTTTCGTCGGCTCATCTTCAGGTACTCGGCGTGGATGAGGCTCACGCCTGCTCCTCGCCGGTGATCCCGAGAAACACCGATTCGAGAGAGGTTCGCTCTGGTCTGACTTCGCTCGGATAGATGCCGGCTTCGGTAAGCGCTCTGACTATGTCCGCCCCATCCTCCGCGTCGACAACGAGTCCACCTTCGTCTTGCCGGCTCTCCATCCCCGCGGCCGACAGCACTCTCATTGCCGCATCGTTGTTTTCGACAACCACCCGGATCAAACCGCCGTCAAGCAAACCCTCGAGCGATCCTTGGCTTATGAGCCGACCGTGATCGATCACCACGACATAGTCGGCAAGAGCTTCGATGTCCGCCAGATCGTGACTGGAGACCACCACGGTTCGACCCTCGTCCGCCAGCGCTCGAAGTCTCGCCCGGAAAGCGTGCTGACCGGCCGGATCGAGACCATCGAGTGGCTCATCGAGGAGGAGCAACTCGGGTTCGCCGATAAGCGCCGCGGCCAAAGCGAGTCTCTGTCTCATGCCCTTCGAGTACTCGTCCGCTCTGCGATCGGCGTCGCCAGAAAGGCCTACGAATTCGAGCATCTCGTCGATGCGGTCATGACCGAAACCAAGAGTGTCCGCTGCGACCCGAAGATTCACCC
>JBGMRN010000359.1:0-2709 GCA_048061535.1 Thermoanaerobaculales bacterium | reverse complement strand
CCCCGCGTCCCATTCCGGCCCATGCGGGCTGGTGTAGATGAGGATGTCACTGAGGTCCGAGGTTCCCGGCTCCAGTCCGGTTCCGGCGAACGCCCAGTTGGCCGCCTGTTTGGTGGTTAGCGCGTCGTTGTCTGGATTGAACGAGGAATCCGGATCAACGTCCAGCGACGCGAAGCCGTCGACAAAGCCGATGTTTTCCGGCACTTCGGCATCGTCAATGCTGTTACCTTCCGGCGGCATGTCCAGGAAACCGACGCTCAGTTGCGTGACGGGTCGGTTTCCATCTTGATCGTTTAAGACCTGATAAGCATAGACGTACTGACTGCCATTACTCGGATCGGCCGGATTACCGAGCACCGCCGAGTTGCTGAAGCTGCCGGGAGCGTACACGGCGTAGTCGACATTCGCCTTCAGGTTGACGGTAAAGACGGTCTGGTCGAACAAACGAGTACCCTGCCAGGCGCCCATCGCCGCGGGATCAGTGGCCAACACCCCCGCCCCACCGCTGTTCACTCCAAGCATCCATACGGCAGCCAATATCAGCACCAAAGTCACGGCTTTTCTCATAACTCACTCCCTGTAAGCATTTCAACGCCGCGCAAATACGATCCCTCAACTCATTAGCGGTCTCGCCGTCGCATCAAACCCAACAGCAACACTGCCATCCCAGCAAGAACCAGTGTTGCGGGCTCTGGAATCGACACGGAAGAAGGGGAGGGCAGCGGAATGACCAGCGCTGACGACCCGCCGTCGATAAGGGAACCGAAGAAGTCTTTCGGAATTCTGATGCTGGAGAAAACCAGGCCGGCACTCGCGCCGCCGACCGGAATGGTATTGCCGACAAAACTGTAATCCGCAGAAGTCAAGCTCAGCGAATCGGCAATAGGCGCCGTACCCGTCACACCAGCACCTGAAAAGACCCCACTCGTTCCGGTTGGTTCGCTGTCGATGCCGACCGAAAGATGAGACACATCGGCAATGCCCGCGACTTCGATCTGAAAGGTGTAAACCATCTCGCCAGCCGGCGGTGTGTACCCCGATCCGGGAAATGCGGTGGTGAAGTCGGTGTCAGTAAAAACTGCCCAATCGACCGTTCCCTCGAGGCCATCACCTTCAAGTGGCAGACTGCCGTCGTCGTCGAACGGCGTCGTACCACGCCATTGGAAATTCGAGCTGTCGATGAACGCATTGGTGTGCGTTGCGAGAACTCCCGATGCCATCGCCGGCGCAAGCCCTAACGAAAGCAGCGCGGTCAACACGCACGCGGGGAGAGCAATATAAGAGACTCTCATCACTAGCGATTCCTTATGGTTCGAGACGAGACCTTACCCACCCACTAACGGTCTATCAGGATAGTCACCACTCGCCCCCTAGACTACCAGCTATCAGAACGTCGTCAAGAGGCTGAAGCGAAAAAACATATTTTTCTGCCTCGGGAGGAAATGCCTCTGTGGAGGGGGTTCGGTCGAGGGGCTGGGGCATTAGCGATGATTGGGGCTGGCACGGCCCCCGAATTGCGGGCTGCGTGGGGGAGGGGGGTCGTTTAAGATACCGGGCGATCGTTTCTCCTCGCAGGGCCGTCATGTTGCCTGAGCGCGTCCACCGAACTCGACCGGAACGCACAATGCCGGCACGGTCCCGTGTCGCGGCGTATTGCAGCCGAGCGGGCTGGATCGCTGCCCATTTCCTTTTGCTGGACCTGGGAAGCACGGCGGTGGCGGCGGTCGTGGTCTTTCCAGGCAACAACTTTGACGTTGTCATCACGCCGGAGGGCAACGTCGGGACGACGCCGCTCAAGGCCCTCCGCATTTCTGTCCAAGGCAAGAACGGCAGTTTGCCCAATACGTTTGACAGTACCAAGGGCGACCATCCAGGCCCGTTTCCCGGCATTTCGACCGTGGGCAATGGCCTGCATCAGGTTTGGGAATTCGGTGGCGTTGTGATGACGCCAACGCACGACCTGGCGGGTGACCCGAACGGGCTGCCGCAGGAAATCGATTCCCATTTTCTGGTGGATACGAGCCCGAACGGGGACGTTCAGACGTTGCGTTCGCCCGATGAGGACATGGTCCTCGGGTCGATCGAGGATCCACGGGCAGGTTTTGGGAGTTTTCTGCGAGGAACGTTTTTCCTGAGAGTCGGTTACGAAGCCCCCACGTGGGACCTCGCCTACGTGGTGGTGCCGCCCGAGACGCAGTTGCTCCTGGATTTCGACCTGGCCGGCACGGCCGGTGAGGGCGACGAAGTCATCGCATCTTACCAGGTGCGGATGGGCGACATGGACTGCGACGGCCGGGTCGATTTCGACGACATCGAGCCACTGGCGGCCGCTTTTCGAAGCGAAACGCTTTACATGGCCGAGTACGGTTTCTGGCCGGTCGTCTACGGGGACGTCGAGGGGGACGGGGACTTCGACTTCGACGACGTGCCCTTTTTCGTCGACCTTCTCCTAGGGTCGACTTCCGGCGCCGCTCTGGTCGTCCCCGAGCCGCCGTTGGCGGTGCCGCTGGTGGCGGCCTGGGCGGCATTTCTTCTTCGTTTTCGCCGGTCTGCAAGAAGGCGGAAGGCCCGCGGCCGAGGTAGGTAGTGGGGCGGGCACGAGCCGCTACGACCGGCAATGGCGGCGGACGATCCGTTGGCCCGACTTGCCGCGCCGGGCGCTGCTGGCTCGGCTCGGCAGATAACCGTAGCGGATCGCGAACCACTCGG
>JBGMRN010000358.1:0-2730 GCA_048061535.1 Thermoanaerobaculales bacterium | reverse complement strand
TGCACCTGACTCATTGGTGGTGTAGGTTCGATCGTGGCCTCCCCAACTGGGGGGGTGTTCCTGTCTTGTTGTCAAGCGGCTTTGTGGAGAATCTCGTGTCGGGTGGCGTCGTAGGGGGTGGCGGTTTTGAGCATTGCCAGGATGAGGTCGCAGCGGCGTCGGGCGACACAGATGACGGCGGCGTTGTGTTTCTTTCCTTCGTCTCGTTTCCGCTGGTAGTAGGCGCGGGCTGACGGGTCGTGTTGGGCGGCGACGAACGCGGCGATGAACATGGCGTTCTTCAGCCGGTGGTTGCCGCCGCGGTGTTGGAACGAACCGTTTATCGATTTGCCTGATCGCCAATCTGTGGGTGCGAGACCGGCGTAGGAAGCGAGCCTCGACCCGGTTTCGAACCGGTTGGGGTCACCGATCTCGGCGAGGGTTCGGGCTCCGGTTCTGGGCCCGAACCCGCACAGGGTCACCAGAACCGCTCCGAGAGGGTGCGATAAGAACACCTCCTCGATGGTGACAGCAAGCTCGGCACGGCGATGCTGGATCCGTTCGAGGTCACCCAACAGGTCACTGATGATTTCACCCCAGGTTTCCTCGGCTGGCAGCGTCACTGTTTGGGCGTCGAGCGCAGCCCAGATCTGATCGGTGACTTTGTCGGCCAGTCTCGGTGAGCGTTTCTTGATGACGTTGCGGATCCGAGTTTTTCCGGCTTCCCTCAACGCCGATGGAGTCGACCAGCGGATGACAGTGTCGCGGACACCGGATTGGGTCAGCCGTTCACCCACAGCACGTTCCAGCGCAGGAGAAACAGCCAACATGGCGTCACGACAACGGTTGATCACCCGGTTGGCGTCCGCCGCTAGATCGACGTCTCGACCGTTGAGGATCCGGAGGCGGATGAGGAGCTCGTCAGAGATTGCAAGCCAGGTGAGCCGATCGGCGTTACGCCGGGCGTAGTCAGCGAGCACCCACGCATCTCGAGGGTCAGTCTTGGCGCTGCCGGCATACAACTCGGCGGCGCGGCGCATCGCCAGTCCCGTTACGTACGCCACCGGCACGTTTCGCTCAACCGCGACACTCAACAACAACTGCGCACCCGATGCCGTCATATCGATCACCAACGCCACCTGGCCTACCTCGCCAGCTTCATCAATAATCGCTTCGATAGCGGCCTGGTCATTGTCGACCGGCCGAGAAAAAAGCTCCTCGCCGCCGGTGGTGACCGCCTGGGCGAAGTGTTCGCCCTTGGCCATATCAACCCCGACGAACACTCCAATACTTGTGCTCTCCATTCCCCATCTCCTCCAACATCGTCTTCCTTGCTTGAGACCGCACGAGGGCGCAGCTGCCGTCAACCACCTTACGAATCAGCCCTAAAATGCATGTTCCTGTCAGAGGTCAACCACACCCGAACACGACGGGCGGCAACACCCCCCAGGCCATCAAACGTGACAGGGGCACAAAGCCCTACCCGCCATGTCGAGCAGTCAGCCAAGAGTCTGCCTCAAGGCCAACCAAGAAGGTAAGGGGCACTAAGCCATGCATCGATGGCGGTGGGTAAGCGGGCGGCGGCCTTGCCGAGCTGTTCTGGTGAGGCCGTGACGTATGAGAGACGTAGGTGGGCGGATCGGGGTGTATCGACAGCGAAGGCCGACCCGGGCACGAAGGACACTCCGTGCTCGATTGCAACCGGGAACAGATCAACTGTGTCCGAGCCTGGCGGTAGATCGCGGTGGAGCTTGGCCCACAAAAACATCCCGCCGTCTGGTGGGTCAAAGGTCAGAGTCTCGCCGAAACTGGCGGCCAACCCTGTCATCAGCGCGTCGCAGTGAGTCCGATACCAGGGGGCCAGTGAGGCACGGTGCTCGGAGAACCATTCCGCGTCGCCGACCAGTCTGGCGGTGATGTGTTGGGTGAGGGTCGAGGTGTGGAGGTCTGCTGCCTGCTTGGCGATAGCCAGCGCCTCGATCAGCCTGGCAGGTCCGATCGTCCAGGCGACTCGGAGGCCAGGGGCGAGGGTCTTTGAAACGGTCCGCACCCTGATCACCCGCTCGCTCATCGAAGCCATTGAGGGCAGATTCTCGCCCCTGAAGCGCAGGGCAGCGTATGGGTCGTCCTCAATGATGAGGAAGTCGTGCTGGTCGGCAAGGCGGGCTAGATGGGCGCGACGGTCAGCTGACAGAGTGGCGCCAGTCGGGTTCTGGAAGTTGGGATTGGTGTAGACCGCCTTGGGGGAGAGGCCGGCACGCAACTTCGCCTCCAGCGTCCCGGTGTTCAGACCAGCGTCGTCGACGGGTATGCCGACCAATTCTGGTTCGTACTTCCGGAGAGCCTGGAGGGCGCCGAGATAGGCAGGGTCGTCGACAGCAACGACGTCGCCACGATCGACCAACACGCGGCCGAGAAGATCGAGAGCCTGCTGGGAGCCGGTAGTGACCAGGATCTGATCGGGAAGCGCCGGTGCCCCATCTTCCTCAGCGAGTCCGGCAGCCACCTCTCGAAGCTGCAGTTCGCCCTCGGTGAGCCCGTACTGAGCGGCTCCGGCGCCGAGTTCGTCGAATGATGCAGTAGTTGCCTCGATGATGCGCTCGATCGGAAACAGCTCGGCGGCGGGGATGCCACCGCCAAGGCTGATCAGGCCCTTTCTGGCGGCGTGGCGGAGGAGATCACGAATGGCTGAAGAATCGGAGTTGCGGGCGCCGCTCGACAGCAGATGTTCGACAAGTTGATCAGCTGAAA
>JBGMRN010000357.1:0-2739 GCA_048061535.1 Thermoanaerobaculales bacterium | reverse complement strand
CTTGCCGTCCGGGGCGATGACCTTCGGGCCGCGCTCGGGGAACGACACGCGGAACTCGATGATCCATGCCGTGAATGGCGACGGCCCTTACCGTGTCACGGGTCCACTGGTCGCACGCGGCCCGCCGACATCCGCGGCCCTCGTGGCACCCGGACGTACACCGGGCCATCCTCCTCGCGTAGGGTCAGCTCCATCCCGTCGACGGTCGTTGCGTTCGCCGGTGCGCCATACAGGTCAAGCACTTCCACGCCGGAGTAGTGCGGTACCCGCAATGTCACCTCAGACCCCTTCTGACCGGCCCACAGCGCAGCGGTAACCTCGCTCGCCCCCCTGAAGACGAGGCAGTAGACTGCCGGCGGATGGCCGCAGGTTGAGACCCGCAGCGCGCCCGCCGGCAATGCACGGGTCATGGCCGCCACCGCTTGCCATGCCGGCTTCGGGGTCGCCCCGTCGTCCCACAGGAGACCGAAGTTGCACTCCCAATCCGTGCCGTCTCCGCAGTCGTTCGTGAGGTCGTACCAGATCGCCAGCGGCAACCCAAACAGCTGCGCCGACAGCAGCTCGCGCACGGCGGCCACTGCCTGCCGGTGCAGGGCCGCCTCCCCCGGCGCACCAAACTCGACCGCGGTGTAGCCCCACTCTCCTGAGATTAGCGGAATGTCTCCGCGCCCGGTGCGTGCCGAGACGATCTCCCGGGCCAGCGCCAGGTCCTCGCCGATCGACTCCGGCACGAACGACCGGTACGGGTGGACGCTCACCGAATCCACCGCGGACAGGTCGGCGGCCGCGAAGGCGGCGTCGAGGAACTCCACGTCAACGCCGGCGGTGGCGCCGACCACCAGCGGCACGGAGGTGCTCACGGCGCCGACCGCCGCCACCGTCTCCGCGGCCAACCGGCCGTACGCCTCGGGGTCCGGATTGGGCCGCCAGAAGTTCCTGGAGTTGGGCTCGTTCCACACCTCAAGGACGACCTCTCGCCCGTCGTAGCGGGCCGCAGCAGCAGCAGCAAAGGCCGCGAAGGCCGCGCGCTGCTCCTCGGTTGCCGGACCGGTGTGCGGGTCGCACCCGGGTGAGGGGCAGTAGATCGGGTTGAAGTAGTCAAGGATCAGAAGCGCCCGCATGCCGCGCGCCTCGACCGCGTCGAGGAGAGCGTCGTAGGCCGTGAAGTCGAACTCCCCCGGCGCCTGCTCCACCAAGTCCCAGGCCAGGTCCATCCGTATCCATCCGAGACCGGCCGCAGCTGCCAGGTCGAGCTGAGTTGCGTCCGGCCAGGCGAAGTGGATGTTGACCCCGAGCCGATCGTGTAACGTTCCTCGAAACAGCACAGCGATGCCGGATGCGGCGGCTAAGGGGTCGAGTTCGAGCCGCTGCGCCGACAGGCCGATCACATCGTCGAGAAGGACCGAACCGGTGCGGTGGACCCCATAGCCCACATCGACCAAAACCGTCAAAGCCGTGGCTGCTCTGTGGAAGACGCCGTCCCCAGCACCACCCCACGACCGGACACCGCTGTCTGCCAGAACGCGGTACTGCACCCAGCTCTCCGGGTCCTCGCTCTGCATCGGCAGGTAGCTCTCGAAGATCTGCCCGGTTTCGTCGGTGAGCCGTACGAAGAGACGCGTCCCGGCCACGGCGCCGGCAAGCCAGAAGGAGATCCCTTCCCCTGACGAGACGTCATCGAGCAGTCGCTGAGCGGCCACGTAGCAGCCGCCGTCCGTATAGTCGAAACGCAGCCGCGCCGCCGTCGAGCCGTTGCGGCCCTCGCCCGAAATCCGTTCCAGGTCGCCGGTCGCTCCAGGGCATTCCGGCCCACTCGAGAACGACCACGCGTCCCAGCGGACCGGATCCTCGAAGTCGTCCACCAGCTCGTCAGCGATCACTCCGCTGCTAGCTGTCAGGGTCGCCAGCGCAAGAAGTCCGGCCAACCACCTCTTTTTCGTGTCCACCTTCAGTAGGGATAGTGATTCCCTTTTCCTCACCCATGCGATTCTACCACTGTCGAAAAAAGCCTTCTGGTGGCAGATGAAGCTCTGACCGCCCTCCCGGGATGCCTTTGTCGATGTTGAAGTGCCCATGAGCATGAGTGTCAGGCCCGTAGTTCCTGGTTGTCGTAGATTAGGTCACGGAGGTTTGGGATGCCCCGGAGGCCCAGAGTTTTTGTAGAGGGTGGGATCTACCATGTGTACAACCGTTTCGCGAGCGGGGAACCGGTGTTCTCCGATCCGGACGAGGCGCTTGAGTTCATAGAGCTCCTCCGAGATTCGGCTCGGATGTCGCGAGCTTGAGAGGATCTCCGAATACGATTTACGATTCATTCGGGGTCAACTGGCGCAGATGCGCGAGGAGGGCCGGTATCTGCGCCGGAAGAATCCCATACCGCAGATGGGGGGCATCCATCTCTCGCTCCGGGAGCAGCGGAGCACCGCGGTCGTTTTCTGATCGGGGACGAGCCCAAAGAACAGATCGGCCGAAAGACCCCAACAACGGGGGAGGACCGTCGGATCGGAGAACGGGTCTGATCGTTTGAACGTTCCGCCGGAAGATCCTGGCGCCAATGCTGCCGGACCCCGGAGTTCGCCTCGATTTCGCTGTCGATCCCAGGGCGGTATTGAATGCGGGGCTGGGAACTCGATGGTTGAAAAGAATACTGTCCCCTGTAAAATCCCCTACAAAATCCTAAATTTTTTGATAGTAGTCAAATAATCACACGGAAAATTTTGCGCTTGGGAGAAAATTCGT
>JBGMRN010000356.1:0-2742 GCA_048061535.1 Thermoanaerobaculales bacterium | reverse complement strand
TGGACGGTGCACCGTCGAGCTTGGCGAACCACATGTAGCTCTGGGCGCCGAGCTCCACCCGAGCCACGTCACGGACCCGAACCAGCTGACCTTGCTCGCCCCTTTTGACGATGATGTTCTCGAACTGCTCGACCGTCTCGAGTCGGCCGAGGGTGCTGATGGAGTACTCGAAGGGCTGGTCGGCGGGCGCCGGCTGGGCCCCGATTTGGCCCGCCGCCACCTGCACGTTCTGCTCTCGCAAGGCGTTGGTGAGGTCCATGGTGGTGAGGCCGCGGGCGCGCAGGAGCAGTGGGTTGATCCAGATCCGCATCCCGAAGTCCTTGGCGCCCATGATGTCGACCTTGGAGACCCCGTTGACCCTCGCCAGCACGTCCTTGATGCGTGTCGTGGTGTAGTTCGAAACGTAGAGCTCGTCGAAGGTGCCGTCGGGTGACACCATGTTGATCATCAAGGTGATGTTGGTGGACTGTTTCTCCACCTTCACACCCTGCCGTGTAACCTCCTCGGGCAGCACCGGCAGCGCCTCGTTGACCCGGTTTTGGACCAGCACCGTGGCCATGTCGACGTCCGTACCCACCTCGAAGGTAACGGTGATGTTGCACGAGCCATCGGCGGCCGACTTCGAGGACATGTAGATCATGTTCTCGACGCCGTTGATCTTCTCCTCCATGGGTGCGGTGACACTCTCGGCCACCACGCTGGCGCCGGCGCCGGGGTAGGAGGTTGTGACCTGCACCGACGGCGGTGTGATGTCGGGCATGCTCTCGATCGGCAGCAGCGGGATCGCCAGCACCCCCACCAAGACGATGACGATCGCGATCACCGACGCGAAGATCGGACGGTAGATGAAGAAGCGGCTGAACATGGATTAGCGCTCCCCGCGGGCGGGCCGGCTCACGATCCACCCCCGCCGTTCTTCGGAGTCACCGGCATGCCGGGTCGTGCCCGCTGCAAACCGACCGTGATGTAGCGTTCGCCGGGCGACAGACCCTCGAGCACCACGCGAGTTTTGTCTCCCTGGAGAGGACCCGGCTCGATATAGCGCTTCTCTACCACGTTGTCGTCGCCCACCACCATCACGTAGCGGCCGCCGAGGTCGGTGCCGAGGGCGGTCTCTTCCACCAGGAGTGCGTTCTCGAGGAACTCACCCGGGAGCCGAACCCGGATGAAGAAGCCGGGGAAGACCTTGTTGTCCGAGTTGGGGAAGATCGCCCGTAGCTGGATCGTGCCGGTGCCAGGATCGACGGTGTTGTCGACCGAGTCGACCTTGCCCTCGATCTCGAGACCCGTCTCCATGAGCACCAGGGTCGCCGGAATTTCGTCGCCCGTGCCTGGATCCGTGTGCCCGCCACGCTCCTCGAGAGTCCGCGCGATGAACCGCTCCGAGACCTCGAAGTAGGCGAAGATGGGGTCGATCCGCCGCACCGTGGTCAACAGGGTCGCTGCGCCGGCGCCGACCAGGTTTCCCAGGTCCACGAGGTTGCGGCTGACGAGACCGTCGATGGGCGACCTGACGTTGGTGTAGTCGAGCTGGATCTTGGCAGTGGTGAGCGCCGCCTGCGCCTCGAGCAGTGCCGCGGATGCCTGATCACGCTCGGCAAGTGCGCGGGTCACCTCCTGCTGGCTGACAGCATTGGTCTTGACCGCCTCTTCGAGACGGTCGAGATCGGACTCGGCGCGCCGGAGCCCCGCTTCGGCGGCCTTGATGGCGGCTGCGGCGCGGTCGCGCTGCGCCTCGTACGGCGCCTGCTCGATAACGAAAAGCAGCCGGCCCTTCTTGATGAAAGTGCTCGGCTCGAACGCGATCCTCTCGAGGTAGCCCTGCACCCGGGCGCGGATCTCCACCGACTCCCGGGCCTGGGTGGTGCCGACGAACTCCTGGAAGATGGTCACGTCGCGCTGGGTCGGGGTGGCGACCGTGACCTCGGGCGGCGATGGTGGCACCACCTCAGGGGCGCCCCCACAGGCGCCCGCCGCGAGGGCGAGAGCAATCGAACCAATGATGGCGGCGAAAGATCTGCCCGCCCGGCGATCTGACAAGAAATTGGCGTGTTTCATGGCGGGTCATTGTCTCTGAGCCTGCGCGGTGCCGTCAAGGAGTCCGATATTAGGGTAGCGGCCTTCCCGGGGTCCACGGCACTCCCGCCGCCTCCATCTTCTTCTCGAGCGCGGGCAGGTCCACCTCGAGGAGAGATGCCAATCCGGCTCGGATATCGCGGAATCCCTCGGTTGCGATTTCCAAGCTGCGGCGGTGGGTTGCGGTAGGCCCATAGGTTGAGAGACGGTCACCCATGGTCGCAACCCTCAGCCGGCCCGCAACGGAGGGAACCTGGGGCTCCCCCATCTGGCGCTCGGAGGTATTGCCTTTGAGAGCCTCTTCGAGAGTGAAAAGGCGTGACTTGAGAACCGCGAGCTCGCTGTCGAGGCCTCCAGGATCGGTGGTCGAGCGGGCCAGCGCCGTTTCGAGGTTCTTGATTCGCTTGAAGCCGAGTTCCATCGCTTCGGCCGCGGCGGTCACGGCTCGTTGTAGCCTCGCCGCTTCACGCATGAAGGAAGCGACTTCCTCCGGCGCCGCTTGGGGCAAGGCCCCTTCCCGCATCTGCACCACCTCAAAGGGAGTGGGGCCGCCGAGATCGGTCACCCGACCGTCCACCCGCTTCGCGAGAGTGACGGTGTACGAACCCGGAGGGGCCAGAAAACCGCTGCTCGGGTTTTCGTTGGTTCCGCCGCCCTGTCGCTCGG
>JBGMRN010000355.1:0-2743 GCA_048061535.1 Thermoanaerobaculales bacterium | reverse complement strand
GACTTTAGGTCACAGGCGCCGGCAGTCGCGACAAGCGCGGACAGTGCCTGACATCGTCAAAGTCCAACCGATGATCTCGTCGCGACCTGAGACCTGAACCTTGCGTCTCACGCCCTACCGTCAGCTCTCCTGCAGAAAACCTTCCACCCGCTCGAGAAAACCCGCCGCGGGAATGTAACCGGGAATGCGGCCGATCTCGCGACCGTCGGCGTCGAGGACGACGGTTGTGGGAAGGCCATCGACCCGGTAATCGTTCGACAGCTGCCGCCCGTCGCCTTCCACGTCGAGACGCAACGGAACGACCCGATCGCGCAGCATCGCGACCACCTTTGCATCGCGCAAGGTGGTCGAATCGAGCCGTTTGCACCATACGCACCAGTCGGCGTAGAAGGTGATCAAAACCAGCTTGTCTTCCGTCCGGGCCCGCTCGATGGCCGACGGCATGTCCTTCTCCCAATCCACTGTCACCGATCCGTGGCCGGTGGCGGCGGTATCGACCGGCGACTCCACCACCTCCTGCCGGCTGCAGGCGCCGATGGTCAACGCCGCAACCGCGGCGATCAACACAATGATGATTCTCAATCGTTCAGTTCTCAAATGTTCCTCCCCGTGCCCCACCGGCCGCGGAGCCCGCACACTATATCACCCTTTGGCAATACAGAATATGCATCAACCGGGGGAAGGGTTACCGTCTTGCACAGCCCGGCCACACATGACATGATCCAGCCATGTCACGGAGTTCCATCTCTCTGTTCCGCCGTATCGAACGGGCCCTGGAGACCATCGCCCTCGGCTCGACGCCTCTCGAGACCATCCACAGGGCTGCGGACTTCATCGCCGAGAACTTCTCCGAAGATCTCGGTGTACGGGGCGGTCGCATCTACGCCCAGGACGACGGCAGCTTCGAGCTGGTCAAGACCTTCGGTTCGGTCGTTCGAGCGCCCGTCGGCCTGCGGGTGTGGAAAACCTACCCGCCGTTCGAGCAACTCCTCGACGTCGGGTCGGTAGTGATGGAGCGTGACGACCCCCGCCTCGACCAACGACTCGAAACCGAGCTCGGCACCCGCGAGTGGTTTGCCGCTATCTCGGTGGCGAACGCCCGCTACGTGCTCTCGTTCGACGTGGAACCCTCCGGCAGCGACCACGAGGCGCTCGTCGCCACTCTCAACATCATCCGGCTCGCTATCAACCAGAAGCTACGCGAGGAGCGGATGATGGAAATCATGGAGGAATCGCGGCTGATTCAGAACTCGATCCTGCCGCGACATCTGCCCCAACCCGGCGACTTCGAGATCGCCGCGCGCACCGTTGCCGCCGAGATCGTCGGCGGCGACTTCTACGACGTGATCACCCTCGACGACAACATCTTCGACGTCGTCGTTGCCGACGCCACCGGCCACGGTCTCCCCGCCGCTCTCCAGGTGCGCGACGTCTTCACCGGACTGCGCATGGGGCTCTCACGCGAGTTCAAAGTCACGCGCACGGTGCAACGGCTCAACCGGATCATCCACCGGAGCAGGATGGCCACCAAGTTCGTGTCGCTCTTCCTGGCCGAGATCGGGCTCGACGGCACCGTCATCTACTGCAACGCGGGCCACCCGCCGACCATATTGATGCGCGAGGACGGCTCGACCGTCCATCTCTCCACCGGCGGCATGATCCTCGGACCGAACCTCTCCGCAACCTACACGATCGGCATCGACAAGATCGGCCCCGGAGATCTCCTCGCCCTCTACACCGACGGTATCACCGAGGCCACCGACGAAGAGACCGATGAGGAGTTTGGAGACGAACGGCTCGCCCAAGTGATCCGTGCCGCCCGCCATCTCGATCCCATCGCCATCGTCGACCGCGTATTCAGCGAGGTGGAGTCCTACTCCGGTACTTCGACGCCAAACGACGACCAGACCCTGGTGGTCGTCAAGCGTCGCGTTCCGGAACTCGAGGAAATCCCCGCATGACCGACTTTTCGCCACAGGCCTTCTTCGACCTCGAAGACTTCCCGCACCCGGACCTCCTCATCGTCGACGAGCCCGTGTGGTCTGCGCTCGGCGACCACCTCGCGGGCTACCTTGCGACCAGAACGAGCTGGAACATCGACATTGACATCCCGGCCGGCGTCCACCTTCTCGGTGATCGTATCGCCATCGCTCCCGGCTGCACCATAGAGCCGGGTGCGGTGATCGTGGGACCGGTGATCATCGACGAAGGAGTCCACATCAGGACCGGCGCCTACGTCCGTGAAAACGTCATCCTCTGCGCCGGCAGCCTGGTCGGCGCCCACAGCGAGGTCAAGGGATCGATCCTCCTGCCCGCGGCCAAGGCGCCCCACCAGGCATACGTCGGGGACTCCATTCTCGGCCGCGACGTCAATCTCGGCGCCGGCACGATCTGCTCCAACGTCAAGAACGTGGGGCGCGAGATCAGCTTCCCCGCCGCCGGCGAAACTCACCACACGGGCCTGCGGAAGTTCGGCGCGGTTCTCGGCGACGGGTGCAAGACCGGCTGCAACACCGTGCTCAACCCCGGCGTCCTCATGGGTCCCGGCTCCGTCACCTATCCCAACACCAGCCTGCGCAGCGGCTTCTACCCTGCCGGCACCCTGATCAAGGTCAGACAACAGCAGCAGGCCGTCGAGATGGAGCGATTGCGGAGAAAATAGGAATCGGGACATGGTGACCTTCGTCTCCCTTTTCCTGTGGCTGATGACCGGCGTTCAGACTATCGAGGTTGCGGTTGAGGG
>JBGMRN010000354.1:0-2777 GCA_048061535.1 Thermoanaerobaculales bacterium | reverse complement strand
CCCCCCCGGGTCAAGAGCGCGGAGCTATGCCCTGACGCGCTGCTAAGCAGCGCGACGTGCGAGTGAGCGTCGGATCCTCGGTACTCTGACTTCATTTCAAGCGCGGGCGCGGAGTCGATGGGACTCTGCACCAAACACCTATCGAGGTTCAACCGGCGGGTGAGCCGGAGCAGGAGGCAATCTCCTGCGACCTAGAAAATCATGCGTGCCCTCATACCGTCCGATTCAAAGGAGTACGGGCTCGAATGGCCGAAGCCATGGGCCAGTTATCTGCGGGCTCGGGTGAGGGGCAGAGCATCCATAAGCGAGGACTCGAGGGTGTGTGTGGGTCGGAGCGAGAGGCGGTGTCCAATCAAGCGAGGCAGCTGCCGAGTGCTGGGCACCGGACCTGAGTTAGACGTCGGGCTCACCGTCTCCCCTCCGGAAGTGTCAGTTCATGAAGCGGTCCATGTCGAAGGCCGTGTTGCGGCGGAGCATGTAGTAGCTGGCGCGTCCGAGGCGAGCGGCGAGGATGCTGAGGGCCTTGCCCTTGCCGTGCTTGGAGCGAAGACGGTCGAGGTGCTTCTGACCGCGGGGGTTCTTGCGGAGTAGGAGACGAAGTCCTGGACCCGGGTGAAGCGGGCGATGTCGTGGATCTCATAGAGGAGCGTGAGGGCGAGGATGGGCCCGACGCCTGGGATGGTCTGGAGAAGGTGGAGCGTCGAGGGGTCTTCGATCTTGGCCTGCTCGAGGATGGTGCGCTCGATGGAGCGGATGAGCCCGTCGTAGTGACCGGCCAGGGCGAGATCGGCCTCGACGCTGGTGCGGACGATGGGGTCATCGAATGCGTCGGGGACCTTGGCCCGGTTGCACTGATAGAGGAGCTGGCCGCAAGGCGCGGGCAGGTTGTACTGGTGGAAGGTGATGCGGACGTGGGCGAAGAGCTCGCCTCGTTTGCGCACGAAGAAGAGGCGACGACGGAGCAGATCGCGGGTGGCGCGCATGCCCGGAGGATAGACATAGGCCTGGGGCAGTGCGCCGGCCCGGAGCAGCACGGCGATCTTGTGGGAGTCGACACGATCGTTCTTGGCCTTGCCGCCGTGGATGGCCTTCATGTAGAGGGCATGGCCGAGGACGAAGGGAATGTTCTCACGGCCACAGCGATCGGCGAGCCAGTACCAGCAGAAGATGCACTCGGTGGCGACGACGAGGTCAGCGCGGTAGGGCGCGATGGTCTCGAGGAAGAGTTCGGGGTCCGAGCGCAGGTTGCGGTGCAGGAGCACCTCGCCGTCCTCGTGGTCCAGGATACAGAGGTACATGGTGCGAGCGTGGAGATCGATGCCACAGTAGTGGGCCTCCCCCGATCCGGTGGACAGGTGAACGCTTGTGTTGTTTTCTCTCTCTTCAAAGGCCGATGGAGTCAGAAGCTTGCGCAGCGCCGGCGGCGCTGGGGAGTAGAAGCAGGCCGGGCTCCGCGGAGGTTGTCGAAGGGCCGATGTCCCGAGGAGCCCGGATGTTCTCGACCGCGCGCTCGCGGTTCTTCTCGAAGTTGATGGGTGACTCGTAACCGAGGGCAGAATGCCGCCGGTGCGGGTTGTACCAGCCCTCGATGTAGCGGAACAGCTCCATCCTCGCCTCGGCCGGAGTCCGGAACGTACGTCGATCTAGGAGCTCACATTCAAGGCTCGCGAAAAATGACTCGGCCATGGCATTGTCATAGGCGTCTCCGACAGAGCCCATCGACGGCCGGACGCCCATCAGTTCGCACCGGCGCCCAAACGCCAGCGACGTGTACTGACTCCCCTGGTCCGAGTGGTGGATCACAGCCTCGGGTCTCCTCTGCCACAGCGCCATGTCGAGCGCCTCGAGCACCAGATCCGTCCTCAGGTGCGTCGTCATCGCCCAGCCCACGATCCGCCGGCTCCATACGTCCAACACCACCGCCAGGTACAGGAAGCCAGCCCACGTCGCGACGTACGTGATGTCGGCGACCCAGAGCTGGTCAGGACCCGTCGCCGTGAAGTCCCGATCCACCAGGTCCGGCGCCGGCCGCGAGTCCTGACCCCGAACCGTCGTTCTCGTCTTCCTGCGCCGACTCACGCCCTCGATCCCCGCCTCCCTCATCACACGAGCCACTCGATTCTCGCTCGCGTCGTGGCCTCGCACCTCGAGCTCCTTCCTCATCCTCGGAGCTCCGTACGTCCCATCACTCCACTCGTGGATCTCTTCGATCGTCTCAAGCAGCGCCGCGTTCGCCTTCTCACGCTCCGAAGGCTCGCGCTTCAGCCACGCGTAGTATCCGCTGGTGGAGACACCCAGCACCCGACACTGCGTGGTAATCGGATAGACGGCCTGATGCGCCTTCACGAACTCGAACCCCCGGACGGGATCGAGCCGGTCTCCCGTGCGAACCAGGCCGTGGCTTTTGCCAGGATCTCCCGCTCCAGCTTCACCTGGCGCAGCTCACGCTTCAGCCGACGCAGTTCCTCCCGCTCCGGCGTTGTCAGACCGTCACTTCTCACGCCCGCGTCCCGGTCCGCCTGCTGCGCCCAGTTCCGGATCGCGTTCGCCGACGGCTCGAACTCCTTCGCCAACTGCTCCGGGCTGCGGCCCGCCCTGACCAGCTCCACCATCCGCGCCTTGAACTCCGGCGGGTACGGTCCTCGTGTCTTTGGCATCGTGACACCCCCTTTTCCTCAATCTCGTAGGTGTCCGCCAGGTCGGGGGTACTTCAAGCCGAAGACTAAACCCCTCCCCGAGGCCGTCTGGATCAATCCGCCGAGCCTTCCCCTCACGAC
>JBGMRN010000353.1:0-2785 GCA_048061535.1 Thermoanaerobaculales bacterium | reverse complement strand
GCGCCCTTTCCTCGTGGCCCTCGCCGTGGTTTCGTTCGCGGCGGCGATGCTGGCCAAGGAGATGGCGGTGGTGCTCCCCTTCTGGGTATTCCTGATTGCGGCCCTCCATGACCGCACCGGCTTGAAGCGAGCGGCCCTTCGTGCCTTTCCGTTCGTGGTGGTGGTTGCCGCGTACGCCGTGCTGCGCCTCACGATTCTTCAGGTCCCGCCGCCTGGACAACCCCTTGAGCACACCCTGACGAACACTCTACTCAGTGCGCCGGTCACGATAGTCCGGTACCTGGGGTGGATGATTCTGCCCCTGGACCTCAATGCGTACGTGCAGAACCCGTACGTCACGACGGTCACTGAACTTCGGTTTCTCGGGAGCGTCGCAGTTCTCGCAGTGCTGGCGGCAGTCGCCTTTCATCTTGCGAGACGAAACCGACAGATTCTCCTGTTCTCAGCGATGTTGGCGGTGTCGTTTCTCCCCGTTCTCAACATCGTCAGGGTTGCAAGCCCGGTCGACATGGGAAACACGATGGCCGAGCGTTTCTGCTACTTCCCGAGCTTCCCATTTCTGGCTGCAGTATTGGTAGCGGTTCCTCTCCTACTTCCACGTGTCTGGAAGCGTCGCCGCTCTGTTTGGGCAACCACGGTGATCCTGTTTCTCCTCGTGCCCTCGGTGGCCATTACCTGGGATCGCGCCGGCGACTGGCGCGATGAGGTTTCGCTGTTCTCCCGCATGGCGCGGCAAGCGCCTGAAGCCACCCTCCCATGGTCCCAACTCGCACTCAGCCACCTACGCAAAGGCAACCCGGCCGAGGCTTGGAAGGCACTTGAGCGAGCCGAGCGTATCGACTCCGCCGACCTTCAGCTCCTCTCGGCCCGCACCAGCCTTCTGGTTGTTGAGGGACGCGCTCTGGAGGCAATTCCGCTGCAAGAGCGCCTTGTCCGCTCGGCGGGACCGGGCCGCCCACAGGCGATGAACAACCTCGCCTACTTGTACCGTGTTTCGGAACGACCAGGTGATGCTCGTCGCGTTCTCGAGCAGATCATCGACAGCGGCCAAGCTTATGCGGATGTATGGTTCAACCTCGGCGAGGTCGAACACCAGGACAACAACTTCGAGGAGGCGATAACTGCCTTTGAACGGGCCTGGAAGAGCGACCCGACGGATCCGCAGCTTGCCCGGCGCCTCGCGATGGAGCGTGTTGGTTTTGCGCGCATACTCGCGCGAACGGATCGACGGGATGAGGCGGTTTTTCATCTCCAAAAGGTACTCATCCAAACAGATGACGCGAAACTGAAGAAAACCGCAATCACCGAGCTCGACCGCCTCGACGCAATCGCAGCTCCGTCAGAATCGAGGGAGTACTGATGCGATTCATGAGAATCGCGGCGATGATCGCGGTTCCGTTGGCCGCTGTCATTCTTCACGGCATGCCGAACGCCGGCGCACGTCCTGGACGGCTACCGTCCACCGTGGTTCTGGTAAGCGTCGACACGTTGCGAGCCGACTCGGTCTCCTTCGCGGGACATCAGTCCGCGACGACACCCTTCATGGACCGCATCGCCCGCGATGGCGTTGTCTTCACCAATGCATACGCAACGTCCTCCTGGACGCCTCCATCGGTGGGTTCTCTGCTCACCGGGCTGTACCCGACAAGCCACGGTGTCACGACGGGCGATATCCGAATCCGGGGCAAGGTCGAGCAACCCGTCCTTCCGGCGGCTCTCACGACTCTCGCGGAGGCTTTTCACAGCGCCGGCTACACCACGATCGGCGTGCCCGCCAATCGACACCTCATGGCATCACTGGGCTTCGCGCAAGGTTTCGACCACTATTACAGGCGAGCCAATTTCTACCCTGCGAAACCCCTGAACGAGGAGGTACGACGGCTCCTGAAAGAGGCATTCGGCGACGGGTGGCGCGATACCTGGAAAACAACGAAGACCTTCTTGTGGATCCACTATTTCGATCCTCACGATCCCTACTTTGCACGCCGACCGTGGATCGACACCTTTGATCCGGCTTATGCGAAGGATCCATCTGACTACCCCGAAGGAATCGTCATGCTGGAAATGCGCAAGCGTTACCCGAGACCGGATACCGCTCTCGGCGCCAAGATCCGGCCGCTCTACGACTCTGAAATCGCTTACTGGGATGATAGCTTCCGTGAGTTGGCCAAGGAGCTCGGCCTTGATAGCCCCGATGTCCTACTCGCCTTCACCTCGGATCACGGAGAGGAGCTCGCTGAGCACGGTGCTCTGGGACACTCCCAGAGCCTGTACGAGGAACTGGTGCACGTACCGATGATGATCCGCTGGCCTGCAGGTATCAAGGGCGGACGTTCCACACCTGAGACGGTGAGCATCGTCGACCTCTATCCAACCCTCGTCGATCTTGCAGGGCTCAAGCTCCCCGCAGGCCTCCAAGGACGCACTCTGGCACCGTTTCTTCGCGGGCGCACGCCGATGGAAAAACGTCCGGTTTTCATGCAGCTCATGCCGCCGAAACCGCATCAACTCGCGGTCAGGAGCGGTTCTTGGAAATTAATCGCCCCCCGGAACGGCGCCGACTCCCCAAAACTCTTCGATCTGCGCGCGGATCCCGGCGAACACCACGATGTTTCCAGCGCCAACCCAATGGTGAGCAAACAGCTCGAAGAGATGCTCGTGCGCTGGTTCGAGGATCTTCCCCCCTCGCCCGAGCTCAGGACCTTGGCCCTGACCGACAAGGAGGTGGAGGAGCAGCTGCGGGCGCTCGGTTATTTGGAGTAGCGCCGCCCCGCCCTTGGATCCT
>JBGMRN010000352.1:0-2786 GCA_048061535.1 Thermoanaerobaculales bacterium | reverse complement strand
ACTAAGAACTAAAAACTCTGCGATGTCCTCCTTTGCTAAACTCGGACTGACGAAGGATGCCAGGCTACATCCACACTTGTTCCGGCTGCGGCGCACGCATGCAGGTCCACGAGCGTTACCTCGGGCGCACGCTGAGGTGTACCTCGTGCCGCACGGAGTTTCTCGCCGATCCACCGGTCAGTGAGGACGACAGGTCGTTCGGAGCAGCCGACGCAGAACCAGAACGCGGGCCGAGAGCGCGCCGGAGGTGGTTGCTTGCGGCGGTCGTGCTCCTGATCCCGGTCGCCGCCGTCCTGTGGTGGTTGGGTCAGGATCAGAGCGCCGGTTTTGCGCGTTCGCTCTTCCATGTCGAGCGGTCGGTCGGCGAGCTCGGAAGCCTGGACACCGGTGGTGAAGGCCCGGTTCCGGTCACCTTCGATCGCGAGTCGGTCACCGTGCTGCTGGCGGCCGTCGATCGGGGCGACCCGGACGGGTTACAGGAGTTGCGCGCGACGGGACGCTGCCTCGACGTGCCGGCGGGCACCCGGGTTCGCGTAATCGGACATGGCCGCAAGGACCCCGAGGCCAGGGTGCGCATCATCGACGGCCCGTGGGCGAGTCGGATCGTGTGGGTACCGGCGCGCTGGATTCACTAGCCCGTTCTCGTCCGGAAACGGCGCTTTTTGCAATTTCTGCGTCAATCTCACCGGGTTCAGGTGCGAGGGCGGTGAGGCGCCGTGAACAGTTGGGTTTCCGATCCGAGGGGCGCGGGAGTCGTACTTCGCAGTACATCGAGCACCCCGAGGCGAGAAAGCGCTGACAGGCACTGCGCATTGAGCCCCGTAGTAGAAATATGGTGAGAAGTGCGGGCCAGTTATCGGTGATGTATAATTACCGGATCAGACAAATCACTCAAGAATGATTGGAATAGCAGAGATGAAAAACATGAGACTTCTCGGTTCGACCGTTGTTGGCGCGCTCGTGATACTCGGCCTCGGTGGGCCGGTCGAAGCTCGGCGCGGGGCGCCGCCCCAAAGTACGACTTTGAAGGCTCGGGCCGTTGCGGAGGTGGGATTGCTCGAGCTCGAAGCCATCGACCCGGTCGCTCTCCTTGCCGAGGACAAGGTCGCGGCGGCCCTCGGCCCGGGCCCGTTGCGTTTTGCCTCACCGGTCGACGTTGCGATCACGCCGGCGGAGAGTGGCACCTGGGAGAGTCTTTCCGACGGTGGGCGTCTGTGGCGGCTGCGGATTTCTTCCCCCAACGCCACCGACCTGAACCTCGGATTTACAAGGTTCAAGCTGCCGCCCGGGGCGACTCTTCACGTCGTCAGTCAGGAGGCCGACTATTACGAAGGCCCCTATACTTTCGACGACAACGAGGCTCACGGCGAGCTGTGGACGCCGGTGGTCCCCGGCGGGAAAGCAATTGTGGAGCTCTACGTGCCCCCGGCGCCGGCCTTCGAACCGGAGCTGAAGCTGGGCCGCATCGGGCGCGGCTATCGCGATCTCTTCGCGCAGACCGGCGAGCTCACCAAGCAAGGGCCGTGCAATATCGACGTCGTCTGCTCCGAGGGCAACCCGTGGCGGAACGAGATCCGCAGCGTCGGCAGCTATGGGATCGGCACTTCGCGAATGTGCACCGGCACCATGATCATGGACGTTCCGGGGGATTTCAAACCCTACTTTCTGTCTGCCTACCATTGCAGCGTCGACGAGTCCAACGACCAGTCGATTGTCGTTTACTGGAACTTCGAGTCGGCCAACTGCGGCGATCTCAGCGGCGGCAGCCTCTCCGACAACCAGACCGGCGCGATCTTCCGCGCCTCGCGGGCGGACGACGATTTCCTGCTCCTCGAGCTCGAGGAAGCGCCCGACCAGGCATCCAACGTCTACTTTGCGGGCTGGGACGCCCGCACCTCCACCATGCCGGCCAGCAGCGTTTGCATTCACCACCCGAACGGCGACGAGAAGGCCATCAGCTTCAACGACGACGCGCTGACGATCAGGAACAACTGCATCCTCGGAGGAGGCCCCGCCGACACCCACTGGCGGGTCGACAGCTGGGAGCAGGGAACCACTGAACCGGGCTCATCCGGCGGTGGTCTCTGGGACCCGGCCAGCCATGCCCTGGTGGGTTATCTGTCAGGCGGCCTTGCGGCCTGTGGCAACAGTGATTACGACTGCTTTGGTCGTTTCGCCATCGGCTGGGACGGCGTCTCGTCGGCCGTTCGCCTCCGCGACTGGCTCGACCCCGGCAACACCAACACGCTGACCGTGGCCGGCGCCAACCAGGGCGGCGGAGGCGGCGGAGGCACCGAGTGCGGCAACGCGGCGTATGACAGCGGCACTTCCGCTGGCGCCGCCTGGTTTGGGGGTGGGTGGGCCGGCGACCCCGATTACATGTACGCGGTCCGCTTCAACCTCGCCGACTTCGGCTACGCGCCGGGCCAGGTCGAGATCACCTCCTTCTGCGCCGCCAATCAGAAAGGATACACCGGCGGACCGTGGCCCAACGAGGTCTTCCTCTACCCCGACTCGGGCGGCTCGCCGGACGACTCCCAGGTTCTCGGTCAGGGCACCATTCAGACCGGCGACGGGACAGGACCGGCGATCATCAACCTGCCGTCACCGGTCACTCTCAACGGCGACTTCTGGCTGGTTAACCGCGGCGACCCGATGCACGACGGTGAGGACGTCAACATGGAGTTCGACGACACCGCCAACACCGGCCACAGCTTTGGCTCCGAGAGCGGAATTGCGAACCTGGCGTTGACCAATCAGGGGAACTTCGCCCTCCGCGCGACCCT
>JBGMRN010000351.1:0-2819 GCA_048061535.1 Thermoanaerobaculales bacterium | reverse complement strand
GTTGGCAAGCACTTCACCATGAATGTATTCGAGCTCGTTGAGGCGGACGACCGGTCCCTGATCGTCGAAGACCTGGACCTGGCCGGTCTCCACAAAGGTCTGAGGGTCCCGAAAGTGAAGCGTGGACGAGCCGTCGCTCATGATCAGCCGTTGCCGATCATGGGTCAGTCCCCAGCCCTCGGCGGGATAGGTGAAGCTGTCGAGGAGCGCAAACGTGTTCCGGTTGTAGACGAAACCAATCCCTGACTGGTAGGTCAGCTGAATCAGCCGGTTGTTGTGCACGGTGACCCCCTCTCCGAAATGGGCTGCGGAGAGGTTGAGGATCTGCAGAACCGCGCCGGTCTCGAGATCGACCCTTCGCAAGGTCGACTCGCCCCAGAGCCCGGTACCTTCGAAGAGATCGCCGTTGTCCAAGACCAGCCCCTGGGTGAAGGCGTAGGGGTCGTGGGGAAAGGTGTTGACAATGGAATAGGTACAGATCGGAGTCGTCTGGGTCGATTCGGGTGGTGGCGAAGAGGCCTGGGCCGGCTGTCCGATCGCCGGGCCGCATGAAATCCCGACAAGCAGTCCAAGTTTCAGCAACAATCGGGGGCAGCTGACTGCCGACCGGTAGAGGGCATCGCCGTCTCCGGGCGCCGTATGTCGTCTCAGCGTGTATTTCATCTTCCGCCTCGTCGCTTCACAGCACCATTTTACATCCGGCCCACACTTCTTGCCGGGTCTCGACATGAGGGCAGCGAAGCGCGATGTTCAGCAATCCCTTCGACCTGAGGGCCGGGGATCGCGACGCCACGCTTGCGGGGCCGGCTCGGGCTCGGATAGCATGATGCATTCCGCCTGCTTCGTGATGGGCGCAATTGGAAGAGGGGTTGCATGGACGGTTTGTTCGAGTGGGTGAGTAGCGTCGTTTTCAAGCTCAGCGACCTTGTGTGGACATGGCCGGAGCAGATGCCGTTGTTGGTGGTGCTGCTGGTGGGAACAGGGGTGATCACCACCTTCCGTCTCGGATGGATTCAGGTCCGCTATTTCCGGCACGGGTTACGGGTGGTTCGCGGCGAGTACGACGATCCTGAGCACGAGGGTGACCTCTCCCACTTCCAGGCCCTGTCGACCGCGTTGTCAGCGACCGTCGGCATCGGCAACATCGCCGGCGTCGCGACCGCCATCCACTACGGCGGACCCGGCGCCCTTTTTTGGATGTGGGTCACTGCGGTCTTCGGCATGGCGTTGAAGTACACCGAGTGCACTCTGGCCATGAAGTTTCGTACCATCCTGCCCGGCGGTGCCGCGGCCGGCGGTCCGATGTACTCGATCGAGCGCGGCCTCGGACGTTCGTGGAAGCCTCTCGCGGTCGCATTTGCCTGTTTTGCGGTGATCTCGTCCTTCGGTTCCGGCAATGCGGTCCAGAGCTTCACCGTGGCCGACCAGTTCCGCCAGGACCTGGGTGTGCCCACCTGGGTCACCGGCCTGATTCTGTCCTTGTTGGTGGGGGCGGTGATTCTCGGCGGCATCCGCCGCATCGGCCGCGTGACCTCGAAGCTGGTGCCGTTCATGGCCGCGACCTACGTGGGCGCCGGCCTCATCGTGCTCTTTCTCCACATCGGGCAGGTGCCGGAAACGCTGGCTCTGATTTTTCAATCGGCCTTCCAGCCGGCAGCCCAGATCGGCGGATTCGCCGGTGGTACCTTCATTTTTATGCTCACCTGGGGCATCAAACGAGGTCTGTTCTCCAACGAATCGGGCCAGGGTTCAGCGCCCATCGCCCATGCCGCCGCCAAGACCGACGAGCCCATTCGGGAGGGCGTGGTGGCGATGCTCGGTCCGTTCATCGACACCCTCCTGATCTGCACCATGACCGGGCTGGTGATTCTGATCTCCGGCGTGTGGTCGGACAAGCAGGCGCAACAGGTCGTGGTCAACAAGCAGGCGGCCGTGACGGCGACCGTCTCCGGCGCTGGGGTTCACGTCGATGGTGAGTTGCACGACGAGGACCTCGCCAAGGGTAGCTTCCGGGTGCTTGGGGGCCGTCCCGAGGGGCTGGAGCTGATCCGCAACCATGGCGTTGTTGACGATGTCTTGTTGCTGACCGCTTCCGATGCGGTGCTCCTTCGCGATCTCAGGCCGTTGAACGGCGCCCTCGAGTTTGATGACAAGGAACCTGGGAACTTGGAAAATGCCCGCGTGCTCGGCTTGGACGGCCAACCGATCGAAGGAGTTCTGGTGATGGAGGGGCTGGCGATGCAGAACGGTTCGCCCCTCACAGCCTGGGCTTTTCAAAAGGGGCTCGGTCCGGTGGCCGGTGGCTACGGCCATCTGCTGGTGACGATGGCCGTCTTCTTCTTCGGGCTCTCTACCGCCATCAGCTGGTCCTACTACGGCGATCGGTCGATCCTCTACCTCGTCGGCCCGCGATGGGTCATGCCCTACCGCGTGGTCTTCTGCATCGCTCACTTCCTCGGCGCGGTCTACTCACTGGAGCTGGTTTGGGCCTTTGGCGACCTGGCCCTCGGCCTGATGACGATTCCGAATCTGATCTCGATCCTGCTTCTCACCGGCCTGGTCAAGGGTTGGACCAAGACGTATGTGGCCGAGGGAAAGCTCGAACCGCCGAAGCACTCGTCCGAAACCCGGTTGGAAAGCGGTCGCCGTCCGGACTAGCCCGCGCTGTACCCTCCATACCCTCCAGAGTTTCTAGACGGGAACGGGCTAGCCCGCATATCTCACCACCTCTCGTAGCGAGGCTCGCGAGATGTCGTGAGGTGTGGTGTTTTCGACCTGAGGGGCGCGGAGCGCGTACTTGCGGTACGTCGAGCACCCCG
>JBGMRN010000350.1:0-2822 GCA_048061535.1 Thermoanaerobaculales bacterium | reverse complement strand
TGTGTCCTCAGTTGCACGGTCGTCTCCACCCGAGCGAAGGCCCAAGGAATGATGCGGGTTAGGCTGCGCTGCCGCGGAACGGTGCAGGGGGTCGGGTTCAGACCGGCGGTCCACCGCCTTGCCTCCTCCCTTGGGCTCGGGGGCTGGGTGGTCAACGATCCACAGGGCGCCACGGTCGAGATTGAGGGAGAGACTCGGGTAGTCAATGATTTCATCCACCGCCTGGCCTCGGAGCTGCCGCCCCTGGCCCGGCTCGAGCGAATGGAGCGTGAGCCCTGCGAACCCAAAGGCGCATCGGACTTCGAGGTGCGCTCCTCAACTATCGGACGCCGGCAGGGCGCCCTGGTTCCGCCGGATGCCGCGCTGTGTGTCGACTGCCGCCGAGAGATGGCCACGGCTTCCGATCGCCGTTTCCGCTACCCGTTCACAACCTGCACCAACTGTGGACCCCGGTTTTCCCTGGTGCACGAGCTTCCGTACGACCGCGAGCGCACCTCCATGGCTTGTTTTCCCCTGTGCGAGGACTGCCGGAAGGAGTACGAGGACCCGGATGATCGCCGCTTCCACGCCGAGCCGATCGCCTGCCCGGTCTGCGGTCCCCGCCTGTGGGTGGCTGACGCGGGCGGAGACGAGTTGTCGTCGGTTGCGGACCCGCTCGCCCATGTCCGCAATCGACTCTCGGCGGGAGAGATCGTGGCCATCAAGGGCCTCGGGGGCTTTCAGCTCGCGTGCCGGGCGGATGCGTCTGAGGTGGTCGAACGGTTGCGAGAGCGCAAGAACCGGCATGGTAAACCGTTGGCGGTGATGGTGCGCGACCTGGACGAGGCGAGGAAGCTGGTCCGTTTTGATGCCGAGTCGGAAGAGCTGATGCTTTCCCCTCGGGCGCCGATCGTGCTCGCTCCCCGGCGACGGCCGTCCGAGGTCGCTGATGAGGTCGCGCCGGGCCTCGACGATCTGGGTGTGATGCTGCCCACGACGCCGTTGCACGTCGAGCTCTTCACGGATCGCAATGTCGGCCCGCTGGTGATGACCTCGGGCAATCTCTCCGAAGAACCACTCGCTCGGACCAATCGCGATGCGGTGGCCCGGCTGCTTGGGATCGCCGATTGCTTCCTGCTGCACGACCGGGATGTCGTCCGCCGAGTGGATGACTCGGTGGTGCGAAGCACCAATAGGGGTCCGATGGTCGTCCGCAGGGCGCGCGGTTGGGTGCCGGAACCGCTCGCCCTCCCGGCGAAGACCACGGAAGCAATCGTCGCTGTCGGAGGCCATCTCCAGGTGACCTCGTGCGTGGCCTGCGGAGAGCAGGCGTTCTTGTCCCAGCACGTTGGCGATCTCGATTCGGTCGGTGCGCGGGAGTTTCTCGCCGAGGCCGTCGACGGCATGCTCGACTTCCTGCAGTTGAGGCCGGGGCTGATCGTCGCGGACGAGCACCCGGAGTATCCAAGCCGATGGCTCGCCCAGCAGCTCGCGTCATGGTATGGAGTGAAGCTCCTTTCGGTGCAGCACCACCTCGCCCACGCGGCCGCGGTCCTTGCCGAGCACGGCCGCTTCCCGGGCCCGACCGAGTCCTGCCTGGCGATCGTCCTCGATGGGACCGGCTGGGGCCCCGATGGGACGGCATGGGGAGGCGAGTGGCTGTCGATCTCCGGGGCTCTGGAATGGCGCCGGCTGGCCTTCCTGGAACCGCTGCCCCTGATCGGCGGTGAGGCTGCGGTTCGCGAACCCTGGCGAGTCGCCGTGGCGGCGCTGGTGGAGGCGGACGCGGTTGATCTGCTGGCCTTGACGCCGCTGGCGATGCAGGTCGAGGATCAAAAACGAACGGCGATCCTGCGTCTCGCGGAGGATCGGGGATGGCCGGTCGCGAGCGGCGCCGGGAGGCTCTTCGAGGCGGCCGGCGCACTTCTCGGCGTCGCGCCGATCAATCGCTGGGAAGGCGAGGCGGCTGCGCGGCTGGAAGGCCTGGCGGCGCCGGAGTGGGGGAGGGTGGAACCGTGGCCGGAGATCGAGGTCGTGGACGGCGATTCGGGCCCGGTGCTGCCGTCGGCGCTGTTTCTCGCCAAGGTGGCAGAGCGCGTGGCGTCCGGCGAGAGCCCGACGATCGTGGCGGCGGGTTTCCACGCGACATTCTGCCACTTGGCGGCCGAGATCACGGGACTGCTAGGCCTTCCTGGAGGCGCCGTGGTGGCCCTCGGCGGGGGCTGTCTGGTCAACCGTTTATTGGGTGATCGACTGGTCGAGGAGCTGGAGGCTCGGGGCTTCGAAGTGCTGTTGCCACGCGACGTCCCGCCGGGAGACGGTGGTCTGTCCTACGGCCAAGCGGCGATAGCGGCGGTCGCCGCCGCAAGGGGCGTGCAACCACGGCAGGTCATCGTTAAAACGTTAGAATGTTGAAACGTTTTACCCACTCACCCGCCCAACTTGCCCGCAGATCACGCAGATCACGCAGATGGTTTCTTTGATGCGGTTCGCGTCAGTTTGCTTCTTGGGCGAGCGGACTCCGCCCACCGGTCCGGGTTTTTCAACGCAAAGGTGCAAAGGCGCGGAGGCGCAATGAGGTTGTCGCTGACGTGATGCGGCAGTGCCGAAGATTGACGGCGGAACCGCCGGCGATCGTTCGATCCCCGGCAACTGGTTGGAAGCACGTCGTCTCCGGACGCAAGCGTCCGTCTTCGCCGCGTTTCCCACCAGCCGACGCGCCGGGGGCGCGTCGGTTCCGCCTCTCATCTTCCCAGTTTTTTTGGAGCCTCCCAACCATGAACCGAAGACGAGAAGTGGCGAGGCCTGCGCTTGCGGACGCGGACTTGTTCTTTCTTGGCGGC
>JBGMRN010000349.1:0-2824 GCA_048061535.1 Thermoanaerobaculales bacterium | reverse complement strand
GGAGCCATGCACCAACGCCTCGCCGTGTCCTCGGTGACCAGTCCCGTGGAAGGAATGACTGTCATCTCCGACCACCCCCTCGTAGTATGAACCTCCGCACTCGTGTACCGGTTCGATGGACCAACGAAGGAGGCGTACAATGGGCGGTAAGACACTGTCGTATGCGGTAGCGGTGGCGGTGATGTCGGGTCTGCCCGGCGCGGTGTCGGCTCAGATGCCGTCTTGGAAGGACGTGCAGATCGCCGACATCGAGAACCTGAAGTCGAAGTTCCTCGACCTCGCGGGGGCGTTCGACGAGTCGCAGTACGATTGGCGCCCCATGGAGGGTGTCCGGTCGGTGCGTGAGGTTCTCGGGCTCATGATTGCTTCGGGCAATCTTTTCCCGACGGAGTGGGGCTACGAAGCGGGTCCACAGTCGGCGGAGGGCTTCGAACCCGAAATGGAGCGCGCCGGGTCCCTCGGCAAGTCGGACATGGTCGCCGGCCTCCGAGCGTCCTTCGACTACTTTCTGGAAGTGGTGACCGGCATGGACGACGAAGCGAGGATGTCCGAATCGTCCTTCTTCGGAGGTCCGATGCCCGCCCACGCGAGCATCGCCGCGGGGATGGCCCACATGCACGAGCACCTCGGGCAACTCGTCGCGTACGCTCGCATGAATGGCATCGTGCCGCCGTGGAGCAGGTCGGAAGGCACGAACTGAGGCATGCTCGGGCACACTTCATGGCGGCGGCGGATCCTCATTGTCTGCCCGCCGTAACGAGACTGTGCGGTGCCGATCCGGCGTAACTCGGTTGGCGGGGCACTCGACTGTCCGGGTCGCGCAAGTCGTGAGCAGAGCCCATGTTGGAACCCATGGATACACGAGAGCGCCTTCAGGCTGCCCTCGGCGACCGCTACCGCATCGACCGTGAAATCGGTTCGGGCGGCATGGCGGTCGTGTATCTCGCTGAGGATCTGAAGCACCGTCGTAAGGTGGCGCTCAAGGTGCTTAGGCCCGAGTTGTCCGCCGCCATGGGTCCTGAGCGGTTCCTGCGGGAGATCGAGATCGCGGCCCGGCTCAACCACCCGAACATCCTTGGTCTCCACGATTCCGGTGAGGCGGACGGCCTCCTCTATTTCGTGATGCCGTTCGTGGAGGGCGAGTCACTGCGCGCGAGGCTCAAGCGGGAGAGTCGGCTCGCCCTCGACGACGCTGTGCAAATTGCCCTCGAGGTCGCAGACGCCCTCGGATACGCACAGGCGCATGGCCTCGTGCACCGGGACATCAAGCCCGAGAACATCCTCTTCCAGGCGGGCCACGCGCTCGTCTGTGACTTCGGGATAGCCAAGGCTGCGAGCGAGGCCCGAGGACGGCTGACCCAGACGGGACTCGCCATCGGGACCGTCGGGTACATGAGCCCCGAGCAGGCCTCGGGCGAAGAGCAGATCGACGGCAGGTCGGACCTCTACGCACTAGGTTGCATTCTGCACGAAATGCTCGCGGGTGATGCCCCCTTCGTCGGCTCCACGCCACAGGCCGTGCTGGCCAAGAAGCTCATGGGCACGCCGACCGACCTTTCCACGGTACGGTCGGATGTCCCGCCAACGGTCCGCGACGTCATCGCCCGCACCATGGCGACGTCGCGGGAGGATCGTTTCGCCACGGCCGAAGAGTTCTCCAGCGCTCTGGTGCACTCGACCACCGAGTTTGCGGTGGCGGAAGACGCGCGGCGCCGGCGTTGGGGCCGGATGTGGAGGAGCGCCGCGATGCTCGCCGGTATCGCGGCCGTCGGCGCCGGGGGCTGGTGGCTGACCGCGGCTCTGGGAGGGCCGCCCATCGAGCGAATTGCGCTGCTCCCGCTGGAGAACTCCCAGCGAGACACGACGCAGGAGTTCTTCGTTCAGGGCATACACGAGGATCTGGTCAAGGAGCTCACCTACGCCGGGATCCGCACGATCAACCCGAACTCCGTTAAAGGCTACGCGGGGACCGAGATGCGTATCCGCGACATTGCGGCAGAGCTGAGCGTGGATGGCGTCATCATGGGCTCTACGACCTTGCAGGGGAACCGCATCGAGGTGGAGTTGACGCTCTGGGACGGGGTTAGCGAGGAGTCGCGCTGGATCGAGTCGTTCGAAGCCGACGTGAGCAATGTCTCGACGCTCCTCCACGACGTGACGAGAGCGATCGCCGCCGAAATCGAGACGGAGCTGAGCGACGAGGCCCTGGCCCGCCTCGCCGAGTCCCCGCCGGTCGACCCGGAGGTCTTCAAGGCGCTGTTCCAGGCGCGGTTCTACTCGCGGAGGCTCACCGCAGAGGGGCTGAACACCGCGCTCGCATACTACGAGCAGGCGCTCTCGCTCGACTCCACCTCCGTGGAGGCGTGGACGGGAATCACGCAGGTCTGGGGTTTCCGGGCGCAGCAGGGGCTCGTGTCCGGAGAGGAGGCTACCCGCCAGGCGGCGGCAGCGATGGCACGGGTCACAGCCCTGGACCCGACCTTCTCCCAGAACCCAGCCAGCCTCGCCTTGCGGCGTACATGGGTCGAGTGGAAGTGGGCCGAGGGCGAAGCCGCGTTCCTGAGCGGCATCGAGAAGGATCCCACGGACTCGGAAAACCGGGCCTACTACTCGCAATTGCTCTTCTACCTCGGGCGCCGTGGCGAGGCCATGGAGCAGATCGAGCAAGCGGTCACGATAGACCCGCTCAACTCCCTGGTCCAAGCCGTGAAGGCACAGGACCTCATCTTCCTGCGGGACTACGCGCAGGCCGAGGAGGTGCTGACGACAACCTTGAAGCGGGAACCCAGAGCGCCCTACCCGCTGTCGACGCTGCGCACGCTCT
>JBGMRN010000348.1:0-2843 GCA_048061535.1 Thermoanaerobaculales bacterium | reverse complement strand
TATGCCGGCAACGTTGCGGGGAGGGGGGCACGCAGCGGCCTGTGAACGCTTACGTTTCGTGGTTGTTCATCATCGCACCGAGTTGCTTGCCGATGACGGGTCGGTGTGCGGTCGGCCGCCGCAGATGTTGGGGTCCTGGGTGATTAGCGCACCGATGTTAGTTACGGCGGACATGACGGTACCTTGGGATCGCAATCAGGCGGCTTCGGCAGAAATATCGATAGGGCTCGCGATTTCTTCGCTGCCTACCTCCAATCCTATGCCCACCATCGCGTCAAGTCAATTCTGGAGGAACAGGGGGGTCACAGGACCTAACACCGAAACACCGAAACACTGAAACACTGACCCACCGAAACACCGAAACACCGATTCCTCGACTCGCTCACGGTATGTTGCATGAATCTCCGATTCGGTCGCTTATTTCCTTAATGTTGACCGTTGGACTTTGCTCCCACGGGCAATTTTGTTTTGTTCCTCGGGGCGCTTTGCGCTTCATCCTTTGCTCCGACCAATCCTTTTTTCTTGCAATTGTGCCCGTTGTATTCTGGTACGATCGTGTGCAGCATGTCGCAGATGGCCTGGTCGGGTTCGTCCACGGTAGGCTTCATGGTGCAGATCGCCTCACAGACCTCGGCCATCGTGTAGTGCCGGTGATACGCCGAGCGAAGCTTCGGGTGCGATGTGTCAAGTGTCTGCTCGTTGTCGAAATAAAGCTCCTCGTAAAGCTTCTCGCCCGGGCGGATGCCGGTGTACTGGATCTCGATCGCGTCGGGCGGCAGGCCGGAGAGGCGGATCAGGTCCTTCGCCAGGTCGATGATCCGGATCTGCTCGCCCATCTCCAAGACAAAGATCTCGCCGCCCTTGCCCATCGCGGCCGCCTGCAGTACTAGCTGCGAGGCCTCGGGGATCGTCATGAAGAACCGGGTCATGCGCGGGTCGGTGATCGTGATCGGGCCGCCGCGACGGATCTGATCCTGGAAGATCGGCACTACACTGCCGGCCGAACCCAAGACGTTGCCGAAACGGACCGCTAGGAAAATCGTCGACGACTCCTGCGACATGGCGTGGACGTATCGCTCGGCAATGTGCTTCGACGCGCCCATCACACTGGTCGGGTTCACCGCCTTGTCGGTCGAAATGAAAACGAACCGCTCGACCGAGAATTCGTCCGCCAGGTCGGCGACGCACTTGGTGCCGAAAATGTTGTTCTTGACCGCTTCGCCGGCGTTCAACTCCATCAGGCCGACGTGCTTGTGGGCGGCGGCGTGGAAGACCAGCCGCGGCCGATGGGCCTCGAAGAGCCGGCGCATCCGGGGTTCGTCCAAAATGTCGCCGACACAGGCGTGTAGCTTGGTGGCGGTTTCAAGACGCTCGAGCTCGGCACGCACCAGGAACAGGTTGTTCTCGGCGTGCTCGACCAGCACCAGGCTGGCGGGCTGGAACCGTAAGACCTGACGGCAGATCTCCGAGCCGATACTGCCGCCGGCACCGGTTACCAGGATCGTGCAGCCTTCGATCTGGTCGCGAATCGCTCGCATGTCCAGCTCAACCGGCTCGCGATGCAACAGGTCGTTGATCTGGACGTCGCGGATGGGGATCCGGTGGTCGCCGTTGAGATGCTCGAGCGACGGCGGGATGATCTTCAGGTTCAAGTCGGTGTCGTGGCAGGTGTCCATCAGCTCGCGCAGCCGGTGGCCGGTGAGGGTGCCGGCGACCACCAGGATCTCCCGCACGCCGCGCACCGAAGCAATGCTGGTTAGCTCGTCAAGTGTGCCGAGCACGCGGATGCCGCCCAGTTGCCGGCGCGGGCTCGGGTCGAGCTCCAAGAAGCCGAGGATCCGGTGCTTGAGCTGCGGATGGGCGTGGATCTGGTGGGCGAGGATCCCGGTCTGTTCGTCGGCGCCTACCATCAAGACGGGGTGGACGTCCTTGCCGTTCAGGGCCGGCCAGAGGTCCTCGCGGACTAACCGCCAACTGGCCCGTAACGCCGCCAGGATGATGCCGGTCAGAAGACAGTCGAGCACGATGACGCTGCGAGGGATCTGCCACGGGACCAGAAAATGGTCGATGAAGACAATCAGTAGGGTCGACGCAAGACAGGCGCGGCTCAGACTGGTGAAGTCGGCGAAGGTGACGTAGCGCCACCAGCCGTGGAAGTGGCCGAGGAGATAAAACGTGGTGAGCTTGACCGCTAGGATCAGCGGCAGGCTGGTCCAGAAAAGCTGGACCATGTCGAACGGCGGTGCGAAGTCGAACCGGAGGGTAAAGGCTAGCCGGAAAGCGAAGGTGAATACGACGATGTGGCCGAGGATCAGGATCGGCACGCGGGCGGCTAGGAGGTGCTTTTCGGCCCGGTGGAATAGGGCGTCGAGCTGGGGCTTCAGGTGAGACTTCAGGTGAGACTTCAGCTGGGGCTTCAGGTCAGGCTTCAGGTGTGGTTTGTTGTTGGTGTGCATGGTGTTGGACTTAGGCGGAGGTTGCGGAGGTGCCGGATAGGGGGGAAGGATTCACCACTGGGTCTTTCGGCGGGGGGTTGGCGTGAGAGGACTTGGCGCGGAGGTCGCGGAGGACGGAAGAATAATGAAAGAGAGTAAGAGTTTCACCGCTGGGGTGTCTTGGTAGGGGTTGAGGTAAGAAGATTTGGCGCAGAGGTCGCGGAGGGAGCAGAGGACGCAGAGGAAGAAAGAGTAATGAAAAAGAGTAAAGAGTAATGAAAGAGGGTAAGAGTTTCACCGCTGGGTGTCTTGGTAGTAGGGGTTGAGGTAAGAAGATTGAGCGCGGAGGTCGCGGCTGAATGGATTCATAGGTTGTTGACGATGCGGATGATGCCGTCTTTCATGTGC
>JBGMRN010000347.1:0-2849 GCA_048061535.1 Thermoanaerobaculales bacterium | reverse complement strand
GATGTCAGGCACTGTCCGCGCTTGTCGCGACTGCCGGCGCCTGTGACCTAAAGTCTGAGAACTGAGGTCGGGTGAAGTGCCGGTCTCCTCTCCCGGAGGTGAGGGAGCAAGAGGCGCAGAAGCGCCTAACCTCCTAACCCCTAACCCTCCTCCCCGAGGCGGTCCAGCTCCGCCTGCTCCTCCGGCGTGGGGGTCGGTTTGAGGCGCTCATCGGCGACCTTGATCGACTCGGTTGTCGGCATCGGCTCACCCGGCTTCGGGAAGTAGTACGGAAGCTGGAAAGGCCATGGGAGCTCCTGCACGCCAGCCATCTCCTCGCGACAGGGTTGCGTGGGCTCGGTGCCGTCGAGGAAGGCCTCGAGGATGACGGTGGTCTGGTGCTCGCACGGAGGAACCGCCCGTTCGCCGGTGTTGAGGTCGACCGGAGTGAAGACCACCCCGGCGGGGACCGAAAAGTCTTCCCGGCGCTCCTCCTCGGTGAGCGAGTCCAGGTAGGTGGCCATGAATCGGTTCCAGATCGGCTGGGCGGCCTTGGCGCCGGTCATCTTCTTGCCGATCGGCGCCTTGAGATCGCGACCGACCCAAACGCCGACCGTAATCCTGGGCGAAAAGCCCACGAACCATGCGTCGGAGTAGAAGTCGGTCGTACCGGTCTTGCCGGCGAGGTGGCCCGGGAGCGAACGCGCCGAGGCGCCGGTTCCGCGCTTGATCACCCCCTCGAGGACATGAAGCGCGAGATAGGTCACCGCTGCCGACATCACCTGCTCGCTGTGGGGAAAGAAGCGCTCCTCGAGTCGCCCGTCCCGGTCATAGATTTCGGAGATAAAGAACGGCTCAGCGACCTCACCCAGGTTGGCGATGCCCGAGTACGCCCGCACCAGGTCGATCAGTCGTACTCCCAGCGATCCAAGGGCGAGGGAGGCATAGGGATGGAGCTCGGTGCTGATTCCGAAGCGCCGGGCGGTATCGACGACTGCCTGGCTTCCTGCGAGCTGCTGCAGCTTGACGGCGGTTGCGTTGTAACTCAACTCGAGGCCGCGACGCAACGTAACGATGCCGTAATACTTGTTGTAGTAGTTCTTGGGACAGTAGGTGAGCTCGCCTTCAGCGTCAGGGAGGAGGAAGGGCGCGTCGAACAACGTGTCGGCGGGGGTGAACCCATGCTCGAAGGCGGTGAGATAGACGAAGGGTTTGAAAGCCGAACCGCACTGGAGCGTCGACTGGACCGCACGATTGAACTCGCTGCGTTGGAAGTCGTAGCCGCCGACCAGGGCGAGGATGGCGCCGGTTCGGTTGTCTAATGCAACGAGCGCGCCCTCGATCTCCGGCTCCTGAAGCAAGTCGACCTCGAGATCCTGCTCGGGATCCTCGGGAAGTGGGTCGGGCAACCGCACCAGCACCAGGTCCCCGGGCTTCAGAATTCGCTTCAACGAGGTGGCGCCGGTCCACTTGGCGGTGTCGAGGCCGAGGGAGGCCGTGAAGGTGCCCAGACGCAAGGTCGCGCGCCGGCGCGCGACCTCGAGGACCACTGCCTTCACCATGTCGCCCGGGACCAGTTCCATCTGCCGCCATGAGGGGTCCTCGTAGCTCTCAGGGTTCTCCGCGCGCCCGTCGGTCACGACGTTCGGCGGCCGGCGGTAGTCGAGATATACCATCTCGAGGTTCACCAGTCCCTCGCGCAGAAAGGTCTCTGCGTTCTTCTGGAGGCCGGGATCCATCGTGAGATGAACCTGGAGGCCGCTGGTGTAAAGGGCGTCGGTGCCGTAGCGGCGCTCGATCTCGCGGCGTACCATCTCCAGGAAGTAGGCGCCGCTCGAGATCCGTTCGCGATGGAGGGTCACCCCGAGAGGGGTCTCCACGGCGGCTTCGTAGGTCGGGGCATCGATGAAGCCGAGCTCGAGCATTCTCCCGAGCACCTTGTCCCTGCGGTTGAGGGCGTTTTCCGGGCGTCTGATGGGGTCGAACTTGTTGCTTGCGCTGGGAATGATTCCCGCAAGGAGGGCGGCCTCCGCCAGACTCAGCTCGCTCGCCGGCTTCTCGAAGTAGAGCTGGGAGGCAGCCTCCACTCCATAGGCGCCGTGACCGAGGAAAATCTGGTTGGCGTACATGGATATGATCTGGTCCTTGCTGTATCGCTTTTCGATGTCGAGAGCGAGGAGCGCCTCCTTGATCTTGCGTCCCAGGGTTCGTTCGCGTTTGAGGAAGAGATTGAGCGCCAGCTGTTGGGTGAGGGTGGAGGCGCCGCCCCGAGAGCCGATCCGCCGGTCGATGACGCTGTACCAGACAGCGCGCATGATCGCCTTGGGATCGACCCCCCCGTGGGTGTAGAAATCGGCGTCCTCGATGGCGACGACGGCCAGCTTGAAGTCGTCCGGAATCTGCTCCGGGGGCAGGACAACGCGCTGCTCGAGGGCGTAGGAGGCAACCTGTTGGCCGTCCGAGGCGAAGATCTGGGTGGTCGAGGCGGGTTCGAATGTCGCCAGCAGATCGACCTGCGGAACATGCAGCGACTGCGCCACGATCCAGCCGCCGAGAGCGCCGACAATACAGCCGGCAACCGCCATCCACAGCACCTTCGTAAGCACAGGGAGGAACTTTGTCCCGGGCGCGGTCTTCTTGATCGGTGCGTATGTTCTCTTTGCCACGACGGAGAGATTAGCAGATGCGTCCGCGAGTTCGGATGGCAACGAGGTGGCGATTCCGGGGCGGGGAGGGAGGATGCGACGGTGGTTCGGAGGTGGTACTCAGGTGGAGGAACAGCTCATGGTGCGGTGGCGCTCCAGGCATTGGTGTTGCCCGACTCGAAGCCGTCGTTGAAAACGTTCGATGACGCCGCCCGCGCCCGGCAG
>JBGMRN010000346.1:0-2883 GCA_048061535.1 Thermoanaerobaculales bacterium | reverse complement strand
GATGCCCAACCGCCCTGGCGCATCGGCTTTGGACAGCCCTTTGACCCGTCGGCGCCCCTCTTTGAATCCAGTCATCGTCCGTCGCGCCACTCAGATGAGGTTTTCGCCACCCACAGGCCCTCCACGTTGATCACCAAGCTTCCGCGCCCTAGTATGGTGCTCGCGAGAGAGCGCACACCGACCCGACTCTCAGGCCCGAGGACTTCATGGCCGAGCGATCCATTTTCCGCAAGACGGCCCTGGACCGGCTTTCGAGCCCCGAACAGCTCGATCGGCTCATGCAGGTGACGGATCCGCGGGGGTGGATCGCGCTCGCAGGACTCTGCGTCGTAGTGCTCTTTGCCGCCACCTGGTCGGTTGTGGGGCGTATCCCGACCACGATCAGTGGGACGGGAATCCTCCTCAGCTCGGAGGGAATCCGGGAGGTGGAGTCGCTCGGCTCGGGGCTTGTTTCCGATGTCCGCGTCATCGTGGGTGACCGGGTGGCCAGGGGTGATACGATTGCGTTGGTCGGACAGCCCCGGCTGGCGCAGCAGGTGGAGCAGGCCCGAGAACGTCTTCGCCTTCTCCGCACGAACCGCGACCGACGCGCCGACTTCACGTCCACGAACGTACAGCTCGAGACGGAGGCACTCGACCGCGAGCGCACGGACCTGGAGCGGAGGGTAGAAGTCGCCGAGGAACGTATCGGGTGGCTCGAGGACCGCCTCGCCGCCGAGGAGGAAGCGCTCGAGTTGGGGTTGCTCGTCCCCCAAGCGGTCCAGAACACACGGCAGCAACTGGAGGGAGCCCGAGGCGACCGCACCGGCCTCGACTTCCAGCTCCAAAACAACGAGATCGCGCGGCTCCTGCTCGACAACGAGTCTTCTCAGACGATGAGCGAGGTGGACAGCCGGATCCGCGAAGCCGAGGGCGAGCTCGACGCGTTGCAGCTGGACTTGGGCCAAAGCTCGACGGTCCTGAGCCCGTACGCAGGCTACGTACGCGAGATCCGCACCGACGTCGGGCAGATGGTGAGCGCGGGTCAGGCAGTCGTGAGCGTCGAGATGATGGATGCGCCGCTTCAGGCCGTCATCTATGTACCCACCGAGGGCAAGCGCATCCAGCCGCGAATGGTCGCTCGCGTGTCGCCGGTCACGGTCCGACGCGAGGAATACGGCTTCATGGTGGGCGAGGTCGAGTTCGTCTCCCCGCAGCCCGCTACGCCCCAGGGCATGCAGCGCACACTCGGCAACGAAATCCTCGTGCGGCAGTCGATGGGACTCGGCGCACCCTTCCTGGTGAGGGTCGCCCTCATCGAGGATCCGAGTACGCCGAGTGGCTTCCGTTGGTCCTCGTCGGAGGGGCCGCCGCAGCGGGTCGAGAGCGGGACGACCGTCTCCGTCGAGATCGTGATCGAGGAGCAGCGTCCCATCAGCCTCGTGATTCCGTTCTTCCGCTCGGCGATGGGGAAATCGTGAGTCTTCGGGATCGCGTGCGTGCGGTCCTGGCCCGGCGTCCCCACAAGACGCGCACGCTCCTTCAGATGGAAGCTGTCGAGTGTGGGGCGGCTGCCCTGGGCTCGATCCTGGGATACTACCAACGCTTCGTCTCACTCGAGGAGTTGCGCGTCGGATGCGGCGTCTCACGTGACGGCGTGACCGCCAAGAACATCGTTCGCGCCGCCCGCAAGTACGGGCTCGTCTCGAAAGGCTTCAAGAAGGAGCTCGAGGACCTCCGCGAGATCCGGTTGCCCGCAATCCTCTTCTGGAACTTCAACCACTTCCTCGTGCTCGAGGGGTTCGTGGGGGACCAGGTTTTCCTGAACGATCCCGCCACCGGACCGCGACGGATCACCTGGCAGGAGTTCAACGAAGCGTACACGGGCGTCGTGCTGACGTTCGAGCCCGGACCGGGGTTCGAGCCGGCGGGGGAGGAGCCGAGCCTCATTGGTGCTCTCCGGAGGCGGGTGAAAGGGTCGGAGATCGCGCTGGCCTACGCGGTGATCGCGGGCCTCGCCCTCGTCGTGCCCGGATTGATCGTGCCGACGTTCGCTCGTGTCTTCGTCGACCGGATCCTGGTTGCCCGGCTCGACAGTTGGGTGAAGCCACTCCTCATCGGAATGGGCCTGACCGCCGTGTTCCGCGGGGCGGCGACATGGCTGCGCCGCCACTACCTACTTCGCCTCGAGACCAAGATTGCCGTCACGAACGGCGGCAGCTTCTTCTGGCACGTCCTCCGGCTTCCGGTCGAGTTCTACTCGCAGCGCTTTGCCGGTGAGATCGGCTCCCGGGTCGCACTGAACGACAAGGTCGCCGCAGTGCTCTCCGGCCGGCTTGCCACGACGGTGATCGACGTCGTTATGATCGTCTTCTTCGGCGCGCTGATGCTCATGTACGACTGGCTCCTGACGCTCGTTGGCGTCTCGGTCGTAGCGCTCAACCTGCTCATCATGCGGCTGGTGTCACAGCAGAGGGTCGACGGAAACCGCAGGCTCCTTCAGGAGGCCGGAAAGATGGACGGCGCGCTCATGAGTGGGCTCGCCAACATCGAGACCCTCAAGGCGACGAGTCGTGAGACGGACTTCTTCAGCACACTGGCAGGTCACGAGGCCAAGGTGGAAGGCTCGTCCCAAGACCTCGCTGTGAAGACGCAGATCATGTTGAGTGGGCCGGCGTTACTGAACGGAGTTTCGAGCGCGGCGGTGCTGGCGTTCGGCGGATACCGGGTGATGGCTGGGGATTTGACAATGGGCATGCTCATCGCCTTTCAGAGCCTGATGGCATCGTTCGTCGGTCCGGTGGACAGCCTGGTCTCGCTCGCGGGCTCGCTCCAGGAGATGGAGGGGGACATGAACCGGCTCGATGACGTGCTGCGGTATCCGCCGGATCCTCAGGTCGAGGT
>JBGMRN010000345.1:0-2915 GCA_048061535.1 Thermoanaerobaculales bacterium | reverse complement strand
CGCGGTCCAGCCAGCAGGCAGAGGACCACGGGAGCGAAGCGACCGGCTCCAGGCTGCAACCTTCGGGTCATGAGCCCGAGAAAGCCCGATTCGCTGACCTGGAGAAACACGCGAAAAGCCCTGTGCCCATTGGGTTCTCACTTCTCAACGTTTCTCACCGTTTCCCGTCTCATCCCACCCTCTCGCGCGATGGACGCGCAACAGATCGGGACTCGGCCGTGGGTTAGATGGGGCTCGATGTCACCTGTCGGCAAATCTCGTCCCACGCCGGTGGCGTGGTGCCGTAGTAGAGGTCCTCGATGTCTGTTTCGTACGCGACACGGAGCCGATCAGCGACGTCCGAGGAGGGGTCGAACGCCGGGCTGTGTCTGAACCCGCCCTCCGGGCGGAGCTCGACCGTCCCGTCTCGGGTGAAGTGTTCCCGCGAGACCTGTTCGATCTCTTCGAGAACCACACGCACGGTGGTGTCATCGGCAAGGAACGAGGCAACCTCCTCGTCGGCGAGTAACCGGGACACATCGTAGAAGTGGCGACCGATCCGCGCCGTGACAGCCTTGGAAGGATCGGCTTCGAGACGGAGTGATTCGGCGTGGATCGCGTGCAGCTTCTCGAGCAGGGTCCGACCCGGATGCAGAACGCGCACCGCAAACCGCTCGAGATCCACGAACCCCGAGACATCGGTACCCGCATCGTCAAGCACATCGCCCAGTAGCGTGTGAATCTCAACCCGACCGGAAGGTTGGGTCCCGCCGCGAACGCCCATCTCGAGCAGCACCGACGGTTCGATCGCAGTGGTCTGGGGCCGAATGGTCGGGTATGCGATCCGATACGTTCGATGGATACCCCGCTCGGCGTGCTCGGACTGCGACGACGACCCCATCATGCGCGCAACGGCTGCGCCCATGCCCTTCATCAACCGGTCGACGGCTCCCCTGCCGCGGGATCCCACGATGATCAGTAGATCGATGTCTTCGGAGAATCGCTCGATCAGCCCGTACGCCTTCGAGAGGCTCGTCCCTCCCTTGAAGACGAAGTCATCTGGGAACTCGTCGCCAAGCACGCGAAGCGCCTGGCTCACCCAGTAGTCCTTCTCAACCGCCGTCGCGCTGATGCCGAGCCGCTCTCCTGCGGCTTCGATCGTCGGTTGGAAGATGGCTTGGTCTCGAAACACGGTTTCAGCCCGCCCGTGGATCTGAGAGTTGCCCATTGCGAGCCGGCGGAACGCTCTCCGCGGAGTCGTCGAGACCAAGCGCTCGGAGCAGGCTCCTCAATAGGCTACGAGTGCGCGCTGGCTCCGTCTCGGACGCAGCCACGACCCGCGCAACACGGATCGCTCCATTCTCGATCAAGCGCCCGAGGCGATCGAACGCCTCTGATGCTGGTTCCTCTACGTAGCGGTCCCAGTCACGCAGAACCTCCAACAGAGCCACTTCTGCCGGCCGGAGCCGTTCATCGAGACGCTTCGTCGAGGCACTTCGACTCACAAGACGGACCGTCTCGATCGGGGATTCGGAAACCCGGCCCGGCACGGCTACCGTCACCCTGCGCGGCACGTGAGTCGACAAGCCCAAAGCAAGAGCAGCACTCCCCTCCGCGGGACCAACGCCTCGCGTTCCGACCAGCTCCTTTGTCAGCTTCATCGCCGACGGCGGGGCAATCCCCAACGGTGTCATAGCGCCACGCCAGTACAAGCCCCTGCGGATGCGTCTCACTTCGCCAGTCTTCTCAAGTCGAGAGAGCGCCTTGGCAACCGACAGGGGAGCACCCGGAAAGTCCTCCGGCTTCCAGAATCGGTCCCGCGACTTAAGAACGCTATTGCGAACATCTGTTGCGACGGGCACGGCTACCATCAATCCGATCAAATCAACTATTCGATACGAGACATTGACACCAACTCTACCATTATCCGCAGGAAACCGTCAAGAGCCCGACTGACCGCGACGGGGTCGCTTGGGTGACGGGAGGACGAAAGCGTAGCGGAACTCATCGGTGACAACCGGACAGATCGTATGCAGGTGCGGCCCGCCATCGCCGCGGACGGCTCCCATGAACCCCAACCCACCCCGTACCAATAGAACAGCTCCTACGTGCCCCTGGCCATCTCCGGAGCGCCCTGCGCGACTTCGAGCCGCCTCGCCACGGCACCTCCATTGCCAACACGATCACCGCATCGACGGAGGCCAACGAGTCAACGTGGCCGTCACTGCCCCTCTCCACGCCGGTTGGCTCATCCTCCGGTTCCATTGTTCTTCTACCGATCCTTCTACCGGGTTCCGAGAGTCGGAGCCCGAAAGGAGAAGTAATCATGAAAGGCTACGTAGCAAAGAAGGGCGACCATTGGTATGCGGTCATCTACGAAGGACTCGACCCGGTCACCGGAAAGGAACAGCGCAGCTGGCACCCCGCTGGTACCAGCCGTGAGGATGCGGAGCGATTGGCCGCGCGTCTCGCCGGGGAGCTGAACGGACGCAACGACGAAGGCCGCCCCCTTGAGCTTCAGCGCCTATCTGACCACCAGGTGGCTGCCCGGCAAGAAGCTCGAGTTGGCTCGCTCGACGTGGGACGGGTAGCGGCGCTAGATCGACCGGAACACCCACAGCACGCTGCTCATCAAAGCCGGGATACCGGTCAAGGTTGTCTCAGAACGCCTCGGACACGGGAACCCGAGGTTCACCATCGACACCTACCAACACGTCCTCCCCGGCATGCAAGCCGAAGCGGCCCGGATGTTTGAGAGCTTGATTGTCCCGGAGGCTTCTACCGGCTGACTCCGGTAGAAGCCCGAAATAAACCAACCCCGCTACGCGAGAAAACCCTCAGGAATTTAGGTATCCCAAGGGTTTTCTTCGTAGCGGGGGCGGGATTTGAACCTGCGACCTTCGGGTTATGAGTTGCTTTCCGGGGCTACTCGTTGG
>JBGMRN010000344.1:0-2931 GCA_048061535.1 Thermoanaerobaculales bacterium | reverse complement strand
AGCCGCGCAGCCTCGGGCATCGCCCCGATCTCGGCATCGAGGACCGCGCTCCCGTCGGGGTAGAGGGCCCTGAAAACGCCTTCCGAGATCTCCAGAGCCGAGGGGCGACCGCCTTGGTAGACGCTTGACAGCATCCCGGTATCAATCAAGAAGACCCTGCCTGAGAACCGAACCTGGATGCGTCCGTTTTTCCGCGGCGTGTGGCCGACAACCATCCGCTTGGCGCCCACGCCTGCCAGGAGCTCGGCCGTCGCGGCGCCCTGGGTCGCCTCGTCCCCGCGGGCCGCGCCGCGAAACCACAGCGGGCCCTCGGACGAGAGCAAATACCAGGAGCTCATATCGGCCAGAATGTCGAGAACAGGGTCCGGGGCTTCAAGCTGCCGATAGGCGATCACCATCGCGTCCCGTCCCGCGGTTGGGGGAACGAGGTCGTTGTCGATCATGTAGTTTCGGGCTTGATCGAAGCTCCGCAGTTCATCGTGCACCCGCCGGTTGATGTCGTCGATGGACAGGCCCGCAAGCGCCGGTCCCAGCCCGCCGTGCACAAAAACCACCTCACCGATGCGCACGGTAACCGGCCGCTCGCGCAGCCACGAACCATAGCGTCCTTCCGGCGACAATGCCTGGTTGTACTCGAGCCAACCCGGCGGGTGCTCGCCCATCCACAGATCCCGAACATCGGCTCTGAAAATCGGGGGTGGGTCTCCGCCCGCCCGGGCCTGTGCAGCCCAGTACTTCTTGAAGGTCTTGTAGCCCGCCTTGCGCCGTTTCTCCGACCTGTCGTCGGCAAAGGTGCTGTAGATCTCCGGGTTGACATCCCGATAAATGCCGAGGATGTTCATGCCTTCGTGGTTGCCGAGGAGAACCTCGACCTTGCCGCCGGCCGCCTCGGCCTCGACCTGCAGCCGCATCAACAGATCGAGCACTTTGCGCACTTCCAAGCCGCGGTCGAAGATGTCGCCGGTCTGGACCAGGGTGGTTGCACCCCCCACCCAGTGGGTCTCGTCGTCGATCAATCCCGCCCGGCCCAGAATTTCCACTATGCCGTCAAAGCTGCCGTGAACGTCCGCAATCGCCACCACCCGTTCACCGGCGCCGGCGTACGCAGCGGCGTAGAAAACGACAGTCAGAGCGGCCGGGAGCAGCGCGCGCCTCGAGTATCGTGAAATCATGGTTCCCCCGCTCCCGCAGAACCAAGCTGGGCCCAGCCCACGAGCATCACTGAGTGTAACCGGGCTGCTCTCCCGACTCTTCCCCCGGCGTGCGGTGGTTCCTCGGCAGGAACCTACCCACCGAGAAGGATTCGATATCGGTCGATCGCCGACGGTTTCTCCACGCCAGCGCAACGACTACCACCATGTATCCAGTGAAGAGCATCCAGGGCTACAGCCCCCGGTGCCACCGCATCAGACAGGACACCATCTGCCCGCGAACGTTGAGGTTGAGGGATCGACTACGACGCTCGACCGCCAGGAGTTCGCTCGCCAGCCGCATCAACTCCTCACCGACGTCCCCATCCTGGTTTTCACCGGCCATTTCCACTGCAACAGCGGCCACAGCGCAGAAGGACGACAGCTTTGCCGGCAGTACATACGGCAGCCGGAGGAGATTCCGGGTCTCGCCTTCAAAACCCCGAGTGAGGGCTGTGCGAACCTCCCGCAGAGTCCCCTCCAACCCCTCGTCGACCAGGGCGAAAGCGGCCAACTCCGGTGGGACTGAAGCCTCCACCAGCCGCTCTGCGACCGCCACCGGACCCGGCAGGATCATTCGCTGGCAGCGGGACCGGATGGTCGGCAAGACCGCTTCGGGGTTGGCCGCGAGGAGAAAAAAATGGGCGTGCAAGGGCGGTTCCTCGAGAGTCTTGAGGAACGCGTTGGCAGCCTCGGCGCCGAGGTGGCCCGCCTCAACGCCATCGAGAATCCAAACTCGGGAACGACCCTCGAACGGTCGACTCGCTACACCCTCCACGATCTCTCGAATCTGCGAGATCTTGATGATCTCCGCAGCTCCGGTGGGGAGAACGGCCTGCACGTCGGGATGCAGCCCGCGGCGGACCCGCCGGGCATCGCCGCCCTCGGACCAGGGCGCCTCGGCCCCCTCGCAGACGAGGAGCACCGCCGCCTCCATCGCCGCGAGCTCGCGGCCCAGTCCGGCCGGACCGACGAGGAGCAGGGCGTGCGGCAGCCGGTTGCGGTCTCGGGCACGAATCAACCGTTCGAGCGTGGGTTCGACCAACCCACCCCAGCGCGACCGATCGAGGGTCGCCTCGTCCCACCAGCGAGCAACCTCCTCGCTCACCGAAGCTCCTCGGGAAGCTCGGCGAGCACCCGGTCGAACACCTCTTCCGGGGCTCCCACCGCCGACACGACCCGCACCCTGGCAGGCTCGTGCTCGGCAAGGTGGAGGAATCCCTCGCGAACGCGGCGGTGGAAGTCCGCCGGTTCGTCATCGAGCCGGCTCTCGCTGCCATCCCCCTCGGCGTTTCGGGATCGCGCTCTTTCGACACCCGACTCGTGGTCGAGGTCGAGGACGATCGTCAAGTCGGGCTGGAGTCCGTCCGTGGCGACGCGGTTGAGCTCCTCAGTCTGCTCCATCCCGACTCCTCGCACCATCCCCTGGTAAACCAACGACGAATCCGCGTAGCGGTCCGACAGCACCACCTCGCCACGGGCCAGGGCCGGTCGAATCACCCGTTCCACCAGATCGTGGCGAGCTGCCTCGAGCAGGAAGAGCTCGCTCAGACCGTCGGGTTCGAGCGCAGGATCGAGCAACACCGCCCGCGCCGCCTCCGCCACCGGTGTGCCGCCCGGCTCCCGGGTCGCGACCACGACTCGTCCACCCGTACGAAGATGTTCGCCCAACAGCCGAATCTGCGTGCTCTTGCCCGTGCCCTCTCCGCCCTCGAAAGTGATGAACCAACCGCGTGGCATG
>JBGMRN010000343.1:0-2940 GCA_048061535.1 Thermoanaerobaculales bacterium | reverse complement strand
GAAGAGGCGCTTGGGCGGGTGGAGCTGTCGGGTCTTGAGGACCGGATGCCGGGTGAACTGTCGGGTGGTGAGCAGCAGCGTGTCGCGGTTGCTCGCGCCATTGTCGGCGATCGGACCTTGTTGTTGGCGGATGAGCCGACCGGGGCGCTGGATTCGATGACGGGCGAAGTGGTGTTGCGTCTGATGCACAACCACTGCGATGCGGGCGGCTCTGCGGTGCTCGTCACCCACGACGCCCGGTACGCGGCGTGGGCGGATCGCATCGTGTTCCTCCAGGACGGACGGGTCGTGGACGAGACGCGACGCCCGAGCGGCCCCGAGTCGCTTCTCCCTAAGGCGGCGCGGTGAAGCGCCTGGCTGGTACTCGTTTGATGGCGCGTGTCGCGTGGAGTGACGTTCGGCGCAACAAGTGGCGCAGTGCCCTGGTTGTGTTGATGATCGCGTTGCCGATCGCCGGGTTGACGGCAGCCGGGTTCATCGTTGCGACGATGAGCCCGAGCCCTGAGGAGTATGTCACGGGGGAGCTCGGCGAAGCGGATCTGCGGATCTCGCAATGGGACGGCTCGATGGCGGCCGACGACGTCGTGGCGCTCTTCCCCGACGGAACAGACAGCACGCTTGTCTACGGTTGGATGACTCAAACGATCGTCGGAGGGGCGTCGCGTAGCGTGACGGTCTTCGACGCTGCGCCCGACGACCCAGTCGTTGGATCCATGTACGACCTGGTTGAGGGTCGGGCGCCGCGGACTGCAACTGAGATCGCGGTGTCGCCGACGGTGCTGGACCAGTTCGACGCCGCCGTCGGCGACACAATCTCGCTCGGTGAGAGGAGCGACACGTTCCGGATCGTTGGTGTCGCAGTCACCCCGGAGCGTCTCCACTATCCGATCGGGCTTGTCACACCCGGTTCCCTCTCTGAAAAGCCCGCCGCCGGGCTGGTGGGGTTGTATCTAGCGCTTCCCGGCGACGCGTCTCCAGAGACGGTGATGAGCGTGATCGAGCGCAACAGCAGTGTCATCCAGAGCTATCTGCCCCGCTTCGGACTCTTGCAGGATACCGGCAGCAGCGCCGGAGGGTTTGGCTCCGGCTTTGCGTTCTTCGGAGCGTCGCTCGGCATCACCGCTCTCGTGTTGCTGGAAACTGGCCTCATCGCCGCTGCGGCGTTCGTCGTCGGTGCCCGGCGGCAGCTCCGCACGATCGGACTCATCGGTGCCATCGGCGGTGAACCTCGCCACATCCGACGTCTCGTCCTATCGACCGGCGCGCTACTCGGCCTCACCGGCTCGGTGGCCGGCGCTGTGATCGGAACGAGCGTGGCGGTCGCCCTGATCCCGTTTTACGACCGTTGGGCGGGACGCATTACAGGCGCTCTCGAACTGCCCGTGCCGATCCTCGTCGGTGGACTTGTGCTCGGCACGGTCGCGGCGACCCTTGCAGCCCTCGTCCCAGCTCACACAGCTGGCAAGGTTCACACTGTCGACGCGTTGGCCGGTCGCGCCCCCGAACCGCGACCCTCGGGTCAGCTTGCGAGGTCCGGACTTGTCACCGCAGTTGCAGGATCGGTCTCGGTCGCTGTCGGCACGCCGATCGACAGCGATCTGCTTGTCGGTGCCGGACTCGTTGCAATCGTCGGGGGACTCTTGTTCACCATCCCTGCCCTCGTCGCACTCGTCGGGAGGGCCGCGAAGCGGTTCCCTCTTCCGATGCGGATCGCGGCACGTGACACGGCACGTCACGGAAGGCGAACCAGCGCTGCGGTCGCCGCGGCTGCTGTCGCTCTCATGATCCCGGTCGCGGCAGCGACCGTCACACTGAGTAACGAAGCCCGCGGAAGGGAGAACCCACCGCTCACTGAGAACCATCTACTCATCCGCTCCGGTTCAGCGAGTGACGCCTCGTCCTATACAGCAGCGGCGGCGCTCGCAGCGGAGCTGACCAACGAAGTGTTCCCCGACGCGGTGGTCGCGCACTACGCCGCTGGTGCGATGGACCCGGAGTCGGTCCCCGAGGATTACCGGTCGGATCCGGGATTCGGCGGACCGGACCTGTACCCCAGATTCGTGCAGGGCGACTGGGTGGAGCTTGGAGACGGCAATCTGAAGAGGCCCTCCGAAGTCATCAACGTCGGAGACGCGGCCCTGCTCAAAGCCCTCGACGCCGGACAGTACGTCGACGACCTCGACGCCGGAAAAGTGATCGTCTTCAACGAGGGCGTCACGGTCGGCGACGCAACGTACTTCGAAGACCGGTTCGGTCCCCACAAGTTCGATGAGGACTCCGGCATGCCGCTGGCAGACAACGAAGCGCTCATCCCCGCAGTCAATGCCTCCACCGGAGCATTCAGGACCGGGAGCCTGCCAGGAGCCGTCGTCTCGCAAGCGCGTGCGGCCGAGTTGGGACTCACCGAACGGTTCAACTACCGAACCGTCCTTCGAGCAGCAGAGCCGATCACCTCAGCACAGCTCGACGAGGCACGAGAAATCGCCAGCCGCCATCCCGGCATGTATGTCGTAACGGCGGAAGACATGATGCCAGACGCGGCCCCAGTAAGGAGCGCCGCGCTTGGGATGAGCGCCGCTATCGCGCTCGGAATCGTCGCTGTGGCCGTAGCGTTGGTCGCTGCCGAATCGCGTCGGGATCAGGCGATCCTGACCGCTGTGGGCGCGGGCCCGTTGACCCGTCGACGCGTGGTCGGCAGCAGCGCCCTCCTCCTCGCCGCCGTCGCCGCCATCGTCGCCGTTCCGGCAGGGTTCATCCCGGCATCGATCATCCAGCTCTCAAGCAACGAGGGCTACCCATTCGTCGTCCCATGGGTCGCAATCGGGGGAGTAACTTTCGTCGTTCCCGCCGTCGCGGGCCTCGTTGCGGCATCAGTGTCCCGAACCCCACCCGCAGCTCAACTGCTGCGACCCGTCGCATAGATCCCATGCAGGAACCGGC
>JBGMRN010000342.1:0-2945 GCA_048061535.1 Thermoanaerobaculales bacterium | reverse complement strand
CGCCCGCTCCGCAGGGCCGGCAGCGCTCCGAAGAGGATGGCGGTCGCGACGGTCACAAGCGCGCTGAATCCGAGCACCGCCCCATCGATCGACACCTCGTCTATCCGGGGTAGGTTGCCCGGGTTTAGGCCCTTGAAGACTTCCACGCTCACGAAAGCCAACGCGATCCCCAGACCTCCGCCGATGGCCGCGAGCACCATGCTTTCAGTGAGCATCTGGCGTGCAATGCGCCAGCGTCCGGCGCCGAGCGCGGCCCGAACGGCGATCTCACCGTGCCTCCCCTGACTTCGCGTGAGCAGCAGGTTGGCCACGTTCGCGCACGCGATAAGCAGCACGAACACGACCGTCCCGAGAAGGGCGAGAATCGCCGGCCGGATGGTGCCCAGGATGTCGTCCTTCGCGCTGTAGACCAAGGGCGCGAAGTTCCGCTCGGCGGGGTATGCGCCCTGCTCAGCCTCGAGCCGTGCCACGATGTTGTCCAGATCCCGCTTGGCGGACTCGACCGTCGAGCCGGGACGGAGTCTGCCGACCACGAAGCTCCCGTGTGAGCCACCGCCTCTCGGGAAGCTCACCACGTCGCTCCGGTCGATCCATACCGGGAAGTAGATGTCCGGTACGTCGGCGGTCCCGAAGTCCACCGGGAGGCGGAAGTCAGCCGCAAGTACACCCACCACCAGCCGGCCGCGCCCGTTCACCTCGACGGATCGGCCGATGATGCCCGGTTCTTTTCCGTAACGCCGCGCCCAAGCCTGGTGCGAGATGACGATGACCTCACTGGGGAGCGTGTCGGCCCGCGAGGCCTCTTCCCTGGTGAAGAAGCGGCCCTGAGCCATCGGCGCCCGGAGGACCTCCATGAGGTTTTCGGTCGCGCCCACGGCGTTCACGCGCTCGGGGTTTTCGGGGCTGCTGAAGTTGGCCGAGGCGCCGAAGTACAACGACAGGTCGTCGAACGAGGGTGCGTTGTTCAGCCAGGCTCTGTACTCGGCGACCGAGACCCAGGTCTTGGGGAACCCGACCCAGCTGCTCCACACCGTGACCACCTCGTCTGAGTCGCCGTACGGCAGCGGCTTGAGCAGCACGCTGTTCACGACGCTGAAGATCGCCGCGGTCGAGCCGATGCCGATTGCCAGCGTCAGCACGGCCATCAGCGTGAATCCCGGCGCTCTCACCAGCGTCCTCAGGGCGAACTTCAAGTCCCGTAGCATCCCGTCCACACTTGCCTCCCATATCGTGACTCTCGAGTACCTCCGCTTCGCGTCCGGTAACGCGACCAGCAGATCCCGCACCATGTCCCACCAAAACCGCGGATTCCCAAGGAACCCGGCGTACTTCGGGTCCATGCTCTGCTCACGGAAGACTTCGAGCATCTGGCGCTCGAAGCGCGTCCTGAACGTCTCCGGGTAGAGGCGCAGCAGCAGAGCGTAGAAGCGCTCGCCCCGGGCCGGCGGGACCTTCTTCATTTACCCCTCACACCCGACAGCGCGGTGCGCGCATGGTCGATGAACGCGCCCAGACGTTCCACCTCGGCCGCCAGGACCTGGGAGCCGAGGGGGGTGAGCTCGTAGTACCGCCGCTGTGACTGGTCCTCCCCCGGGGGAGCGCGCTCGTCCGACTCCTCGATCAGGCCGAGGTCTTCGGCCCGCTGAATCGTAGTGTACAGTGTGCCGGGGCCCATGCGGACGACCCCGCCGCTCAACTCCTCCACCCGTTTCTTCACCGCATAGCCGTGCCGCTCACCCTCGTGGAGGGCGAGCAACAGGTGGACCAAGCTTCGTGAAAGTGGGAGCAGGCTCGTCACATCCGGCATCGGCTCATCCTATCGAAAAGGGACCTATCGTATTTCGATATGCTACATGCGCACGTGATGAGACGCGAGGAGGACGTAAAGGGTTGGAACGTGGGAGGCGGCGTTCGCGGGAATGACCCTCATGACCAGAGACAGGGGCCGCTACAGTACCTACTTCCCCTCGATCGAGGTCGTCGCCCCCCCCCTCATCGGACCTGGTAACCTGCGAGGGGGCCGAGAAGGGGCCCTTTTCACAAACGCCCGTCACCCTGATATTGGCTCCACCGTTTCGTTGTCGGAGCTTCAACCCCGCGCTGCTTCGAGGAGACCGCCTCTTCATGGTCGAGATCGGTATCAACGTAGAGTTCCTGGTCGGGGAAGGACACGCCACCGCTGTGAAGTTCTTGAATGCCGGGGGAGACCTGATGGCTGAGGGCTCCCGCGTCCGGTAGACGAAAGCAAGCCTTGGCGCACACCCTTGAGCGCGTGTTCCTCGGGTGGGACCGACCCGCGCTGCCGTCCGCCGCGGCCCACCTCGTTCAGCACTATACCGAAGGGGGGGTGGCCGACCTCCGGACCGCTACCCTCGTCCTCCCTGGACGGCGGGCTCGCCGTCGCATCATCGAGCTGCTCCTGGACGAGGCCGAGGCCCGCGGCGTAACGCTGGTTCCCCCTAGAGCCACCACGGTGGGCAGCCTTCCCGGACTGCTCCATGCCAGCCCGAAGCCCCTGGCGGACGAGGTGATATCGCGCCGGGCCTGGTCCCAAGCTCTTCGGAGCGTAGACCGCACGGCCGTCGAGAAGGTGTTCCCCCACCTCCCCGCGAGTGACGGCCTCCCCGCGAGCGACGGCCTCGCCGAGTGGGATGAGCTTGCCGGCCTGCTTGCCGGCCTGCACCAGAACCTGGCGCGGGAGGGTCACCGGTTCGCGGACCTGGTGAAGATCTGCCGCTCCGGCATGTCCTTCGATGACGGAGCCCGCTGGGAGGCGCTGGGCCGGGTGCAGCGACGCTACCTGCAGCTCTTGGATAAGGCCGGGCTGGCGGACCCCTATACGGCGCGGATGGCGGCCCTGGAGTCCGATGTCACTCCGTTCACGGGTGACCTCTGGTTGGTCTCGATCGTGGAGTTGCCCGCGGTTACCCGGCGGCTCGTGGAGG
>JBGMRN010000341.1:1290-2961 GCA_048061535.1 Thermoanaerobaculales bacterium | reverse complement strand
CTCTTGAAGCTCGTCGGGATCTCGGGCTAGTTCTCGTCCGGAAACGGCGCTTTTTGCAATCTCTGCGTCAAACCGTGAATTCCCTTGTGCGACGCTGATGTCACCAACCAATGAATATTCCTCGCCACTTCGTGTATTGTTAATTGACCAAAAAACCTGATCGAGGGTCTGAGGAGGCAACCGGATGAAAGTTCTCAGTTGGATCTTGGAGTTCACGTTGGTCTTCGCGCTGGCTTTCGTCGTGACGGCGGCGGTGTCGTTTCTGTGGAGCCTGGTCGCGCACGGCGCCGGAGTGGTGGACTGGGCGTCAGCGGTTCGATTCGGCATCACCCTTGGGATCCTGCTTCCCTGGATGAACTCCCGAGCGCGCTAACCCGCACTCTCACCATCTTTCTACTGCGGGGCACAATGCACAGTGCGTGTCTACGCTTTCTCGATTTGCTCGCTCAACGAACCAGGCTATGGGTTCGTGGCCCACCACACCGAGACATCGGCGGTCTCGAAGCCGTCAGCGAAGATCGCGTCGAGCATCCAGGCACCATTCTGTTGCCCCATCCGCAGCGGACCACCACGCGCGGTTGACCACAGAAGGCAGTTCTCCGCCGATCCGGGGATAGTGAACACATCCATGCCGTGGTCAAAGGTCTGGACGAAGACCTCGAGCTGACCGTCTCCGTCGAGATCACCGACAGTCGGGGCGGCCGGGGCGCCGTTGCCGTTGCCGTTGTGACCGGGATTCGGCAGCAACACGTCGTGGAGGACAACGCCGCCCGCTGACAGAATCATCAGTCGGCCCGAGTCGTGGACATCGGGGTCGCCAAACGTACTGAGCAGAAGCTCGGGCGTTCCGTCCTGGTTGAGGTCGGCGACTGTTACCTCCGAGCTGAACATGATCGCTTTGCCGTGGAGGTAGTCGGTCCGCCACAGCCGCTGCCCGTCGGCGTCAAAGGCATAGACCCAGCCGTCGTTGAGCGGAACGACGATCTCCGGCCTCGAGTCGCCAGAGATATCGACCAGGGTCGGCGCCGGAATCCCGGTCGGCGGGTACCAGCCGACCACATCGATCGGCAGGTCACCGCGCGGCAGATTCTCCCAGCCCGCCTTGCGCCGCGCCGAACGGCTAAGGTCACCGTGTGAACCTTCGAGGACCATGACGGCGTAGGCCTGCGTCTGATAAGGGATGTACCGCTCCACGTTGGGCACCACGATGACCTCGTTCTTGCCGTCACCGTCAAGATCGGCGATGCCGGGCGGCGATGCCGTCCATTGCAGCCACTCGGTCCAATCCGGGTTGGGCCACGTTCCGGTGTGAAGGTGGTAATGATCGTGCTCGACCTGGGGGTCGGCCCAACGGATGAACTGGCCCCAGGTAAGGCGGTTGCCGACGAAGGCGGAGTTTCGGTTCGTGTAGTAGTCCGACGCATCGATCGCCACCCCATCGTAGTCGAACGCCTGGATGTGGTGGTTGTCGTAAGTGACCAAGATTTCCAGCGGCCGGTCGTCGTCGATATCGCCGATGCCGACGTTGAGTCCATAGCAGCCGAAGCCACTGTGCCCGGGACCGTTACGGTCGGCGTCGTTGCCCGGCCCCGAAAGGTTGTTGTAGCGCGGCCATGCCGGACTGTGGCCGATGGCCGGCTGGTAGCTCGAGCCATTCGATGAAAAGACGAA
>JBGMRN010000341.1:0-1190 GCA_048061535.1 Thermoanaerobaculales bacterium | reverse complement strand
CCGGACTGTGGCCGATGGCCGGCTGGTAGCTCGAGCCATTCGATGAAAAGACGAAAAGGTCGTAGTACGCGGCGATCAGCTCGCGGGAGCCGTCACCGTCGAGGTCGGCGATGATCGGCGATGCAAACCAGCCGGTCTGGCCCGAGAGGTTGCGGATGAAGACCGGCGCCTGCACTGCACCGCCGCTCGTTCCGGTCTCGCAGACCGGCGGACCCGCGGCGGATGCGGTCAGCGCGCCCGCAATCAGGACGGCGGCGGCGAGACAACTTCGAGGCGAGCACAGACCAGCGACACGAGTTCTCACGTCTCAAGTATCGCCTCGCCACGAAATTTTGCCGGTGACGGGCGCCACCATCTTCCCGGCCTGGCCAACGGGCTGGCCCGCCCCCGTCAGCGTCTTCCTGCCGCCGGCGGCGATCACCCGCCCTCAGCCGGGTATCGAAGTTGGACCCAAAGAGCCGAGGGTTCCCCCTGACACCATCAGCCGATCGCCAGCCCAATCCATGTATGGCGTCACGATGGGCTGCACCCACCGAGGAGTGTGACCTTCTGCAAAAGGCTGCTAAGCTTTCATGTAGGGAAAAAACACCGATATAGGGAAGGGAAGGAACCCACATGCCAAACGTAGCCTCAGTTCTTCGCGAAGAGATAAGCCGCCTGGCGCGCAAAGAGATCCGCCAAGAGGTCGGTCCTCTCAAGAAAACCAATACAGAGTTGCGCCGCACAGTGTCGGCGCTCAAGGGCGAGGTCACCGCGCTTCAGCGGAAGGTGCGTTTCTTGGAGAAACAGGAGAAACGTCGCCTTGAGTCCACACCCACCGAAAGCACCGCCAAGGTCGTTCGCTTCTCGCCCAAATGGGTAAAAGCTGATCGTCAGCGTTTGGGTTTGTCCGCGAAGGACTACGGTTCCTTGGTCGGCGTTTCAAGTCTTACGATATACAACTGGGAAAGCGGAAAGTCGAAGCCCATGGCCGAGCGACTCGCAGCCTGGGCAGAGGTTCGGGGCATCGGCAAACGAGAGGCGTTGCGGAGATTGGAGTTGCTCCTGAGTTAGTTCCCGTCCAGAAACGGCGCTTTTTGGAAATTTCGTCGTCAGACTGCGGATTCCCTTGTGCGGCGTACCCGAGTACGCTTCATAACTTCTCAATAATCCAGGGCAAGAGGCGTGACATCCGTCGTTGAGCGGAAGCG
>JBGMRN010000340.1:1406-2969 GCA_048061535.1 Thermoanaerobaculales bacterium | reverse complement strand
ACCGAGCACGTCGCCGACCACGTTCCCGGCTGCGCCCGCGAGGGGAACGGCTGAGCGAGCACCACGCACCCGACGTGGGGACGCTGCCCTCCACCCACGACCACGACCAGGTCCTCCCCCACATCTTGGATCCGGGCTTCCAGCCGCCGACCGCTCCCCGAAACCTCGACACGAACGGGTGAATGAACCACTTCGCCTCCCTGGATCGGTATCATCAGCATTGTACGACCCCTCCGGGAGGCGAAACGGTGACGAAAAGGGAACCCAAAACCGAAGCGGTGCCGGTAGGCCCCGTCCAGATCGGTGGCGGCGCGCCGGTGATCGTGCAGTCGATGACCGATACCGACACCGCCGACGCCGCGACCACCGCCCGTCAGTGCCGGGAGCTGGCGGAAGCGGGATCGGAGATTGTGCGGATCACCATCAATACCCCCCGGGCTGCAGCGGCGGTTCCCGAGATCCGAAGCCGCCTGGACGGCGTGGGATGCTCGGCACCGCTGGTCGGTGACCTCCATTTCAACGGCCACATCCTTCTGCGCGAGCACCCTCAGTGCGCAAAGATTCTCGCCAAGTACCGGATCAACCCGGGCACCGTGGGCGGGAAATCACGGAAGGACGACCACTTCGCCACCATTTGTGAGATCGCCCGCGACCATGGCAAGGCCGTGCGCATCGGCGTCAACGGCGGTTCGTTGGACCCCACGCTGGTGACTGAGCGGATGGAGAACAACACCCGCCGCTCGCTCGGCCTGAGTGCGGACGAGGTTCTCAACGAGTGCATGGTGCTGTCCGCGCTCCGTTCAGCCGACGCAGCGCACGAGACCGGCCTCGGTCCCGACCGGATCGTTCTTTCATGCAAGGTCTCCAAGCCCCGCAATCTCATCGCCATCTACCGCGATTTGGCGAGCCGCACCCGCCAGCCGCTCCACCTCGGCCTGACCGAGGCAGGGATGGGCGTCAAGGGCATGGTGTGGTCGGCCTCCGCGATGGCCGTGCTGTTGGCGGAGGGAATCGGCGACACGATCCGCGTCTCCCTCACACCGCATCCGGGCGGCGATCGTCGCGACGAGGTCCGTGCCGCCTGCGAGCTGCTGCAGGCGCTCGGCCTCCGCTCCTTCTGCCCTGCGGTCACCTCCTGTCCAGGCTGCGGCCGCACCACCAGCACTACCTTTCGGGAGCTCGCCCAACGGGTCGAAGAGCACATCCGCCGCGCCTTGCCAGGGTGGCGCCGACGCTTCGTCGGCGTCGAAGACCTCACCCTGGCCGTGATGGGCTGTGTCGTCAACGGACCGGGAGAATCAAAGGCCGCGAACGTGGGCATCAGCCTCCCCGGGACCGCTGAGGAGCCCCGCTGCCCGGTCTTCATCGACGGTCGCCGAATCACGACCCTCGGCGGGACTCCGGAGGAGGTCGGCGATCTCTTCATCGCCATCATCGACGACTATGTCGCAACCAAATATCAGGAGCGCGAATCATGAAGGTTTTTTCGATTTTCCTGCTCGTTCTGTTGGGCGCCTGCGGCGCGAAAACCTGCGCGGCCGCCGACTCCCCGAGCGGCCCGAG
>JBGMRN010000340.1:0-1306 GCA_048061535.1 Thermoanaerobaculales bacterium | reverse complement strand
CAGCTTCAACTCGACGACCTCGATGGCGGCCTTCCTGGCCTTGACCGCGACCTCCTCAATTCTCTCGGCCTTCTCCTCGGACTCCGCGGCGATGCGGTCGATCTCGTCCTGGAGCTCGTCGGCAAGGTCTTGAATTTCGTCCTCGATCCGTTCGATCTCCCGCTCCGATTCGATCACCGCCCCTTCGGCCGTGCGCCGCATTCGGCGCTTGCCCGTCGCGGTCTTGAACTTCGACGCCGCCTTGCGTGAGGCGGAACGCACGTTCCTCGAGAGCGACGATTCCGAGGCCCGTCTTCCCGGAGCCGGTCATCCCCAGACAGACCGCATGGGTCGTCAGGTGGTCCATGTCGAGGAAAACCCGTTCGTCCCCGTCGAGCTCTTTTCCTAGAAAAAGTTCGTCATCACTCATCAGCGCCCCCGATCCTGAAATTGCTCGGCCCGTTTATCTCACCAATTCCTACTACGCCTTGAGCCCCTCGCGACGGTCTCCGCTGAGGAGTGCGGGTAAGATTATAGCCAGTCCTGCTATAGTGAATCCGACGACAGAAACAGCACTTGAAAGGAGCACCGGCCCATGGGACTCTTCGACATGTTCGGAAAGAAATTTGAGGACCAAATTCAGGAAGCAGTCAACTCGATCGGCAGCACGACGCCGGGACTCGAGGGCCTCCACGCCGAGGTCAACGGCAAGGTCGTGACCCTCAAAGGCCGGGCCGACAGCCGTGAGACGGCCAACCTGGCCATGGAGAAGCTTGACCAGGCGGTCAAGGCCGACAACATCGTCAACGCAATCGTGGTCGAGAAAGCTGAAGCGACCGCACCGGTTACCGAGGCTGCGTCCGCGCCGACACCGGCCGCCGCCGAACGCACCTACGAGGTCGTCGCGGGCGATACTCTCGGCGCCATCTCGCAGAAATTCTACGGCCAGGCCGGTCAGTACATGAAGATCTTCGAAGCGAACCGCGATATCCTGGACGACCCGAACTTGATCAAGGTGGGTCAGAAACTCCGCATCCCGGAGTAGCCCGAACGTTTCACCCGTTTTCCGGCGCCTCAATCAAGGACAATGCCTTCCGCCGCGACGCCGTTCGCCAGTAGGCGACCTCGGGCCGCGGCCGACGTCAGAGCCGATGCGATCTTCTCGCGTGCGGCAGGCGTGTGCCAGACCAGGAGGCTGCCCCCTCCCCCGGCGCCGCATGCCTTCACCGCCAACGCCCCGGCATTCCTCGCAACGCGGTCGAGTTCTTCCAACTCCGGCGGGCAAACCTCCGGGGCCAGCCGCTTGCGGGCCGCCCACTCGTCCGCC
>JBGMRN010000339.1:0-2978 GCA_048061535.1 Thermoanaerobaculales bacterium | reverse complement strand
GGTAGAAGTTCCGCCAGGGGCCGGACTCGGCTTGATAGCCGAGCTGCTCCAGCGCATCGGCCTGGAGGTTGCGTGCCCCCTTGTGGGTCGGATCGGCAAAGACGGCATGGTTCACGACCTGAGCGACCCAGCGGTACTCGCCCTTCTCGTAGTAGGGCTTCGCCTTCTTCACGACCGCATCGACGCCGCCCATCATCTCCACGTAGCGCTTCGAGGCATCGGTGGGTGTCAGCTCGTGCAGGGTTGTTGGCGAGCACGCAAAAACGTAGAAATCTGAACATGCAGCCGAGCCGTCACAGCGATTTGATTCTCCCCTCTCAGAACGGCAGATCGTCTTCGAGATCGAAGCCCCTGTTCTCCGAGCATGTCGTGTGTTGAGCGATGTATTCTTCGACGAGCCCCTTGAGCCGTGAGGCGCTGTTCGCGATTCGAAGTGCACTGCGCCTCCCCTGGTCGGTCGACGTGACCCAGTAGGGGGCCTCGTCGCCATCGAGATCCGGGTGTGCGGCAATCATGACCCTGGTGGCCAGTTCGAGTGCGAGCACGAGCGCATGCAGTGCGACGAGTTCGGGCGTCTCTGCGATCTGCCGTGGAGTGGGCAAAGAGGATCGGGACCTCACGGCTTGCCCTCGTCCCGGTCCTTCATCCTGGCGGCTTGCGCCTGCTCGGCTTCCCTTCGCCGATAGCTCTCGCCCTCGATGAGGCAGATGTCGGCATGGTGGGTGAGCCGATCGATGAGCGCCGTGACACAGCTCGCATTGGGGAAGATGTCGGGCCAGTCCGCAAACGCGAGATTGGTGGTGATGACGATGGATTTGCGCTCGTATCTCCTGGAGACGATCTCGAAGAGCAGGTCCGCGGCGCGGGCGTCGTAGGAGAGGTACCCCACTTCGTCGATGCAGAGCAGATCGGGTCGCGCGTAGTGGGCGAGCTTGCGTTCGAGCGCGCGTGCGGACTCCTGGGCACCGAGATCGAGCAACATCTTCGACGCCTCGACGAAGAGTGCCGAGTAGCCGTCGAGCACGGCTTCGTGGGCGATGTTGCGTGCCAGCATGGTCTTGCCGAGCCCCTGAGCGGCGACCATCACCAGGTTCTCGCGCTTCTTGACGAGGTCCCCACCGAGCGCCCGGTCGAGCACGCTTCGCTCGATCTTCGTAGGCCAGTTCCAATCGAACTGGTCGATGGGCTTGAAGCGCCCGAGCTTGGCGCCTCGCTTGCGCCGTTCGAGCGAGCGTCGCTCTCGCTCGGCGATCTCCTCTCGGGCCAGTTCTTCGAGCAGCACGCGGGGTGACCAGCGCTTCTTGGTCGCGCGTGCGAGGAAGTCGTCGAGATCCTCGGCCGTTCGAGTGAGGCCCAGGCGGGCGAGCTGCTCCGCCAGCTCAGCGTTCTTCATCGTCTTCGTCGTGGGAGGGGTCGTGGGAGTTCGTGAGGGCATCGTATCTCTCCAGGTCATGAGGGGTGACGCGCAAGTCCCGTACCTCGGGACGGTCGGGCAGCGCGACGGGAACTCTGGGCACGGGGTGCCGCTTACGACGTTCTTGCTCGAGCCAGAGCGCCACCGAGGCCAGGCTGGGTGTGTCGCGCTCGACGACGGTCTGCAGTGCGGCATCGGTCTGGAGTGCGCCATAGTCATCGAGCAGCCGCGTGAGCTGGGCCGTGGCCTGCGCGAGCGGCACCTCGCGCTCGATCATCTTCATGAAGAAGACCTCGGCATGGGGCAGGACAGCGAGCAAACGATCGCGCCCCTTGGCGGCGCGGCCCTCGCGCTTGTAGGCCACAAGGGCTGCGATGTGGCGAGGGTCTTCGATCACCTGCCTTCGGTCGTAAGAGCGGGCGTGGCGCGCCACCTCGACCCCGCCATCGAGGATGCGCACGGTGTCGTGGCTGGCGACCAAGGTGACGGGCTTGCGCACGAGCTCGGGGGGGATCGAGTAGTCATTGCGATCAAAACGCAGGTAGGGCGTCTTGCCGCTGGTCTTGGGCACGACGAGGTCGCACTCGAAGGGATGCTCGGGCAGGGAGAGCAAGCGAGGCTGTTCTTCCACGAAGGACTCGGCGACCGTCTTGTCCGGGTCCCCGGGGCAGGGTCGCGCATGCGCCCACTCAGTGCGCCAGCGCACGAACTGGGCGTTGAGGTCATCGACGTCGCGGAAGTGGCGCGCGGCAAAGAAGCGATCTCGCAGGAAACGGATCTGCCGTTCGACGCGCCCCTTCTCGTTGCCCCGTGCTACCGCGCACGGACGCGGCATGAAGTGGTAGTGGCCTGCGAGTTCGAGCAGCCTGGGATGGAACTGAATCGCCTGCCCTTGGCGGGCCAGGACGGCGGTCTTGAGGTTGTCGTACAAGAGCGTCCTGGCAGAACCCCCAAAGTACTCGAAGGCGTGCAGATGGCCGCGCAGAAAACTCTCCATCGTCTGATCGAGGGTGAAGAGCACATGGATGGCCCGCGACCAGGACAGCACCATCACGAAGGCCGACAGCGGGCGCTCGGCGCGGCCGACCTTGACCTTGCCAAAGTGCCCCCAGTCGACTTGGGCCTCTTCACCGGGCATCGTGTGAAGCCGGAGATAGGCTTCGGCCTTGGGGCGAGGGCGCAGCCTTCGCACCAGTCTTCGTGTCTGAGAGACCGATCCCCCGTAGCCTCTCGCGGCGATCATCTCGTGGATGCGCGTGGCACGCAGCTTCGGATACTGCTCGAGCGTTGCGCGGATGAAGTCGGCGTAGGCATCGAGAGCACTCATCCGAACGATCGTGCGCCGACCAAAGCGCGGGGTCTCGAGTGCAGTCCGCACGGTATCGGGATGAAGTGTGAGTTCACTCGCAATGGTGCCGATGCGCCAGTGCTCGGCGTAGTAGAGGCGACGGATCTCGGCGCGCCTGGCTTCGTCGATCATGAGCCGTGCCGCTCAGGGTGGACTTGCCCGAGCCGCACGTTGGTCCCAAGGCCGGACGAAGTGCGTGACCTCGGCCCGACAGCA
>JBGMRN010000338.1:0-2988 GCA_048061535.1 Thermoanaerobaculales bacterium | reverse complement strand
AGTTGCGTGTGGCACGAATACCGAGACCAGCCCGTCACCCTTGTCGGCGCAGAAAACTGCGACTTCCGAGGTGAGATCTACGGTCGCCGGCCGGTGTCCGGTGGTGAAGCTGAGTTCGATGGATTCCATGGCTGCTTCGTGTCCTCTGGTAGTCAGAGCAAGGCCATGGTATGTGATTGGCCCGGTTTCGTGTCAGGAGATGTCCTCTGGGGCCTCAGTCCAGGGCGCGCTCGGCAAACTCCCAGAGGCCGGGGGCTTCTGCCTCGTCGGTGAGCGCCCGGATGCGCGCGATGTAGCGGCTTCGGGCCTCGTGGTCCGGCGGCAGGTGCCGGACCGCCGAGGTGAGGTCGATGAACAGTTGCCACCGCAAGCCCCGTTCCTCCAACCAGTCCAAGAAGGCGTCGGCCTCTCCAACGGCACGCTCGGTATCCCCACCCACCAGGGCCAGCATGATCCCCGGCCACCGAACCGAGCCCGTATTGATGTCGCCCTCCGGCAAGGTCTGGGCCATCTTCTCCGCCTCCCGAAGCTGTTCCGGGTCCCCACTGAGGGCTGCACCGTTCACAGCCAGCTCGACGGAGACCCCCGGGGCGAAGGGCAGCTCCTCGAAGTGGCGCCGCCCCAGCTCGAAAACGGCCCGGTAGCAGCCGCCAGCCATATCGACGAAGGCCCGGGCACGCTCGAGATTGAGTTTCTGCTGGACCTCCGCCTCCTCGGACAGCAGATCGGTGGCCTCGGCGAGCAGGGCCTCGACCCGCTCCCGGTCACCCCGATAGAGCTCGACCCGGATCCGATAGGCGAGGCGGGTGATCCGGTTGCCGGGGCTGTCCGACCAGACCGGATCATCCTCCAGTACTCGCTCAGCCGCGTCGAGATCCAGGGTGAAAAGGGCGTGACTGACGACATTGCCCGCCACGAATGTGGTCTGGGCCCGGTCGCCGACCCTCTTGGCACTATCGAAGGCCTCTTGCGACGCCGCCATCGTCTCTGCCAGGTCCGGCGACGCGTACCCGATGTTCACCAGCGCCCGCCACTCCGAGGCCGTCAGCCCGTGCTCCCGGGAGAGCGCCAGGGCACCCTGCAGCAAGGCCATCGCCTGATGGATTCGGTCTCCCGACAGCGCCGTTCCCCGGGTGATCATGGCGTCGGCCACCTCCTCGATCAGACCGAAATGCTCCGCCGCTCCCAGGGCCTCGTCGGCCAGAGGCGCCGCGGCGGCGTTGTCACCGGTGAGCATCAGCGCCCGCGACAGGTAGACGGCGACCCTGGCCAGGTAACAGTCCGCCAGCAGGTCAGGGTGGGCGTCTAGATGCGACGTCATCATTTCCAAGGCCTGGGTGGGGCGCCGGGTCTCGTTCGCCACCCACCCGGCCAGGGCCACCGCCCGGTGGGACCACGAAGAATCGGCTCCGGCGGCGGCCAGGTCGCGGAGGGCGACGACATGGCGGTCGGCCTCGCCGTCGTCGGTCAGCCGGACCGCCGCCCACGCCCCCGCCTCCCGCAGCTCGACAACGATCTCGTCGGGCACCACCGGGAGGGCGGTGGCCACCAGCGAAAGCACCTGTTCGTGGGCGTGGAGGGCCTGAGCCCGGCGTACCGCCGCCCGCAGTGCCTCTACCATCTCCGCCTGAAGCTCGGGATCTGTCCCCGCGGTGTGCTCGGAGGCGGCGACGAAGTGGGATGCAGCCACCGGCGCCAATTCCGGGTCGTCGACGGCCCGGAAATATCGGGCTACCCGCAGATGAAGGTCGCGGCGGTCCTGGCGCGAAATCCGTCCGTAGGCAACCTCGCGCAGCACCGTCTGCACCCACCGGTACTGACCCCGTTCCGGGGAGCGAGGGTCGCGGTTCAGCTCAAGGATCTCATGGCGGACCAGACCGCCGAGGCGCCGCTCCAGCTTGTCGACGCCCTCGTCGCGCAGTGCGGCCAGCCCCTCCACTGTGAAGGACTGGCCGAGCACCGCCGCGTCCCGGACCAACTCACGCTCGTCCGCCGGGAGCCAGTCGAGTCGAGCGGCGATGACCGCCTGCACGGTGGACGGGACCTCGATCTCCCCTAGCTGGCCCGTCACGGTGGCGACGCCGTCGACCAGCACCAGACGACCGTCGCTCAGCAGGGTCCGCAGCATCTCCACGGCGAACAACGGCACCCCACCCGCAGCTCCGACGATCCGCTCCACCGCCGGCTCCGGCATCCCGGTGACCGTCCCACGAATCAGATTCGCCACCTCCTCGTCGGCAAGGGGAGTCAGGTACAGGGAGGTGAAGCCGCGACGGCCCGAACCCCAGTCGGGGCGGCGGTCCACCAGGTCGGGCCGGGCCACAGTCACCACCAGGATCGGGTGGTTCTGGGACCAGTCGGGAAGCTCTTCGATGAACTCCAACAGTCCGGGGTCGGCCCAGTGGAGATCCTCGAACACGAGCACTGTCGTTCCCCGGGCGGCTATCCCTTCGAAGAGGGCCCGGACTGCAGCGAACAGCTCGGTGCGTTCGCTGCCCACCGAATCGCCCACCCCCAGCAGGGCGGCGAGACGGTCATAGACCCAATCGGCCTCCTCGGCCACGACATGGGCGGCGACCGTGTCGGCGAGCCGCTCGGCGGTAACAGTCGCCGTATCGGTCTCCTGAACCCTGGCCCGACCGCGGATCATCTCCCCCAGGGCCCACAGTGCCAGGGCGTCCCCGTAGGCGGGCGACCTTCCCTCGTGCCAGAACACGTCCTCCACCAACCCGTCGACATACTTTTTGAGCTCCCAGACCAGCCGGCTCTTGCCGATCCCCGCCTGGCCGACAAGGGACACGAGCCGGGCGCGTCCGTCGCGGCCGGTGGCGTGGAGCGTGTCCTTGAGAAGCCGCAGCTCGGCGGACCGGCCGACGAAGGGCGGTTCGAGGGTGTCGGCCCGGCCCCGACCCCCCCGTTCTCCCGCAACCCGCACCGCGCGCCAGGCGGAGAGCGGCTCCTCCTTGCCCTTCACCTGGTGGGTGCCGG
>JBGMRN010000337.1:0-3020 GCA_048061535.1 Thermoanaerobaculales bacterium | reverse complement strand
GTGAAGGGGTACTCGCCCGGAAGCCCGATCCCGGCGTCACCGCCGGAGCTCTCCAGGTCCGCAGGACCGTATACCGGCTTGATCTCCAGCCCCGATTCCCAGACGACTCGATCCGGTTCCCGGCTGCTCATCGCGGCACCTCCCGCTTGATGAACTCCACGACGTTGTTGAGGGGGGTCCCTGTGGGAAAGACCCCCTTGATGCCGAGCTCATGCATGGCGTCGCGGTCGTCGGCGGGAATGTTCCCGCCGACGATCAGCAGCACGTCGTCGACGCCGCGCTTGTCGAGTTCCTCGATCACCTTGGCGGTCAGCGGCAGATGGGCGCCCGAGAGCACGGAGAGGCCGATGACGTCGGGGTCCTCTTCGGCGGCCACCGCGGCGATAGCGGCGGGGGAGCGGCGCAGCCCGGTGTAGATCACCTCCATGCCGGCATCCATCAAGGCACGGCAAATGATCTTGGCTCCGACGTCGTGACCGTCCAGGCCCGGTTTGGCAATGAGCGCCTTGATCGGAGGAGTGCTCATCTGGTCAGCCCGCGGGCGATATTGAGGCGAAGGATCTCGGACGTCCCTCCACCGATGAGGGTGAACCGGACATCACGGAGGTAGCGTTCGACGGCAAACTCGCTGGCGTAGCCGTAGCTGGCCATGACCCGTGCCGCCCGGTCGCAGACTTCGAGCGCGACTTCGGAAGCGAACAGCTTGGCCATCGCAGCCTGGTCGGCGTTCTCCAGACCGCGCTCGGCGCGCCACGCCGCCCAGTAGGTCAAATGGCGAGCCGCCTCCAGTTTGGTGCGCATTTCGGCCAGGTGGATCTGGATCGACTGGAACTCGCTGATAGCCTTGCCGAACTGGACCCGCTCCTGGGAGTAGGCGAGCGCGTCTTCAAAAGCCGCGGCAGCCACCCCGAGCGCCAGGGCGGCCGTCATCAGGCGAATCTCGGCCAGGATCTCCCGCAGGCTGGCGATGCCCTCCCCCCGGTGGCCCAACATGGCGGTTGCCGGGGTCTTGTCGAAGAAGACCTCCGAGGTCAGTGAGGCTTTGACGCCCATCTTGTCGATAGAACGCCCCACCGTGAGGCCCGGGGCACCCTTTTCGACCAGGAAGATGCTGAGCTCTCGGTCCCCGGTCCGGGCGAATACGGTGAACATGTCGGCCACCGGAGCCGAGGTGATCCAGGTCTTCTGCCCGGAGATGAGCCAGGCGCCGTCGCCCTCCTCGGCGCTGGTCGTCATCGCAAACAGGTCGCTGCCGGCGTCCGGCTCGGTCATGCAAATCGTGCCGATGATCTCACCTCGCAGTGCCGGTTCCACCAGTCGCTCCCGGACGTCGCCCTCGGCGAAACGGTGGACGAAGAAGGTGCCCATGAGCGACTGCATGCTGCAGGCGGCCGCCACCGCCAGGGAGCCGTGTGCCAGCTCCTCGACCGCCAGTAGATAGGACAGGGTGTCGGCCCCTCCGCCGAGTGGCTCCGGGTAGCGCATGCCGAAGAATCCCAGATCCCCCACCGCGCTGAACAGCTCGGAGGGGAAGCGCGGGTTGCGATCGAGGTCGCTTGCCTGCGGCCCGATCTCGTTGTCGGAAAACTCTCGAAAGAGCCGGCGAACCGCCTCTTGCTCCTCGTTCAGCGCAAAGTCCATGGCTCAGTTGCCGCCCCGGAGCCCGGCGGTCGCGCTCTCGTCTAGCTCCAAGTCGTCGTCGGTGATTACCACGCCGTAGACGTCGCGGGCCGCGGCGCGAGAGATGATGTCGTCACGGACCTCCTCGAGGACCTTGGCAGCGGGGCGCTGGTGGGGATCACCATATCCGCCGCCACCCCCGGCTTGCTGCACGTACAACGTGCCTTTGGGTACCGCTTCGATGAGGTCCTTGCTGGTCGTCTGGTATATCCGGCCATCGGGATAGTGCAGCTCGATCTTGTTCAAGGTTCCGTCGGTCCCCCCGTCGAGGCCGAAGGCCGGCTCCTCGTCGCCGTCACCGAAAGTCACCATCTGCACGTCGTCGGAGCCAACGCGATATCGCGTTTCAACGCCCAGTCCACCGCGGTGCCGGCCCGCTCCTGCCGAGTCGGTGGAGAACTCGTGCTTGATGAGGAGGTGCGGCGTTTGCTGCTCGAACATCTCGTAGTCCTGGTCGAGCAAGCCGCCCGAGGCATCGATCATCCCGATATGGTCGTAGCCGTCGGTGTCGCACATGGCTCCGGAGCCGCCCTTGAGGCCCATGAACATGATGTCGACATACGTGTCCTCCTTGCGGGGGTCGTCCCCGGTGGACAGTGAGCACAGCAGATTGTTCCAACCGGCGGTTACCCGGGTGGGGATGACCGGGGCCAGGGCGCGCATGATGGCATCGGCGTTGGGAGGGCACAGGTGGTTTCCGAACGTCGTCGCCGCGGGATAGGCGGCATTGAGGATCGTGCCCTCGGGGATGATGATGTCTATCGGCTGGACCATGCCGTGGTTGTGGGGAATGTCGGGGTTCACCATCTGCAGGAAGGTCAACAGCGTTGCAGAGGCGCTGGAGGCGTAGATCCCGTTCACGAAGGCGTTGGTCTGCGGGTCCGTGTCCGAGTAGTCGAACGTGATGTGGTCGTCCTCGACCGTGATCTTGACTCGAATGGTGTACTTGGAGCCGACGTTCTTCCCGTCGAAGTGCACCCGGCCGTCGCCCTCGTAGACGCCGTTGGGTATGGTGCGGATCTCGGCTTCCATCATCTTGCGGGTCGCCTCGAAGAGGTATTCCTTGTGAGCTTCGAAGCGGTCGATCCCGTACTTCTCGACCAGAGCCACCAGGCGCCGCTCCCCGACGGTGCAAGCCCCGATCTCGGCCCGCATGTCCTCCTGCACGATGTCGAGGCGAACGTTGGCGAAGATCAGGTCCCAGACATCGCGACGGAACTCGCCGCGTTCGTACACCTTGACCGCGGGGATGCGCAACCCCTCCTGCCAAACCTCAGTGGCGTTGGGGTTGTAGCCACCGCGCACGTTCCCACCGATGTCGGCCTGGTGTCCCTTGGTGG